>JAYTOE010000101.1:0-27501 GCA_043747935.1 Akkermansiaceae bacterium
GGCTACCGCAGCTTTGAATTGCTGCAAATCACTCTATTCCATACACTTGGAAAACTTCCCGAACCAAAATTCACCCACAGATTTTGCTGAAGAGCCTGAAAATTCAACCCACGACCGAGGAGGATTCTCCCATTTCCTATCAAACAAGCATCGATCTTCCTCCCGACGAGCGCGGCGAGCTGATCCTGCTGCTGAACCTGAGGCTCGCCTCGGCCATCGACCTGCAAATGCAGATGAAGCAGGCGCACTGGAATGTGAAAGGGCCCAGTTTCATCGCCCTTCACAAGTTGTTTGATGAAATCAGCGAGGCCGTGGAAGGCTACGTGGATCTCATGGCCGAGCGCATCGTCCAATTGGGAGGCAGCGCGGAGGGCACGGTGAGGCTCGCCGCAGGCGGCACGCGCCTGCCGGAATACTCCCTCGGCCTCGCGGACGGCTTGGCGCATGTGAATGCCGTGGCAGCGGCGCTGGCCGCATTCGGCGGGCACTCACGCACAACCATCGGCGAGGCGGAGGAACTCAACGATGCGGTGACAGCGGATCTTTTCACCGAAGTTACACGCGGCATCGATCAATGGCTGTGGTTTGTAGAGGCTCACGCCCAGGCGAGAAGTTAGGCCAGAGACGGCTGCAAACTCATCTTCAGGCGTGCCGCGCAGGCGTTCGGCTTTTGGCACGGTGGGCGGAGATTGCGCGGGGCGCTAGCTTTGGGTGATTGATAAACGGGGCGCGTCCCGGCACAATCATCCTCGGAACAAAAAAGACGCCTGCGGCGAGCCGCAGGCGTCCATGCCATTCGGTGAAATGGGTATGCTCAGTTATCGAGTCCCACGAATCCGTCCAGGGAATCGGGAACAAGCACCACTCCGACGCTGTGCATGACGCCGTTGGTGGCGGTGACATCGGCGCTGAAAACCTTCTCGCCATCGACCTCGATCTTGTCGTCGGAGACATTCACTTCGATCTTCTCGCCGTTGACGGTTTTCACATCGCCGTCGGTGAGATCCGCCGCGAAAACCTTGCCGGCCACCACATGATAAAGGAGCAGCATGCGCAGTTTCTCCTTGTTCTCGGGAAGCAGCAGCTTGGTGAGCGTTCCTTCGGGCAGTTTGCCGAAGGCCTCGTCCGTCGGCGCGAAGATGGTGAACTCGTCTTTTCCGCCAAGGGTCAAATCGAGTCCCGCCGCCTTGAGGGCCGTGGTGAGGGTCGAGAACGTGGCGCTGTCTGCGATGACCGTGGTCAGCGAGCCGGGCATCACGGATGCGATCTCTTTGGTGACGGCTTTATCAACCTTGTCTTCCTCGGCGAACGCGGATTGATTGAGCGCCGCCATCGAGATGAGCAGCATGGCCTGTTTCAGGTATTTGTTTTTCATGGTGTGTTGTATGGTTGGAGCAGCGGCCTTTGTGACCCTCTCACTACCCAAATATGGGCTGGAACACACAAAGCACCATGGGGTGTAACCCCACTTATCCTGCAAATGATGTGCCGACCATGTCCCGCGCAAAAAGTAGAGTTACACCCCATATCATCAAGAGGGTAGGTATGTGAGGTTTGGAGAGTCAATGTAAACCAAGCATATTATGAAACACAAATTATTTGAGATTCTCCAGAACAGAAAACCTGTCTGCCTGATCCGCTGGATTTCCAGATATGGAATGATAGCGACTCAAGTTGCGCTTTTCTGCCTCTGTCCCGGCACGGCCAAAGGACAGGCGGACCCTGGAGACGACGGCGGTGATACGCAGGTGCTTACCCGCGGGCCGGTGCATGAGGCGTTTGCTGGAACGGTCAGCTACAATCCCGAATCGGGCGTCATTGTCGCGAAGGCTCCCCCCGAGGCGATCGATGAGCTTCCTCCGGAAACGCGGCCGGTTGGGGACAACATTAACTGGATTCCGGGATACTGGGGTTGGGACGACGAGCGTGGGGACTTTCTCTGGATCAGCGGCACATGGCGCGAGCTCCCGCCCGGACGTCGGTGGACGTCAGGCTACTGGGGCGTGAGCGGGCAAGGCCACCAGTGGATTTCCGGCTACTGGGCGGATGCGTCGCTTGAGGAAACAACCTATCTGCCCAGGCCTCCCGTGACGGTCGAGATCGGCCCCAACATCGAGGCTCCATCGATGGACCATACATGGACGCCCGGCTCGTGGATGTGGAGCCAGGAGCGCTACGCCTGGAGGCCGGGCTACTGGGTGCAGGGCCGCTCGGATTGGGACTGGATCCCCGCGCAATATGTTTGGACTCCGCGCGGCTACGTCTTTGTGGACGGCTACTGGGATCGCAGCTTTGACAGGAGGGGCGTGCTCTACGCGCCAGTGCAATTCCACCCCGGTTATCATTCAAGCCCCGGCCATTCTTACTCGCCGGTGATCGCCATCGGCCTTGTGGCGATGATGGAGCATCTTTTCCTGAGGCCTGACTATCACCACTACTACTTCGGCGACTACTACGAACAAAAATACCGCGACGACGGATACTACACCCCCTACGCCTACCAGTCCGGCCGCCACGGCTATGATCCGGTGTATGCCAGCCGGCGTTATATGCACCGGCAGGATAAGAACTGGGAGCGCCTAGACGAGGAGTCCTACGACTACCGGCGTGACCATGAGGCCGCAAGACCGCCTCGCACATGGGACGGTCAAAAAGGGATCAAGGTGGATGCGGCGGACGCCAGGCAACGGCAGCCTTTGATGGTGGGGCGTTTCGACGAAATGGCGAAGCGGGAGGGCAGCCCGCTGCGTGTCGAGCCGGTGAGCGCGAAGGACAGGCTGAAGATCACGGATCAAGGAGGTGAAGTCCGAAAGTCACGCGACAAGAGGATGGAACTTGAGGCAGGCGGCGGGGACATCGCCAAAGGAGAAGCGGAGAAGGGGATCAAGCCGACGAAGGTCAGGCTCCCCGCCTCACCGATCGTGGGGAGATCCCCGGATCGTCTCAAGGAAAACCAGGCTCCGCCGAAACCGCAACGCGCTCCGGAGGCGGAACCTGAGAAGGAGACGTCCGATCGCAAACCGTCCCATGAAAAAGCCCGGCCCGAACCCAAGAAGGAACAGCCGGATCCGCGCCGGGGGGAAGTTCCTGTTGCTCCGAAGACGCAGCCCCGGCCGGAGCGGAGCGAGGAGAAGCCGGCTCGCCAGAACCCCCCGCCGAAAAGGGAATCGAAACGCGAAACCCGCGAGGAGCCCCGCCAGCCAGAGAAGGTAGCTCCCGCGAAGGAGCGGGAGGAAGCGAAGCCGAAGGAACCGGCGAAGATACCTGAAACCGAGAAGGAAGATTCCGAGCGATCCAGTGGGAGGACTCCAAAGAAAGAAAGTGAACAAAAACAACCAAAGAAACCAAAATAATGAAACACATAACATACCCGATCATCGCAATCGCCGCAGCCCTCACGATGAGCTGTAACAAGCAGAAAGCAGCGATTGAAGACAACAAAGATGCCGCCGAGGAGGCGATCGAGATGCGCAAAGACGAGGTGGCCGCCGACGCCAAAGCCGCCACCGAGCGGACGGAAGCGAACGCGGAAATCGACAAGGCGAGGATTGAGGCGAACAAGATTTCCGATCAGGCGCAGCTCGATGCCGATAAGAAGAAAGCCGAAGCCGAGGCGAACGCTGCCAAGGCCAAGGTGGACGCCGAGAACCGCTAAACGCATCTCCCCAACAACAGGGGCGTCCTCGGCAGAATGAATCTGTGGGGGACGCCCTTTTTGTGTTGGGGAAAGCGGCTTGGGAAGCCTCAGTGCTCGCCGCCGCGCATTTCCCATGAGCCCGAGCGATCCAGTTCGAGGATGCGGTCGTGGTATTGCAACAGCGTGGTGCGATGGCCGACGCTGATGAAACTGATGCCGGATCCGCGGAGTTTCAGGTAAAGCTCCTCCTGGTTGTTCTCGTCGAGTGCGCTGGTGGCCTCGTCGAGAAACGCGAACTGCGGCCGCCTTAGGAACAGGCGTGCGAAAGCGATGCGCTGCTGCTCGCCGAGGGAAAGCACATTGCTCCAGTCCACGACGACATCGAGGTCGCCGTCCACCCGGGCGAAGACGTCGGAAAGATTGCAGTCGGCCACGGTTTTCCGTATGTCCTCATCCTCCGCGCCGTGGTCCGGATAGGGATAGAGCAACTGGTCTCGCAGACTGCCCTCCACCATGTACGGGCGCTGTGGGAGAAACATCAGGTGCGCGAAGGCGGGTCGCTCCAGCGTCCCCCCGCCACCGGGCCACAGGCCGGCGATGGTGCGGAGAACCGAGCTTTTGCCGGTGCCGCTCGCGCCCATGATGAGAAGGCTTTGGTGGGCGCGTAGTTCGAAGGTCAGCTCTTTCACCAGCACTTTCGCGAGGCCGGGGGTGATGATGGTGAGCTTGTCGAGTTTCACCGAGCGGCTGTTTTCCTCCGGCGGCTTTGCGGCCTCCAGCGCGATGCGTTTTTCCTCCGCGTCCTGCTCGTCGAGCTCGTCCCACAGGCTTCCGAGCCGCTGGATGCCGGCGAGATAGGTGCTCAGCCCGCCGAACTGGGTGATGATCAGCGAGACGGCGGCCAGCACCGCCGCGAAGGCTCCCGCCGCCTGGGTGACCACGCCGAACTCCACCTTTCCCGCCATGAACATCGGCGCCACCACGAGGATGGGCAGGACGAGCGCGAGGTAGTTGTAGCCGTTGGTGAAAAAGCCGAGGTTGCGGTTGCGCGTGATGATCAGCCCCATGTTGGCCACGGCGGCGGAGAGGCGGTTGACCAGATCGAGGTGCTCGCGCTTTTCCCCCCGGTAGAACGCGATGGACTCCGCGTTGTCCCGCACCCTGACGAGGCCGTAACGGAAATCCGCCTCCTTGCCGTACTGCTGGTAGTGCAGGCGCACCAGCTTGCGGCCGATCAGGACGCTGATCGCCGTCCCGGCCACGGCGTAGGTGACGAGGATGGCGACGAGCGCGCCGGAGATCATCCACAGCACGCCGATGAAGGCCAGCAGCGTGATGATCGAGTTCAGCGCGATGAGCAGGAAGGCCAGCGAACTGACCGTGAAATTCCGGATGTCCTCGCTGATCCGCTGGTCGGGATTGTCCACGCTCTGCGAGCTGCGGAGGCGGTAGTAGGCGCGGTTGTTGAAATAGCGTTTCACCATGTGCTGCGCCATCCATTCTCGCCACAGCAGCGCGAGCCGCTCCTCGATCCACCGGTAGTAAACGCCGATGGGAACCGCGAGGGCGAAGGTGCCGAGATACCAGCCTAGCGCCTTCCAGTACGCGGCGGGATTTTTGTCGGAGATGGCTGTCATGAAATCGCGCCCGGCGTAGCTCATCAGCACTTGCACGCCGCCGACGGCCAGCGCCATCACCAGCAAGCCGATCAGGTAACCGCGCGCCTTGCGTTTCCGCTCCGAGGCGAAGAGGGCTTTCGCGATCACCCAGAACTGGCGGCAGGTGGTCTTCAGAGTCTGCCGGTGATCCGCCGCGAGATCCGATGTTGAAAGCGTTTGTTAAGGATCTCCCATGCCATCCGGGACGATGGCTTTCGTCCCGACCCATTGCGAGGTGAATCGGATGGTGATTTTGTCCGGTCAGGAGATCCGGCTACTCATTCGCGGGAGCGGAGCTTGCGCAGGAGATCCATGATGCCCGCGCTTTTCAGGCTGGGATCCACGTAGGCGTGCAGGACGTGGAACAGGAAATAGTAGAAGCGGCAGGACGACCAGATACAGATCATCAGGAGGGCGGTTTCCTGCCAGAGCGGGAACTCAGCGAGCAACTGGAGCGCGGCGGAGAGAGCCGCGAGAAAGGCGAGGAGGATGCCTTTGGCGATGATCCAGCGCTTGTCGGTGAGGTCGAGGCCCATGCTACTTCTGCCTTGCGACGGCCTTGAGGCGCAGGGCGTTGAGGGCGATGAAGCCGGTGGCGTCGTCCTGGTTGTAGGCCTGTTCCTGGCCGCCTTCCATGGTGGCGATGGCTTCGGAATACATGCTGTGCGGACTGCGGCGGCCGGCTTGCATGACGTTGCCTTTGTAGAGTTTCATGCGGACTTCGCCGGAGACTTTTTTCTGCGTTTCGGTAACGAGGGCTTGGATGGCCTCGCGCTCGGGGGCGAACCAGAAGCCGTTGTAAACGAGCTGCGCGTATTTCGGGATGAGCGAGTCGCGGATGTGCATCGCCTCGCGATCGACGACGAGCGTTTCAAGATCGCGATGCGCTGCCAGCAGGATGGTGCCGCCGGGGGTTTCGTAGATGCCGCGCGATTTCATGCCGACGAAGCGGTTCTCGACGATGTCCACGCGGCCGATGCCGTTGCGGCCGCCGAGGAGGTTGAGGACGCGCATCACGCCGTAGGGGGAAAGCAGGGCGTAGCCGTCCTGTTGGCCGGTGGCTTTCACATCGCCGAGTTCGGAAAGGAGGGCGTCGAGGTTGTCGTGCTTGAGGCCGATGGCGTTGCCTTTTTCAAAAAGGATCTGGATGTATTCGGCGGCGTCGGGTGCGTCTTCCGGGGAAACGGAGAGGACATACATGTCGGTGTCCGCCGGGGTGGTGGCGTCATACCACGGGTCTTCCATGGCACCGGCCTCGAAGGAGATGTGGAGCAGGTTGCGATCCATCGAGTAAGGCTTTTTCATGGAGGCCTTGATCGGGATGTTGTTCGCCTCGGCGAAAGCGATCATTTCGGCGCGGCCGGGGAACTGCTTGCGGAACTCCGCATCGCGCCATGGGGCGATGCATTTGATGTTCGGGGCGAGGGCGGCGGCGGAAAGCTCGAAGCGGACTTGGTCGTTGCCTTTGCCGGTCGCGCCGTGGGCGATGGCATCGGCTCCTTCGGCGAGGGCGATCTTGATCATGTCCGCCGTGATGCAGGGACGGGCGATGGAAGTGCCGAGCAGGTAGCGGCCTTCGTAGATCGCACCGGCCTGGATCATCGGGAAAATGTAGTTCGCGGCGAAGTCTTCCTTGAGGTCGCCGATGTAGCATTTCGATGCGCCGGTGGAGAGGGCTTTTGCCTCAAGGCCGTCGAGTTCGTCGCCCTGGCCGACATCGGCGCAATACGCGATGATCTCCGCGTTGTATTTTTCCTTGAGCCAGAGGAGGAGGACGGAGGTATCAAGGCCTCCCGAGTATGCGACGACGATTTTCATAAAATTCAAATTTCAAGTTTCAACTCCCAAGGAAGAGGGGATGCGGGCGGGAAGGTAGGGGACGGGGCGGGGGAGAAAAGGGGAAACTGCGCGGGAGGGCGCGAAAAAGCCGGCCTCCCTTTTCGGAGAGGCCGGCTGTTGAATGGTTTTGGAAGGTGATCAGCTCTCGCTGGATTCCTCGCTCTTGGCGGCCTTCTTGGCTGGCGCTTTTTTGGCGGCCTTTTTCGCCGGGGCTTTCTTGGCGGCTTTCTTCGCGACGACGGCTTTTTCACCGGCCTCAGCCTTCGGTGCGGCCTTCTTGATTTTCGCCTTGGGCAGCAGTCCGCCGAGCTTGGCCTGCTCCTCTTTGCGCTTCAGATAATCCGCACGGCGGCGGCGTTTGATGATTTTGTTTGATTGCTGTCCCATGGTGGCTGAACAGTGGCTAAGGCAGTGCAACGGGCGTATCAAGCCGAAACTTCATTTCCTTCCATCCCCCCGTGATCGCGACCGAGGCCATTCTGATCCGCACCACCCGCCTGACGGACACCAGCCTCATCGTCCACTGGTTCACGGAGGACGAGGGGCTGCTGAAAACGGTGGCGAAAGGGGCGCTGCGCCCGAAGAGCTCCTTCGCAGGGAAACTCGACCTTTTTTTCTCCGGGGAAATCGGCGTAGCACGCGCCCGCAAAGGCGAACTGCACATCCTGAGGGAGGTCGCGATCTCGAACTGGCGGCAGGGGCTGCGTCGCCAATATTCCACGACCCTCATGGCCGGGTATTTCTGCCAACTTGTCGAGGGCGCGGTCGAACCGGGTCACGCGGATGCGCCGCTGCACGACCTACTGCGGCGAGGGCTCGATCACCTCGATGCCGAGGAACCAAGCCTGAGGGCACTGCGGCATTTCGAGAGGCAGCTTGCGGAAATTCTCGGCGTGTCCGGAGTGGGCAGCGGCGAGGACGCCCTGCGCGGGCATATCGGAAAGCTGCCGGGCGCGAGGAAGGAGATTATCGAGCGGTTGGGAGGGGAAGGTGATCCGTCCGTCAAGGAGCCGGATAATCGGCCCTAATCCACAGATTTTGGATTCTTGGTGATTTCCGCTCGCCATGAGGTGGGGTTGTGCATATCCATTGCGCATACACCCCCTACACAATTATGGATACCGCCACTGCCAATTTGATCCAGATGATGCTGGATCGCGCCGAATCACTCCGAGCAAAAGGAGATCTTCACGAAGCTGTGCACGCGGCGAACGCGGCGGTCGAGAAATGCGAGCAGCAGCTTGGGCCGGAGTTAGACAACATCGACGCGTTCGCGAACTCGCTAGAGTCCCGGGCGGATCTTTTCCTGGAACTGGGGAATTATGTGGAGGCAGCGGAGGATCTGAAGCATGCGATCGACCAGCTTGACAACCGCCCGGATTGCATCGCGCAGGTGGGGCGTCTCTATGCGATGCTCGGGGCGGCCTATGATGGTCAGGAACGTCCTGAAAAAGCGATCGAAGCGTGGCAAAATGCGGTGGCGTTTTTCGAGAAGCACGAGCCGCCCTTGCAGATGGATGTGGCGGCGATCACGAACAACCTCGGCTTCATGGCAAAGGCCAGCGGAAATCTGGACGCGGCGGAAGATTATTTCCTGAAATCATTGGAGATCATGCACGCCGAGGTGGGGGTGAAGCACGAGGAAACGGCGGCGGTCTCGAACAATCTCGGCGCGGTGTATCTGGCTGCCGGATACCTCGACCAAGCACGGGAGATGCACATGATGGCTTTGGAGACGCGAAGGGAGCTTTTTGGGGAAAGGCATCCGGATACCGCGCAATCCCACAACAATCTGGCGTTGGCTCTCTTGCAGACAGGGGATCGCGCCTGGGCACGCAGGCATTTCGAAAAGGCGTTGACCGGTTTCGAAGAACTCGGCATGGCCTATGCGGAGGATCTTGAGTCCGTGGCTTCGAACTACTGTGATTTCCTGAGGGACGAGGGAGATTCCAGCCTCGCCGAGTTGATCGACGGTCGGGTGAAAGCGGTTCTGGCGGGTGTGTGATGGATTATTCCACCGGTTCCTCGACGGGTTTCGGCTGTTGCGCCGCGAGTGCGCGTGCTTTCACAAGGCGTTGCTCGGTTTCCATGTCGCGCGGGAATGCGACGAGCGCCTCCGAGTAGGCTTCCACGGCCTGATGTCCTTGGTTGCGGGCGATGTGGTAATCGCCCAGCCGCATCGCCATCGGGGTGAGGATGATCGGTGGATTGAGCATGGTGGCTGGCTTCTGCCGATCGGCGGTGGCACGGAACCAGTTAAAGGCGGAACCCTTGCCGTCGGCCGGTCCTGCGAGTGCGAGGCTTCCGCGAAGCTCGGCGGCAAGCATTTCGAGGGATTGGAAGGATACGCGCCACTCGGTCTGTTCCCCGAGAGCGGTTGCCACAGATTGGCGCTTGGCCATTTCCTGGCCGTGTACGGAGAGGGCGTTGATTGCCTCGGAACCCTTGTCGAGTTCTTTCACTTCGATGAGGCGTTGGGCTTCGAGCGCGATCCTCAGGCCGTCCACCCACCAGTGGGCGAGCGAATGATTCCGGAAAGGTTCGCTTTCCTCCGGAGCGGGCAGGCAGGCAAGCGCCAGGGTGGAATCACCGGGGGCGGCGCGGCGAAGGAGGACGCGGGCGGGGAGGGTTTTGGCATTCCATAAGAGTTGGCGTGTACCGGGCGCCGCGGGGCGTTTGGCATCGACGCTGGTGCCAGCGATTTTTTTCGCGGAGGCAAGTGCATTGTCGAAATCCCCTTTCGACGCGAGCGCCACGACACGATAGCACTCCGCCCTCACCCAGCCCTCGCAATCGGCCGGGGTGGCCTTGTTTTCCCGCATCCAGGCCAAGTGCAGGCTGGCTGCGCGACCGAAAGCGGCTGCCGCCTTGGTGTGGTCGCCGCAGCGCCACTCGTAATGTCCGAGGGCATGATAGTAGGGCGCGTAGTCGGGCACCAACTGGCAAAGTTTGCGGGCGAGTTCGAGCGAAGGAGCCAGATCCGGAGCCTCTGCACGGACGAGCAGAAGGGCGTGGATGGGAATGGCCGTGTCCGGGGCGCGCTCGATGAGTTTGAGGAGACGGTCTTCCGCGGCGACCTGATCAGGGGTGGCGGTGCCAAATTCATCGTAGCCGGTTCTGGAGAAGAGGGCGGCGAAGATCTCCGCTTGGACTTCGCCGGGAAATTTTCTGGCGACCTTTCTGAAAGCCTCCGAAGCACCCTTCGGCCCCTCGTCGATGTATTTGATGAGGCCGTAGGCGTATCCCCGTTCCAATTCGGTGCCTTCCCCTTCGTTGATGAGTTCGAGCATGCGGCTTGTTGTCGCGAGGCGCTGTGTCTGGGTTTCGGGCGAGGGGGAAAGCATCGCGATGACCATGCCCCAGTGCGCCATCAGGCATCGCGGATCCTCTTTCATGGCTACGGCGAAATGCCGCATCGCTTCGAATTCCCAGCCGCCGTGCAAATGATTGAGGCCTTGGAGGGTGTGTGTCTGGGCTTTTTTGCTCGACGTGCTGATTGCGGTCACGAGTCCGTTGTGAAATGGGAAAACAGAGGGCGGACCGAGTTTTGAAACCGGCTCCGGGATGCAGTCCTCGATGCCAGGCATCTCCACGGCGATCTTCTTCTCCGGTTCTTCCGCCTGGCCATGACTTAGTCCGAATCCGGCGAGGAGAAAGAGGATAATCAGTAGGGTCGGCATGGGCATGAGGATGGGGATGCCACCTTCGTTTCCAAGTAAAATGACGCTCGCCCCGCTCCGGGAAGTGCCATACCGTCGCCGCATGAATCTGGGAGTGATCGGTTGCGGGAAAATGGGAACAGCTTTGGTGCAAGGTGCGATCCGTGCGGGTGTGGTGAACTCCGGAGATGTCATCGGGACGGATCTGATAGCCGCTGCGGCGCAGAATTTCTCGGATGTAACCGGCGCGAAAACCACTACGGACATCAGTGAGGTGCTCCGTGCGTGCGATGTGATCCTGCTCTGCACGAAGCCGCAGGATATCTATGCGGCGCTGGCCGATTTCAAGCCCGACGCCTCTTCCGGAAAACTACTGATCTCAATCGCGGCGGGCGTGAGGCTGGCGGACATCGAACACAAGGCGCCCGAGTCGGTGCGTGTGATCCGGACCATGCCGAACACCCCCGCTCTGGTCGGCAAGGGCGCTGCCGCGTATTGCCTGGGCAGCCGTTGTTTGGAGGGTGATGAGTCCGTGGTCGTTTCGCTACTCGATGCCGTCGGATTGGCTGTTTGCGTCCCCGAGAAACTGATGGACGCCGTAACGGGCCTTTCCGGAAGCGGCCCCGCTTACGTCTATCTGATGATCGAGGCCTTGGCGGATGGCGGCGTCATGGCCGGGCTATCCCGCGCAGACTCGATCAGGCTCGCCGCGCAGACCGTGAGCGGTGCGGCCGAGATGGTGTTGTGCACCGGCGACCATCCCGCGAAACTCAAAGACATGGTCACCTCCCCGGGCGGAACGACGATCGCCGGTTTGTCCGTGCTGGAGGGCAGGAATGTTCGTTCGGCGCTCATCGATGCCGTGATGGCTGCTGCCGCGCGATCCGCGGAGCTTGGCAGGGGCTGAGTTTTTACAGCACGCACCGACGCAATTTCCTCTTCCACCCCGCGTCAAAGCTCCTATGTTCACGCCATGACGAAGCGAATTCCTTCTATGCTGGCCTCAGCGGTTTGTGTGCTGCTGTGCGCCTCCTGCAGCAACGACGACGATATGATCAAGCTCGCCGGAAACACCCAGGCGGCTTCTGCGCAAGGCGAGGTGCTTTATGCCAAGGCCAAGGCGGCAGATGATGCCGGGAACAGCTCCTCCGCCATCAAGCAATACGAAAACATGGCCGACAAGTATCCCTTCGCGCCTTCCGCGGCGCAGGCGCGTTTCCGCCAGGCGGAGCTCCTCGAACAGAAAGGCGATATCCAGAATTCCTTCGATGCCTACCAGAAATTTCTCACCCGTTACCAAAGCAGCGGTCTGTATTCCAAGGCTCTCGAACGCCAGGCTCGGATGGCTCAATCGGCGGCGGACGGTGATGTGAAATCGTCCTTCGCTGGTTTAAAGACGAAGCTTTCCACACAAAAGACCGTCGAGATGCTGGCTGCTGTCCGTGACAATGCACCGCGTTCGAACACTTCCGCGAAGGCGCAGTTTACCATCGGCGAGCTTTACCAAGGCGATAAGCAGCCGAAGGAAGCCATTGAGGCATTCCGCAAACTGGTGCGTGACCAGCCTGAGAGTTCCTATGCGCCGGAGGCGCTGTTCCGCGTCGGTGTCGTGCTGCTGGAAGAGGCGGATCGCGGAAACCGGAATCAGGCGACCCTTGAGCTTTCCCGCGAGGCATTCAGCGATTATCTGCTGCAGTATCCGGGACACTCGAAAAATGCGGAAGCCCGCAAGTTGTCCGGTGACATCGGCGGCCGCGAGATCAACCGCTCGCTGGAGATCGCCGAGTTCTACGACAAATCAGGCCAGGCCGAATCCGCCAAGATTTACTATCGCGAGGTTTTGAAACGTGCCGGCTCCGGCGATGCCCACGACAAGGCGAAGTCCCGACTGAAAGCCCTCGGTGAGTAGTGCTTCCACCACTTTTTCCATGAGATACGCACTGTTGCTCCTGATCACGCTGCCGATGGTTTCCTGCGCCGGATACAAGCTCGGCGGGGCGAAGCCGCCCTCCCTGGCGGGCGTGAAATCGATCGCCGTCCCTATGTTCTCTAACAGTACCCAGGAACCCCGCGCAGAGGCTCTCGCCACCACCGCGGTGACCGATGCGCTGGTGCTGGACGGAACTTACCGCATTGCTGACCGCGATAGCGCCGACGCGGTGCTCGAAGGTACGCTGGGTTCTATCCGATACTCCACGCTGCGCAGTTCCAGGCTGGATTCCCTCCTTGCCGAGGAACTGACGAACGAGGTCACGATTAGCTGGACGCTGCGCGATGCGAGGGATCCGACGAAGATACTCGCTAGCGGCAACAGCATCGGTCTCAGCAGTTTTTTCGCGGATTCGAATCTCCAGACAGCGAGAAGGAATGCGTTGCCTGACGCTTTTGGAAGGGCGGGGCGGAACCTGGTATCGAGTCTATCATCCGGTTTTTAATTGCCTTCGTCTTGGTTCTTTCGGGGCTTGCGTGTGAAGCGGCACTCATTTTTGTGTAGTGGTGTCCTAGCTTTTCACTGATGAATTCAGAACCTTATGATTCAAAAAACCACGTTCCTCCGGTTTCTCCCGGCGACGATTGGGGGGATTTGGATCGGGTAGTCGATACGCCGCAAATAGGTTTGCCGCCGAGAAGGCCTGATCGAGGGATCCCTACCAAGAGAGAATTGAATCAGGTATCCTCGAAGAGACACGCGCCTACTCCCAAATTGTGCGATGATGCTCAGGTTCCATCGATTGAGACGATCTCTGTTGGTCCCAAAGCCCGTGCGCAACCTGCTGCCAAAGTGGCGAGAAAAGCAGCAAGTAAGGACAAAAAAGGAGAACCAAAGAAAGCTACGAAGCAAAGCGCGAAGAAGCAGTCCCCGGATAAGTTCGGGAAGATCAAGGATGATGTTCCCCGAAAGGCATCCGAAGCAAACGTGTCAGAAGCCAAATACGTATCCGTGGCCGAATCAGCTGCTGATGAGAACGACATTCCTCTTCCGGTAACGGTCGCTCATGGCAGCAAGCGCTTCCACGTCAACGAGATCTCCCCGCAGCGGCACGTCGAGAAGCGGGTGCAGAAAACGCCACTGACCATATCCAGAATGGCGGGAAAAAGGGCTTCCAATGAGGCGATCATGCAAAATGGAGTCTCTCACAGTCCAGAGGCGATTTCATCGGCTGCTGTGAATATTCGCCTCACTCTGGCTTGGGTGATGGGCGCAGGCACAGTGATCATCTTGATCGTGGTGGGAGCGATTCTCCTCAGCAGCCCTTCCAAGGTTGGCCCAGAGTTAGGCAAGCTAACGGTTTTCAGTGATCTTACGGAGGAGAAATCCGACAAGGGAAGTGAGTCCAAGGTTTCAGATTCTCTCGAGACCTTGATCAACGGAGAAAAGCAGGCGAAAGTGATTTTCGCGACGTATGCGACTTCGAAGTCGGTGGACGATTTCATTGGGATGATTTACCTGCCCGAGAAGAACCGCGGAGTGGTTTCTAACAACTGGGAACCCTTGGGTGCCGGGCTAGGTTGGAAGCCGGGGGAAAACTGCACCTGGACGGTTTCGGAAAAGGGAGGTGTCAAGTACGGTGTCCTAGCCGGCACGCTTGCGAATTTCTCGGTTTTCAACGCGGTTTTCAGACAGGATGGTGACAGCATAAAAATGGATTGGAGGGCGACAACCGGTCACTGCTCCGCGGATTACGCCGAATTGAAGAAGGGCCAGGGTGACGGCGCGGAGATCCGTGCCATTCTTTCACCGGGAGATTTCTACACCTTTGCCATGCCTGAAGGCGAATTCCGTTGCTACCGGGTGACGGCACCGGACAGGGAGGAGAATGTATGGGCGTATACCAAAATCAATGGTGTAAACGATGAGATGCTGCTCTCCCAGTTCATTCCAAGCCAGATCAACGGTGATGCGGTGACGGAGATTCCAGTGGTGCTGGTTTTGGTGCGCGGCTCCTCACAGTCCCTGCCGAACCAGTGGATCATAAGTAAAGTGACGAGGTTGAGCTGGCTCGACGAATGAGTCCCTTTTAAGGCGATCATGAATCAAGGATGGTATCATTGCGGTCGCTGTGGCTCTCTCTTTCAATCCGAGGCTGGATCGGACGAGAAAAAGTTATGCGCTGAATGCGGGCTCAAGCCGGATACGGGCATTTGGCCTCTCCCTAGCGTTCGTTTGTCCGGAAGAGAAAGGAATCTGGCAGCATTCGGCAAGACAGGGGAGGTGCAGCAGGAAAGCGGGCAGATAGCTGTGCGTAAGAAACGCAAGAGCAGCATCATGATGAAATTCATCGTCTGCTGGACCGTCACGATGTGCCTGCTGATCTTGAAACGAAATTATGATCTGCGGCAGGAGAAGAGCGGGGCGGGCGGTCCTCGTAAAGACGGGATCAATTTTGCAAAAGGCACGATGGCGGACGAGAACGTCGCCCTTCTCAGCCGGGCTTTGCCGGACTGCCATAGGGCGCTTGTCGGCTTCCTCACCGGAGGCGCGCCCGAGATCCGCAACCAGTTCGTTGCGGATCCCATTGAAACCGCCGCGATTATGGCCCGTTTCTACAAGAACAACGATTTCCCAAACCTGGTGGTATCCGATCTGAAAAGGACGGGCCAGCAGTCGATCAGGGTGGGCGATGAGTGGATGATTGAGACCCGTTGGAATGACGGGAAGGGGCAGGATTTCGATGCGGTTTTTCTCAGGAATGGGACGGTTTGGAAACTCGATTGGCAGCATTTTAGCAGATACGGCGACTACTCGTGGCCGCTTTTTCTGGCTGGGGAGGGCCCCGAAGAGGTTGAGTTCCGCCTGCTGGCTAGAAAGGTCATCGCCGGAGATAAGGCGGAGGCTTCCGGTTCTCGCCTGCGCTTCACTTTGCGATCGCCGGTGTTTGGCAAGCCCGGGGAAACTGGGATGGAGTCCCCCGAGTTCATTGTGAACCGCTACAGCGAAGAGGGATTGCTGTTGAAAGCGGCGTTTGATTTGAAGCAGTCGGGACAATCGATTTTCGGAGGAACCTTGCCGCAGATGGAACCCGAAAACCTAGTCAGGGTCAGGGTTCGGATTAAGCGAGGCGAATTTGCCGGCCTCAGGAGCTTCGAACTGGAAGAGGTGATCGCCTGTCACTGGATCGGTGTCGATGAGCCGGGCTTCGATCTGAAGAAGCTCAAGGACGATCTTTTCACCTCTTACTGAAAGGCGACGGATTCGGCGTCAGCGTTTCATGGCATTGCGCATGCAGGGAAGCGGATCCGTTCCGGGGAACCAGTGCTGGAACGCGATGGCACCTTGGTGGATGAGCAGACTCAGGCCGTTGTCGGTTTTGCAACCGGCGCGCTCAGCGGCTGCGAGGAACGGGGTTTCAGGCGGTTGGTAGATGGTGTCGTAGATGCGTGAAGCTGCGGAAAAATAACTGTCCGGGATCACCTGACCGTCGCCTTCTTTCAGTCCGAGCGATGTAGTCTGCACAATCAGATCGGCATTTTGACAATGGTTGCGAAGGGCGGGATCCGCGAATCCAAAGGTGCGGATCTCGGTGCCGGGTGAGATGTTGCGAAGCTTTTCCGCGAGAGCTTCGACCTTCGCCACATTCCTATTCACCAGTGTGAGTTCCGCCGGCTTTTCGAGAGCGCATTGAGTCGCGATAGCTTGCCCGGCTCCGCCGCCGGCTCCGAGAATGACTGTTTTGGATTTCCCGAGTTCGAGCCCGAATGAATCGGAAATTGCTTCCCGGAATCCCGGGCCGTCGGTGTTGTAACCCATGATTGCTCCGTCCTTGAAAAGCACCGTGTTGACCGCGCCGAGAAGCCGCGCCTGCGCGGAAACTTCGGTGCAGCTTTCCATCGCCTCAAACTTATGGGGAACCGTCACGTTGCAACCGATGAAACCCAGCTCCGCCATCCTCGCAAATGCTTCGCGCAGGTTCCCGGGATCGACCTGGAGACGGATGTAGGACGCGCGGATGCCGAGGGCATCCAGAGCGGGCTGGTGAAGCTGGGGCGAGGCAGAGTGGGAAACCGGTTTGCCCAGCACGGCAAGGCGCGCGGGCTTCGTTCCGGTCGCGGCTTGTGCAAGTGTTTCCAGCGTATCGAATGAATGCATGGGTCAGCTCAGGGGTTTGAGGGATTGGATGCATTCCCTGAGACGCTTCGCCGACCACTGGCCGGGCGCGGTGGCATTTTCACCGACGAATCCGTAGTTCAGGACGCTTCCGGCCTGGGCACAAAGCAGGCGTGAAACGGGAGCCAGTTCGCCCATCCCCATGGTCGATAGCGGTACGCCTTGATTGCTCATCTGGAAACGTGCGAGGGTGGCGACCTCATCCGGCGTGCGAAGGTATGCGGCTACCTTAAATGAGGCTGCTCCCGCTTTCTTCGCGATCTCTGCATGGGCCACCAGCTCCTGCTCGGATGGCAGCTTTTTGAAATCGTGGTAGGAGGCGATCCATGGGATTCCCTGCGCGGTAATTTCTGAAATCACTGCCGTCATGGGGGAGACGGAAATCGCCTCGATGTCGATCAAGCAAGCGTCCGGCAGCGCGGCGCGAAGCATCGATGTGCGGATGGACGAATCGAGATCGAAAGGGGAGCCTTCCGCATGGCAGCGCGCCGTGAAGAGGAGCGGGAAGGGGAGCAGGTGCCGCCAGAGGGTCGTGCCCATTTCGCGAAACTCGGAATGGAAAAGATCCAGCCGAATCTCCGCGAGATCGCATTCTCCAGCGAGCGATTCAGGCGTCGCCTCCGCGAGCGCAGCAGCATCACCGATGCTCCCAACGACCAACGGGAAGGTCTCCGGAAAGGTAAAATGTGGACGCGGCATGCGTCCAGTGAAGCCACCGCGCGCAGCTTTCGTCAATGGCTTGTGGGCATTCGGGCATGAAAGTACACCGGTGCCAGATAAAAAGTTGCGCCCGCCCCTCCTTTTATCTGGCCAACCCACGGTCTTCTTCCGTAGTTTCTTTGAAACCCGAAGCATATGCGAACCATCCGAAACAATCTTCTCAAAGTCATTTCCTGTGCCGTGATTGGAGTTCTCTCCCATTCTGCGGCCAATGCCCAATCCTACAAGGTGAAGGGTGAAAAACCCAAATTCGAAGACATTAAATCGCCAGATCTGGGAGAATCAAAAAATGGTTTTAAGCCGAAGGAATGGCTGGAAATCGAAGCGAAACTCAAGGTGGATATTTCACCCGCACCACGCTCCAAGACCGCAGACCGTATTCTTGTGAAATGGTATGTCGCGGTCGAGAATCCTGACAAGGAGGGAACCTACCTCCTGCTCACTAAGGACATCACCCACGTCAACATCCCGCTCGGAGAAGACGTCTTCAGCTCCGTGTATCTCTCACCTTCGTCCGTCCGTCGCCTCACCGGAGGGGATCGCGCAGGTAAGAGCATGGTTTTCATGGTCGGCTACGAAGTCCTAGTGAATGGTGTGAAAGTCGCCGAGGAAACCAGCGATCAAAAGGTCGGTTGGTGGAATACCGCCTCCGACAAGATCTCCCGCAGCGAGACCGTTCCGCTGCTCGACAAGAGCGAATCCGCCTTTGCACACATGTGGTGGGATCGCTATGCGGAAATCTCCAAGGAGAAATACTGATTCGCCCTGTTTGCTTCCTCCCGCTGTTTGACATCACACAAGTTTCACCGATCGTATAATTCCCATGGCTGACACCCAGATTACCGTAGCCTTAAACCTAGGCTCTCAACGCATCTCCATGGCCGTCTTCGAAACATCGAAGAACGGCGGCTTTATCCTCAAGGGCTTCGAGACGGACACGATCATCGCCGATCCCGCCTTCGAGGCATCGCGCGAGTCTCAGATACGCGTCGCCTTGGAGGAGCTTGTCCAAAAGCTCAATATTCCCAAGGCCAAGGTTCGTTACGCGATTGCCGGACAATCCGTCTTCACCCGTTTCGTAAAACTGCCGCCGCTGCAGGATGATAACATCGAGCAGATCGTAACTTTCGAGGCGCAGCAACACGTCCCATTCCCGATCAACGAGGTCGTCTGGGACTACGAGATGATCGAAGGCGGGGATGAAAAGGAAGTGGTCATCGTTGCCATCAAGGAGGATGCGCTCGATGAGATCAACGACACGGTGACGGAATCCGGGCTGTCCACCCTGGAGGTCGATGTCGCCCCGATGGCTCTATACAACGCCTACCGCTACGCCTACGGGACACCGGATGAGCCTACGCTGATCATCGATATAGGAGCGAAAACCAGCAACCTTCTCTACATTGAGGGCAAGCGCTTTTTCACCCGCAGCGTTGCGATCGGTGGTGCCTCGATCAGCGCGGCGATCGCCAAGGAATACAACATCACTTTCCCTGAGGCGGAGCATCAAAAAATCACCAACGGGCTTGTGGCACTTGGCGGCGGACACACCGAAACGATGGACGAGGCTCTCGCGGCGCTCGCGATGGTGATCCGCAACGCATTGACCCGTCTTCCCGCTGAAATTGCCCGCACCACCAACTATTACCGCAGCCAGCATGCCGGTAACACACCGAGGAAAGTCCTCTTGGCCGGTGGTGGCGCGAACCTGCCTTACACGCTCGAGTTTTTCCAGGAGAAGCTTGGCATCCCCGTCGAATTTTTCAATCCGCTGGGACAAATCGCAATTGGTAAGGGCGTGAATGTCGAGATCGTCAGCCGTGAAGCCCACGCCATGGGCGAACTCGTAGGCTTGGGTCTGCGCGGGATCGGTAAATCGACGATCAACATCGATCTTGTTCCCTCCGCAGTCGAACTCGCTCGGAGGGAGTCAAAACGCAAGCCGTTCCTGATCGCAACCGCCGCACTCCTTGTGCTCGGTTTTTCGGCATGGGCCGCATTCCAGTTCCTTGCTGCTGGCAAAGCGCAGGAAAGGAATATCATCATGTCGGATACGCGTGATTCCCTCGTTCCCGTCCAATTCCAAATCGACAAGCTGCTCAAGACGGAAGGGGAACTGGCGCGCGTCGCCGATTCCTACACCAAGGTCGAGGCTGATCACGCGTTCTGGTTCGACCTGATGGGCGAGTTGAACGGTGCGTTCTCGAGCGATGCCGTCTGGCTTACCGAAATGAGCCCGCTCTATGATTACAACCCTGTCGCCCCGCAAGCCGCAGGCGCACCGAAGCCCGGTGGGCGTCCCGTCGTGAAATCCGATTTCGCAAGCGGCCAAGGAAACTCCAGCTCGGTCTCCGATGCTCCCGCCCCACCGTCGGGCGGCCAGCCCAAGAACCAGCCACAGATTGTCCCGGCAGCCAACGCAGTCCTGATCAAGGGCTTCTGGCGGGACAATCCCCTGACCCAGAATATCGTTTCCGATCGCCTCAAACGCCTTCGTGAGAATTCCACCTCATTCCGCTTTACGGCAAAAGCGCCGAACGGCAAGGACGAGCCGCTAAGCGACGAACAGATCATCCTCAAACTGTCCAGCAGCGGTGACGAGGAAGGGGATTTGGCTTTCCCCTTCGAAATTATCCTGCCTCTCGCCCGTCCGGTCGCGGTCAAGTAAGCGGAACACCTTCCCAAAAAGATTTCTATGAATTGGATCAAGAGCAACCCATTCGTCTCCGGATTGGCAGGAATCACCCTCCTGCTATGCGGTATCCTGTATTTTCTCGCTTCAAAATGGGGGACTCAATACGAGGAATCCAAGGCTGGATTCGACGAGGCCTATCAGGGCGTCACCGCTGCCGAGAGCATCCCACTCTATCCCATCGCCGATAACCGTGACGGTAAAAACAAGGCACTGACCGAGTATCGCGACTCGATCGGAGATCTGGCGAAACAGTTCGATACATACCGTCCGAAAAAAATCGAAGATGTCACCCCGCAGGCATTCACGGATCGCCTGTTGGTCGCGAACGATCAGGTGACCAAAGCCTTTGATAAAACCGAGCTGCCGGAAAACTTTTTCCTCGGGTTCGAATCGTATCGCAGCCAGCTCGCCAAATCTGACGCGACCGGCACGCTTCTCCAGCAGATGGATGGCGTCAAGACGGCGCTCTTGGGACTAGCGAAGGCTCGCCCCAGTGCCTTGCTCAGGGTTTTCCGTGTGCCTGTTCCAGAGGAGGCGGGTAGCCCCTTCCAACCTGCTCCGAATGATGTAGCCAGATATTTCTCCTGCGAGGTTACGTTCAAAGGCTCGGAGCAATCGGCAAGGGATTTCCTGAACTCGCTCGGTGCGACGGAGTCACACTATTTCATCGTCCGCACTCTCAAGATACTCAATGAGCGCGAAACCCCGCCGGAGGTGGCGGATGCGGAATTTGAGACGGCCGAAGCCGAAGAAGCGGATGTCGCACCCTCCAACCCGTTCGGCGAAGCGTTTTTCGAACAACCCGATGCCGTGGAAGAAGCTCCTGCGGAAGGGGCTCCTGCGGAAGGGGCTCCTAAGGAAGGAGATCCTGCGCAAGGGGCTGCTGCGCCCGGTGGAGAAGCTGCGCCCGATGCGGCCGATCCCGATGCGGCCACCCCGCCCGTCCCTGAAGCGGATACTTCCCGTATCCTCGCACAAGTGCTGGGCAACGAGGAACTCATCGTTTTCGTTCGCTTCGATATCGCCCTGTTCCTTCCTTCCAAGGAACTCCCCAAACCCTGATTAAGCCTCTTTTCCCATCATGTCCTGGATCTCAGAAAATTACGAAAAGGCGGCCTTAGGAGCCGCCGTCATCGCAGCGGCCGGCTTGGCTTACCTGGGTTGGAGCAAGCTCGGTTCCGTCGATTTGGATTTCAGTCCCGTGCCCAAAGGCCCGCCTGCCAAGAGTGATCCCGGCGTGAAAAGCGCGGGCATGGTCGCCAAGGCGAAATCCTCTTTTCAGCTTAAGCGGGAATGGACTAAGTCCGAGGACGAGGGGCGTCCCGTCGATCTTTTCACCGGAGTTGCGCTTTTCGTGAACAAGAACGATCAGAAAAAACCGGTTGATCCGATCGAGGGAGCGCCGATTCATGATCCGATCCCGAACAGTTGGTGGCTTGAATATCGCATCGACCCCGGCTTCGGGGATTCGCCGCAGCGCGATGCCGATGGGGATGGTTTCTCCAATGAGGACGAATACGCCGCCAAGACGGATCCGAGCAACGCGAAAGACTTTCCGTCACTCATCACGAAGGTCACTTTGGTCGGTGAAGAGTCGGTGCAATGGGTGCTGCGTCCCGGCTTCGAGGCGGCTGGCGGAAGCTTCACTTTCACATACGGCGATGGTAAAGCGGCTAATCGAATCGGTGCCGCCAATCCCGTGCCACCGGGCGGGATTTTCTTCGAAAAGGAACCGGCGAAGGGCAGATTCAAGCTGCTCGGTTCCGAAATGCGCAGGGTGATGAATGAGGCGATTCAGGCGGAGGAGGAAGTCACCTACGTTCGTGTCGAGGATCAAAAGCCGAACAAGAAAGGAACCGTTTACGAGATCCCCGCTTCGTTCCGTGCCGCGGACCAACGCAAGCACGCTCACTTTGATCGCACCGCCGTTTTGACTCTTGAGGCTCTCGGCCTTGCCGGGCAGGAGTTCAGGATCGAGGAAAACACCGCCTTCGCATTGCCGCCTGGCGATGCCAAAAAACTTTACAAGATGAAAGAAGTGACCCCGGAACGCATCGTGATCGAGTTCAATGGTGAGGACGGCAAAGTCCAGACCTACGAAATCATCAAGGGCGCTACCGGTCCCGCCGCTCCCTGAACACACATTTCAAAACTTTACTTAAAAAGCTCTTTCCAAAGTCCGCAATTACAGACAAAACAACCCCGTTCTTTATGCAAAAAACGCCTACCCACTACTCCAGTCGAACAGCCGCAACGCTGATGGCTGTCGCCGCCACCATGCCATTCACGATTTCCTCGGCGAGTGCCCAGGATGGAAATTCCGCAATGAGCGGGATGGCACAGCGTGAAATCATCCGTCGCCAGGAGGCCGTCGCCGAGGCAGACCGCATGTTTATCGATGGTCGCGAAGCTTATGCGAAAGCAGATTTCCAGAAGGCGGTGGACAAGTTCCGGGCTGCCCTCAGCACTCTGCCTGAGGCTCCCACCCTTGCCGACCGTCGCGCCAGCTACACCCAGCATCTTGCTGACTCCAGCGTCGCACTCTCGCAGCAGTTCCGCAAAGTGGGCAAATACGTCGAAGCTCGCGCTCTCCTTGACGGAGTGCTCACCCCCGCGGTCGATCCTGAGAACGCCGCTGCAAAAATGGAACTTGGTTATCTTGATGACCCGATCCGCACCAATCCAGCCCTGACGTACGAACACACCAAGAACATCGATGAGGTGCGCCGCACACTCTACATGGCTCAGGGCAACTACGATCTCGGCAAGTTCGACGCTGCCAAGGTGAACTACGAAGCCATACTCCGCATTGACCCTTACAACGCGGCCGCCCGCCGCGGCATGGAGAAGATTGCCGCCACGAAAAGCGATTACTACAGAGCCGCCTACGACCACACCCGTTCCGAGTTGCTGATGCAGGTCGACGAAGCATGGGCTCTTTCCGTTCCGGCCGATCTTCCCGATCTGGAGACCGGCCCTGATCTCAGCAACGCCCCTACCAACGGAGTGGCTTACATTTCTGAGAAACTTCGCAGGATTGTCATTCCGAGCATCAATTTCGAAGAGGGGACGTCCCTTGAGGAAGCCGTTGATTTTCTGCGTTTGAGAGCAAGCGAACTCGACACCCTGGAAATCAATCCGGATCAAAAGGGAGTCAATATCGTGATCCAGAGCCCCCGTACGAATACGGTGGGTGGCGGTGAACTTGATGTCGCCGCCGGAGCGGCGGCTCTGCTTGGTGGTGGTGATCTCGGGGCGCTACAACTCAACAACGCACTTCGTCTCCGCAACATTCCGCTTGCCACCGCGCTGGAATACATCTGCGACATGACCAACCCCAAGCTCCGCTTCAAGGTGGATGACTTTGCGGTGACTCTCGTGCCTCAGACCGACACCGGAGAGGAACTCTTCACCCGCACATTCCGCGTGCCGCCTGACTTCGCGGCGAACCTCAACGCCAACGGTGGTGAGCCGGTTGGTGAAGAGGATCCATTTGCCGCTGATAGTGGTGGTGATGGCGGGCTCTTGAAGCCACGCCCGTCCATCCTCGAACTTCTCAAAAACTCCGGTATCGTATTCCCCGAGGGTAGCGCGGCTACACTTGGTGCCTCCGGTGCGCTGTTGATCACCAATACTCCTTCTGAACTCGATAAGATCGAGCAGTTGATCGATGCGACATCTACCGCACCGAAGCAGGTGAAGATCACCACCAAGTTCGTTGAAATCTCCCAGGAGAACAACGAGGAGCTTGGATTCGACTGGATCGTCACCCCCTTCGGCTTATCCGCTAACAACGTGTTCGGCACAGCTGGCACGATCGGCAACGGTGGCAGGAGAACCGGAGGGGACTTTGTCAACCCCGTAAACGGCACAGCTATTCCCGGTATTCCAGCAGGTCTCACTGAGGTCAGCAACATCGTCACCGGCGGCCTTCGCAGCGGCGACCAGGCGGTGAACCGGAACAGCATCGACTCGATCATTAATAATCCATCCCGTACTGCTCAAGCTGCGAATGTAGCCCCCGGTATTTTGGGAGTTACGGGACTTTTCTCCGACGGGCAGGTGCAGGTGATCATGCGCGGACTCGCACAGAAAAAGGGCACCGATCTCATGACAGCGCCCTCGATCACGGCACGCTCCGGCCAGAAAGCGACCATCGAGGTCATCCGTGAATTCATCTACCCGACTGAATACGAACCCCCGGAACTTCCCTCGGGCGGAGGCAACAACGGCGGCATCCTAGGTGGTGGCGGCGGCGGTGGGAATATTGCGACTCCTGCGACACCGACAGCATTCGAGACGAAAAATCTTGGTGTTACGCTGGAGATCGAACCTACCATTGGTGAGAACGATTTCGTGATTGATCTCCGTTTCCTTCCGGAAATCGTGGAGTTCGAAGGTTTTATCAACTACGGCAGCCCGATTCTTTCGCCAGGAACGGACATCTTCGGAAACGCGGTCAGCTCCGTGATTACCGAGAACCGTATCGAGATGCCGGTCTTTTCCAAGCGCAGCGTCAACACCTCCCTCACGATCTATGACGGCTACACCGTTGCTGTCGGCGGCCTGATGGCCGAGAATGTGCAGACTGTAGAGGACAAGGTGCCGATTCTCGGTGACATTCCTCTCATCGGACGCCTATTCCAATCGGAGGGTGAAAACCGAATCAAGAGCAACCTGATTATCTTCGTGACCGCTCAGATCATCGATGCCACCGGCGCTCCGCTTCGTGCCGATTCCGGTGGATCGGTGCCTCTCTCGGCTCCGGTTACCGAGTTTGATGGCGGCGTTCTCCCTGTCCCCCTCGATCTCCCCGAATAAAGATTAGCTGGGACTGATTTTCAGGGCGGGAGGCAACTCCCGCCCTTTTTCGTGGACGGCACCTGCGTCCGGGGCGTTTATTTCGCATGGCCAAGAGGGTTATTGTGATTGTCCTGGATTCGGTCGGCTGCGGGGGAGCACCGGATGCCGCCGCATACGGTGACGAAGGGGCGGATACCCTCGGACATCTTTTCAGTGCGATTCCCAGCCTCTCTCTTCCGAACCTCGATTCACTGGGGCTTGACCGATTGACGGGCAGGTTTTCCCAAGGCGCTGTCAGTGCGTTTTCCCATGCGTTCCGATTGACGGAGTGCTCGGCGGGCAAGGACACCACGGCCGGGCACTGGGAACTCATGGGCTGCCTGACCGAAATGCCGTTTTATACCTGCGATTCTTTTCCCGATGACTTTTTGAAGGAATTGGCGACAGCCAGCGGCATGGGTGTCATCGGCAACAAGGCGGCTTCCGGCACCGCGATCCTGGAAGAACATGGCGAGGAACATTTGCGGACGGGAAAACCCATCCTCTATACCAGCGCGGACAGCGTGCTGCAGATTGCGGCGCACGAGGAAAACTTCGGTCTCGAAAGGCTCTTGGAGCTTTGCCAGACGGCGAGACGGATTTTGGACGAACGCGGGATGCGCGTGGGTCGTGTGATCGCACGGCCTTTTGTAGGTGACTCCAGATCGGGCTTCAGAAGGACGGCGAACAGGCACGATTATTCCCTGGTGCCCGGGGAAACCGCGTTGGATCGGTTGGGATCGCGCGGGGTGAAGGTCATCGGCATCGGTAAGATATCGGACATCTTCGCAGGCAGAGGTGTTTCCGAATCACACCCTACGAAGGACAACCGAGCGGGAATGGAACGGATCGAGCGACTTTGGTCGGATGCCTGTGCCGGTGAGAGTTTTCTCCTCGCGAATCTGGTGGATTTCGACTCGCTCTACGGACATCGCCGTGACCCTTCGGGATACGCCGCATGCCTGATGGAGTTCGACGAATGGCTGGGCGGCTTCCTCGGGAAAATCGGCGTGGATGACCTGCTCATCATCACAGCCGACCATGGCAACGATCCCTACCACCGGGGCACCGATCATACCCGGGAGCAGGTTCCTTGCCTGATGATTAGTCGCGGAAATTTCGATCCCGGGGATATGCGGGTTTTTTCCGATGTGGCTCGTGTCGTGGAGTCCTATTTCTGCTAAAATGAGAACTTGCCAGCATGCGGGAATTCCAATAATCAGCCTTTTGTCAGAACGGCGTGAGTACGTTCCGACGCGCTTCGTCTGGTCCCCATCGCCATGGTCTCGGGAAGCGTCGATTGTGATGGCGTGACTACAGAAAAAAACAAATGGACATCTATGTGGGCAACCTGCCCTACACCGCTACCGAGGAAGACGTTACTGATCTCTTCGCCGCTTACGGCCCTGTCGAACGGGTAAAAATCATCACCGACCGCGAGACGGGACGCTCGAAAGGCTTCGCCTTCGTGACGCTCGGTGACCAAAGCCAACTGAACGCCTCGATCGAGGCTCTCAATGGACATGACTACCAGGGCCGTGCGCTCCGGGTGAACGCTTCGGAGCCGAAGGAACCACGTCCGGGCGGATTCCGCAGCGGTGGTGGTGGTGGCGGCGGCGGCGGTGGAGGTGTTGGTCTTCCCGGTCCCGGCACTGTCACGAGTATCGTGATTACGAATCCCGGTGCGGGCTATTCTTTCAATACGATTCACACGGTCACCATTGCTCCTCCGCCTGCGAATTTTGTGGTGGCGACTTTGTGGAGCAACGACGGGACGAGCACGGCAGGCGCAGAACCCACGGCGGCGGTGGCGCTGCCGGTGACGAACGGCCTTTACTCCGTGGTGCTCGGCGACACTGCGCTGGCAAATATGGCGACCGTGCCTGCGAGCGTCTTTGCCGCCGATGGGGCGCTGCCGCCCATCCCCGGCTACATCCCCGGCCCGAAGGATGTGCGGCTGCGGGTGTGGTTTGACGACGGGACGCACGGCTTCCAGCAACTCACGCCGGACCAGCCGCTGAACGCCGTGCCTTTTGCCTACCTCGCGGGGAATGTGCCGGATGCCGCGATCACGAGCACGAAGATCGCGAGCGGCGCGGTGCAAGGCTACCAGATCGCGACGGGGGCAGTGGGCGCTACCAATATCGCAGCCGGGGCGATCGGCCGGCTGGCGCTGAACACGGGAGTGGGCACACCGGCTGCGGGGCAGGTGCTCACTTTTACGAATGACGGGCTGCGGTGGGGGAATAGCACGGCGTTTCCGTTCAACGATAGTTTTAGCAGTCCTGCATCCATCCTCGGGTTGAGCAATGACAACGGAGACGGCATCTATGCACAGACGGGGG
>JAYTOE010000102.1:0-8787 GCA_043747935.1 Akkermansiaceae bacterium
ATCTCCGGCGTCAAAGTCCGAAACCTCACCGCCGCACATGCCTGATCCACCAAATCCAACGCCTTGTCCGGCAACCTGAAATCCGGCAGATACCGCACCGACACTCCACCGCCGCCCGCAGCACCGCTTCCTCCAGCGCCACCCCATGATGCGCTTCCAATCTCGGTCGCAGCGCCAGCAGGATGGCCACCGCTTCATCGGCGCTCGGTTCCTCGATCCTCACCGCCTGGAACCGCCGTTCCAGCGCGCCGTCCTTCTCGATGATCTGGCGGTATTCCCGGATCGTCGTTGCGCCGATCACCCGGATCGCGCCACGAGCCAGTGCGGGCTTGAGGATGTTCGCCGCGTT
Organism: Akkermansiaceae bacterium; assembly: GCA_043747935.1. GTDB lineage: Bacteria > Verrucomicrobiota > Verrucomicrobiia > Verrucomicrobiales > Akkermansiaceae > Luteolibacter. Next base: position 350 of record JAYTOE010000102.1, read on the forward strand.
CATGCTGCCGCTGGCCGATCCGGCTCCCAGCAGCAAGTGGATTTCATCGATGAAAAGAATCGGCTTCGGCTCACAGGACGCCTCGCGCACCACCACTTCCAGCCGTTCCTCGAATTCTCCCCGGTATTTCGTCCCCGCCACCAGCGAGGTCAGGGAAATCTCGATCACCGCCGGTCGTCCCAAGTCCTCCGGCAATTTCCCATCCGCCTCTTGATTTCAGCGTTTCAGAATCTCAGCTTTTCAGCTTTTACCTCCCGATCCCGGTCTTCCCGACTCCCGGCTCGCCCACAAGGATCAAATTGCTCTTCCGGCTTTGCAGCAGGATCTGCGTGATCTTGAGCATCTCCTCCCGCCGCCCGATCAACGGCGGCAATGTCCCCGCCGCCGCCAGCTCCGTCAAATCCCGCCCGAACCGCACCAGGGCGGATTCCTTCTCCTCCTTCTTGATCTTATCTTGTGTCTTGCGTCTTGGAGTCTTCCGTCTTTCTACCAACCGCGCACCCAGGCCGCGCAACACATCCTCCGGATCATGCCCTAGCTTCGTGATCGCCGAGGAAACCATCAGCTCCCGCCGCTCGATCAAGGCAAGCAGCAGATGCGCGGGACGCAGACGACCGCCATCCACCGAGGCCAGCGAACCCGCCTGCTTGAAAACCTCCCGCAAGGCCGGACTCCGGTGCAATGGCCGGGCGAACTTCCCCGTGTAACGACCCGCCTCCACCCGGATCGCCCGCCGCAGCAACATCGGAGAAAGCCCAGCCCCGGAAAACGCCTCCCGCACTTCCAGGAAATCCGCCTCCACCTGCCCTTCCATCGCCTGTAGCTCCGGGCTGCCCGCATCCAGCAGATCGGACACCGAACCCTCCACCGCCTTACAAATACCCACCCAAAAGTGCGCCATCCCGATCTCGGAAAACCCCGCATACGCGGCCTCCGCCTCGGCGAGGCTCCAAGTGATCTCGATGGAGGGGGAGGTCATGGTAAATCAGGGAAATGGATCACGGAATTCTGACGGTAGAATCAAATACCCATCAAAGAAAAAACTGTTGGTTTCCAATGACTTGCGTAATTTCTGCGCATTTGAGGAGGGTAAGAATCAAAGAAATTAGGCCCAGTAGGGAACGTAGCGTTTGATTTTGTGAGCCGCATCCGGGTCGGCGAGGCAAATCAGGTTTTTGGCAACAGCCTCGTTGAGGATGCGGGTGGCTTGGGCGGAGTTCTGCTTTTCGATTCCGAACCGTTCGCGGATCGACTCGTTGTTGGTAATCTTGTTGTTCACGTACCCTTCCGGAAGGATGGGCGATTTCCTCGCAAGCAACTTTCAGGTGGATGCGTTCGAAGATTCCTCCGCAGGTTTTCGCTGGAATATCAAAAGCGCTTGTGCCGACCACCTGACGCGGCAATTTGTCGGTGACACCAAGCACCATCCGTCCGCCTCCTTCGTTGGCCAAAGCAACGCAGTAGTCCACCAGCTTCTCGAAATGGAAATTGCTTTTCGCTTCCTTGAATTCGATGTGCTCGTTCTCAGACCTCACAGTGAGGAGGATTTTCAGTTCTTCAACGGTCATAAAAGTGCGATGCGATGAGCATTTCCCGATACACTCATCTGATTTCGGCATTTACCTGCGCCTGTCGGGTGTCGATCATATGCCCATGAGCGATTTCGATGCCTTTGAGGTCAAGATGCGTGCGGCCGGCATGGGCGACGCGCCGGTGGCTGTTTTCAAAAGGAGTTATGAGGCGTTGCTGCGCAATGAGACCGGATTGATCCCCGAGGACAGCATCGCCCCGGCCGGAGATTTGCCGAAGGCTGACGACTTGCCCGCGGGCAGTGGCGCGGATCTTCTCGGGCAGACGGTGATCGTGAAACTCAATGGCGGCCTCGGCACGGGGATGGGTTTGCAGGGGCCGAAGAGCATGCTGGCCGTCCGCAAGGGGGTGAATTTCCTCGATCTCATGGTGCGGCAGACCATTTCCCTCCGTGAAAAAAGCGGGACGAAGGTGCGCCTGCTTTTGATGAACAGCTTCAGCACCAGCGAGGACACACTCGCCCACCTCCAGCGCTACGAGGAGCAGGGCTTCGCGGACGCGCACGAGGTGGAAATGATGCAGAACATGGTGCCTAAGATCGACGCGGAGACTCTCAAGCCCGTGGAATGGCCCGCCGATCCCGAGCAGGAATGGTGCCCGCCCGGTCATGGCGACCTTTATCCCGCGCTGGTCGGCAGCGGCTGGCTCGACCGCCTGCTGGGCGAGGGCGTGAAATATGCCTTCGTTTCGAACTCCGATAACCTCGGTGCCATCCTCGATCCCGCGCTGCTCGCGTTCTTCGCGGAATCCGACGCGCCGTTCATGATGGAGGTCACGCGGCGCACGGCGGCGGACAAGAAGGGTGGCCATCTCGCGATGCGGAAAAGCGACGGACGCCTGCTGCTGCGTGAGGTCGCGCAATGCTCGGACGCGGATCTCGATGAGTTCCAGGACATCGACAAGCACCGCTACTTCAACACCAACAGCCTGTGGCTGAACCTCGAGAAGCTCAAAGCCCAGCTCACGGCGGACTCCGGTGCGCTGCCGCTGCCTATGATCAAGAACCGCAAAACCGTCGATCCCCGCGATCCGAAATCGCCCGCTGTTTTCCAACTGGAGATCGCGATGGGATCCGCCATCGAATGCTTCGAAGGCGCGCTGGCCGTGGAGGTGCCGCGCAGCCGTTTCGCGCCAGTGAAAACCACCGCGGATCTCGTCGCCCTGCGCTCCGATGCCTACGAGGTGCTGCCCGACGGCCAAGTCCGCCTCCGCGCGGAACGCAACGGCGTGCCGCCGGACATCGCGCTTTCCGGCGAGTACAAGCTCGTCGATTCCCTCGACGCGCTTGGCGTGCCCGGCCTGATCAACTGCCATTCGCTGAAAGTCAGCGGGCTGGTTTCCTTCGCGGACCGAGTCGTCGTCGAGGGCGATGTCGTTTTCGAAAACCAACAACCCCCACGCAAGTCCATCCCGACGGGCGTTTACACCAACGGAAGTTACTGAGTTATGTGGAAAGGAAGATTCGCGCAGGATACATCGTCGCTGGTTCAGCTTTTCGGTGAATCGATCTCCTACGACTGGCGGTTGTTCCCGCATGATATCGCGGGATCGATCGCCCATGCCCGCGCCCAGCTCAAGGCGGGCTTGCTGAATGATGAGGAGTTTTCCTCCATCGAGAAAGGTCTGCGGGAAATTGAGGCCGAGATCCGGGAGGGAAAATTCGAATTCAAGACCTCGCTGGAGGACATCCACATGAACATCGAGGCGGAGCTGACGAAGCGCATCGGCGCGGCGGGCGGCAAGCTCCACACCGCGCGCTCACGCAACGACCAGGTCGCCACCGACACGCGTCTCTATTGCCGCACGCAGATCGACGGGATCACCGCGGCGATTTCCACTCTCCAGAAAACCCTCGTTGCTCAGGCGGATCGTTATGCCGCCTCGCTGATGCCCGGCTACACCCACCTCCAGCGCGGCCAGCCGGTGACGGTCGGGCATCATCTGCTCGCTTATGTGGAAATGCTCCAGCGCGACAAAGGACGGCTCAACGATTGCCGCCGCCGCCTCAACGTTTCTCCGCTCGGCTCCGGCGCGCTCGCTGGCTCGACGATCAATCTCGACCGCACGGCCATCGCCGAAGAGCTCGGTTTCGATGGGGTCACAAGCAACTCGATGGACGCCATCGCGGATCGCGACTACATCGCCGAGCTGTTGTTCGTGATCTCCATGTGCGGAGTCCACCTTTCCCGCCTCAGCGAGGATCTCATCCTGTGGTGCTCCAGCGAGTTCGGTTTCGTGGCGCTGTCCGACGCCCACACCACCGGTTCCTCGCTGATGCCGCAGAAAAAAAATCCCGATGTCTGCGAACTCACGCGGGGTAAAACAGGCAGGCTCGTCGGCAATCTGATGAACCTTCTCGTCGCCATGAAAGGCCTGCCGCTCACCTACAACCGCGACCTCCAGGAGGATAAGCCGCCGCTGTTCGATTCCGTGGACACGATCCTCATGGTGCTCGCCGTGAACACGGAAATGATCGCCGCGATGGATATGCGCGAAGACCGCTGCCTCGCCGCCGCCTCCGATCCCATGCTGCTCGCCACCGACCTCGCCGACGCCCTCGTGAAAAGCGGCGTCCCTTTCCGCAACGCCCACGAGCTGGTCGGCAAAGCCGTCGCCGAATCCGTGAAATCCGGCATACCGCTCGACGCGCTTGATTTGAAAGCCATTGACCCCGCCTACACCGACGCAATGAAATCCGTTTTCTCCCTGGAAACAGCCCTTGCCGCGCGCACCAACCCCGGCGCGCCCTCCGTGGCGAATGTGAAACGCGAAATCGAAAGGTGGAAGGCCTGCCTCTGAAGATTTTTGCCCGGCGTGCCATCCAGAAGGACGTTTTCAACTCCTCCGCGAAGCACATGGCGTGATGCGCTTGTCCTCCCGTAGCTTTAGCGAAATGGGGAGGCGGAAGCCTGATATTTTACCGGATAGCCGATACAAAACGAATGTCGGTGAATCTCTAAAAATATCAATCCGAAAGGACTGACCCCAATAGTGAAGCCCTTTACACGACGGCCACTACACCTGGTTTATGGCCGTCAGCCGCGCCCGGCAGTTGCTGGCTATCGTGGAGAGCGGCTGACGAAGCGTGCCGTTTCATGGCACAGCATGTCGGGCATCGCTCCGCCCGGAAGGCTTCCCGTGGCTTGACCCGCTGCCATGCGGCGGGTAGATTACCTGTGATGAAAGTCAGGACGGTCAGTTTTGAAGCGCTTCAGCGCGACAAGCGGCGCGCGCGGAAACGCGACGAGCTGCGGCTGGCGCGCGGCGAGGTCACACCGGAGCAGCTTGAGTCGGAAACCTCCCGCATTCCGAACAATGCGAAAATTACGATCCCCGATTTCTGCGAAACCATCGAGCGCCTATACGGCAAATGAATTCCGGGTGCGAACCTCCCTTGGAATCCGAGCTTGAGGATTTCGCTGAAATTCTGCGAACCGAAGATTCCAACGGAGTTCCCGTGATCGTCGGCGGGCACGCCGCCGGACTCTGGAGCCGCTATTTCATGGCGGGCGGCGTTACCGAACTCGCCAAGTATCTTCCATTCCGAAGCAAGGATCTGGATGTAGTCGGAACAAACAGCCTGCTGGAAGCGCTGCACAAACGTTTCAAAGGCAGGCTTTCGCGCTCCGAGCCGCGTAGTCCAGTTTTCGGAAGGCTGGATATTCCCCAGCCCGGCGGAGGATTCCTAAGGGTCGAGGTTCTGCATACCGTGCTCGGGCTGGACGCGAAGGATCTGGCTCGGACGGTGAGTATCGAAATCGAAGGGGTGACGGGGCGCATTCCACTGCCGCATTTGATCCTCAAGGCAAAACTCGCTAATGCCGCCCTGATCGATCAGGAGGGGCGGCAGGATGTGAAGCATGCGAGTATGATGCTGCTCTGCGTCCACGCCTTCATCGTGGAACTATCCGGCAAGTGCCGTGCCGGACTCCTTGGTGAAAGGGCGTTAGTCAACTTGCTGGGAGAGATTTGGGACATCTTGAGCTCGCCCGTGGCAATGAAAGCCTCCGAACTCTGGGGATTCGATTTCACGGCACTATGGCCTGTCGATGGCTTGAAGAGTCTCGGGGAAGGCAAAGTCTCCCGCTGGCTCCAACACCGTTTCCCCGAAAACCCGACCTGATCGCCCACCGACCACCGCCGTGATAGAAAATGGCGCAATTTGTTCCGAAGTGAGTCAAACATGACCCCGTAAATGTCCCACCCCTCCTGCGAAGGTCCGGTCATCACAGCTTCTACCAAACCAGTATGCCTACCCAAAATCCCCCCCATCCCTTCGCTCCGGGCGACCGCGTCGTCGCAATCGACACCCGACAAGGCCCCTTGTTGTGGGAAGACCCGCGCGACAAGAATCTCATCACCACTCCCGACGGCCCTCCCCGTCAGGGCGTTGTCTATTACGTGGAACGGATCATGCACACCCAATGCGGCTCTCCCGGTGTCATCATCACGGGATTGCGCAGCCACTGGAAAAATCTTGAACTGCCATGGTGCGCATCCCGCTTCCGCAAGGTGGACACCCTCAAAGGCCACGCACCGAAGAAACGCAGCCGCAAGCAACCGGTCTCTGCGGTATGCCGAGCCAATTTTTCTGTTTCCTGAAACCTTCCACCCATCGCATGGGCCAAACTCCATTCTTCTAACCGCCCTCCATCGCGTGGGACGGAGTCCTTTACGCGACCGCCCACCGATCTCCAATCTCCAATCTCCAATCTCCAATCTCCAATCTCTTCTCCTACCATTCAAAAATCAGCAATCTTCAATCTTCAATCTTCAATCTTCAATCTTCAATCTTCAATATTCAATCTTCAATCATCAATCGTCAATCCGCTACATCCCCTTTCTCCCGCCGCGCCGCCGCCATCCAGGCCATCGGAACCTTCGCGGAAAACCACCAGATCCTCTTCCTCACCTACCACCCGGATCAGGCCGGGGAGTTGCAGAGTCAAGCGGGAGCTAGACATTGTCGGCGAACACCAACAAAGAGATAAAGTCGTCGTCCGGCCACTTTTTATCCTTGTCGTCGCTCGGCGACTTTCATATACCGCCCCCATGAATATCGTCAGTGTGAAAGAACTTGCCGCGTCAGTCCGGCAGGCACGAAGGAGACTGGGCTGGACTCAGGCGGAGCTGGCGGAGCGATCAGGAGTGAGCCGGGACTGGATCATCGGTCTGGAAAAGGCAAAGCCATCCCAGGAAATCGCTCTCGTGCTCCGCACCCTGAAAGCGCTGGATCTGACTCTGTCGCTTGGCAACCGGAAGCACTCCTCTGGGATCCATATTCCACTTTCCAGCCACCCGGATACAATCAGGCTGGATGAAATCCTCGAAAATAACCCGGAGGACGGCAAAGCGCGGTGAAACTACTGAGCGTCATCGCGAACCAGCAAAAGATGGGAACGGTCGAGCATGGCCGTAACCACCTGGTTTTCCGTTACGCACCCGCGTGGCAGGCTGCGCCGGGTTCATTCCCTTTATCCACATCGATGCCCCTGGTGCAGGACGAGCATCCCCACGCCAAAATCGAGCCCTACCTGTGGAATCTCCTACCGGACAATCCAAGGGTGCTGGAGCAATGGGGGAAGCGTTTCCAGGTAAGCCACAACAATGTCTTCCGGCTTCTGGAACATGTCGGCGAGGATTGCGCCGGGGCGATCCAGTTCATCACGGAATCACGGGAGGCCGAACTGCTTGATCGGAACGATGGGGAAAATGTCGAATGGATCGATGAGACCGATCTGGCCCATCGCATTAGCGCACTGCTCCAGGATCATGGTGCGCAACGGACAGGTGCGGATGAAGGTCAGTTCAGTTTGGCGGGAGCACAGCCCAAAACAGCGCTCTACCAATCTCCTGTAACCGGCCAGTGGGGCATTCCGGGAGGGCAGACGCCAACCACGCACATCCTCAAGCCGGCATCCAACGACTTCCCGGGCTACGCGGAGAACGAACATTTCTGCCTGACGCTCACTGCTCAGCTCGGGATCAAAACAGCCGTTTCCTCCGTCCTCCACTGTGACGGCGTTCCGGTGATCTGCGTGAAACGTTACGACCGGTATTTCAAGGGAGAACGGTGTTACCGAATCCATCAGGAGGACTTCTGCCAGGCAAGGGCACTGCCGCCTTCCAAAAAATACCAGAACGAAGGAGGCCCATCCATCGAGGACGTGGCGAATACGATCTGGGATCTTTCGGGCAAGGCACGGGAGGATATCGAAACGTTTGCGAGAGCCCTGATCGTCAACTTCCTCATCTCGGGCACGGATGCCCACGCGAAGAACTACTCGCTCCTGATCGCCGGGGACAATCAGGTCAGGCTCGCTCCGCTCTACGACATTTCCAGCGCCCTCCCATACCCGAAAAAGGTCTCCCCGCACAAGGCCAGGATGGCGATGAAGATAGGCAGCAAGTACAAGCTGAAGGAAATCGAAGTGCGCCATTGGGAAACGTGCGCGAAACACCTGCGCCTGAAGACCAAGGACTTCATGGAGACCTTCGAAACCGTGTGCAGGCAGCTGCCGGAGGCGTGCGCGGAAACATCCGCGAAACTGCTTTCCCAAGGACTCACGCATGAGGTGATCGAGACCCTGACCCGTAGCATCACCGGGCGCAGTGAAAGCGTGCGCGAACAGTACTTTCCATCCCACACCCCATGACCTTCGCCGAACACATCACCAATCCCGACGGCCCTCCCCGTAAGGGCGTTGTCTATTACGTGGAAGGAATCATGCACACCCAATGCGGCTCCCCCGGTGTCATCATCACCGGATTGCGGAGCTACTGGAAAAATCTTGAACTGCCATGGTGCGCCTCCCGCTTCCGCAAGGTGAACACCCTCAAAGGCCACG
>JAYTOE010000103.1:0-6401 GCA_043747935.1 Akkermansiaceae bacterium
AGTCTGCCCCCCCCGGTTTCTGAATCAAGGCAAAGCAGGCGAGCATGAACATATCCAGCTTGGTCTAGTCAGCCCCCCCCGGTTTCTGAATCAAGGCAAAGCAATCAAGGAAGAGTGTCTTGCGCTTCCCGTAGTCTGCCCCCCCCGGTTTCTGAATCAAGGCAAAGCAACGGTGCGGAAGAGCGCCAACGCCGCGCGAAAATCCCTGATTTTTTCTGGCACACCCCCCCCAGTTGGTTAAAGCATGACTCCGCAACTCAATAACCCCATGCTAGTAACCTGCCCGCACTGCAAGACCGAACTCGCCGCGACCCCTGAACTCTTCGGCCACACCGTGCAATGCCCCGCATGCAAAGGGCGGCTCCAGGTTCCCTCCGTGGAGGAGAAAGCCGAAGGCCCCACATCCCCCACGTCGCGCACGAAGCCGCAGCGCAGCGGATGGGACGAGGGCGATCACGCGAACGTGAATTTCCTCAAGTGCCTCGTTGTCGGCATCGTCATGACCGCCTGCTTCTTCGCACTGCTGATTCCTTTCTCCGACACCGGCATCGGCGCCCTCTTCCTCAAACGCGGCTGGGTCAACTACGCGGAAACCTTCCTGTTCATCTGGGGCATGACCATCCTGTTCGCGAAGTGGAAACAAAACCAGCGCCAGGCCAGGGCTACCATGCTTGAGCTTTTTCCCCAGCGTCTGGGAACTGAGATCCATTGCGACAATGTCGGCGGCTTCATCGACAACATCTACAAGATCCCGCTCACGATGCGCGACAGCCTCATCGTGAACCGCATCCGCAAGGCGCTTGAGCTTTTCGAAAACCGCCCCGACAACGGCGAAGTCGCCGCCTTCCTCTCCACCCAGTCCGACATCGATGCGAACCGCTCGGGCGGCTCCTACTCGCTGCTCAAGGTCTTCCTCTGGGCGATTCCCATCCTCGGTTTCATCGGCACCGTCCAAGGTCTCTCCACCGCCGTGGCCGCCCTCTCGATGGGTGACACGAGCGATCCGGAGTCCCTCAAGGCCTCGATTTCCAGCCTCACCGGCGGTCTCGGCGTCGCGTTCGACACCACCTTGCTCGGCCTCATTCTCAGCATGTTCATGAGCTTCCCGATGGCGGCCGTTCAGAAAGAGGAGGACGAGACACTCACCATCATCGACGCCTTCTGCACCGAGAAACTCCTGCCGAAACTCAACGACAGCCGCAACGCCTCTACCAGCGAGCTGTTGGAACAGGCGGAAAGCATCCCGCAGCTCGTCGCATCACTTGCCCGCGCCCACGAGACCTTCCTCGTGAACCTCAACAGTTCCACGAAAATGCTCTGCGAAGCTGGTGAGACGATGAACCGGAACCTCGCGGCGCATCAGGAAACCGTAGAGAAGTCCTTCAAGGAAGCCGTCGCCAAGCTCTCCGACACCGGCACCGAGGTCTTCATCCGCTCCCACGTGGAGCTTTCGAAAACCTTCGAGAAATTGGCCAACGGCATCGACCTTCTCAACATCGCCCTCCGCGACATCGGCGCGAACCAGATCCCCGAAACAGCGAAAAAGAAACGCGGCTTTTTCAGCAGGTAACCCAGCAAACCCACCGTGGCCAAGCGTCGCAATAACAACGAGGAAGCGGTCTCGCTGTTCCCTTTCATGAGCATCCTCGCATGCCTCATCGGCATCCTCACGCTCATGATCAGCGTCTCCATGCAGGCGAAGCAGGCGGAGACACAAGGCCGCACCGAGGAAGAGAAAGCGCGCGCCATCGAGAACCGCGACCTCAAGATAAAGGCTACCACCATCACGGAAACGATCCGCAAGGCGGAGGAGAAACTGAAGAAGGACAACACCTCCTCCTCCCAGCTCGCCGAGCTCAAGGACAGGAGGATCGTTCTCAAGGAAAAGCTCGACGAACTCTCCAAGGCCGATGATCCAGCGAAGACGGATGCGGAACTCCAGAAAACCCTGGAATTGCTCCGCGCGGAGATTGCCGCGTTGAAAAAGGATCGTCCGCCGCTTCAACAACGCCAGGAGGAACTCAAGAAGGAACTCGCCTCCCGCAAGAATCCCCCGAAGAAGGTCGAGTCCGTCCTCGTCAAGTCCAGCGGCAGCGGCGTGCGCATGGCAGCCCGCATCTTCTTCGTGGAGTGCAATTCCACCGGCCTCGTCCTGATCGGCCCCGGCGACGGTGACAAAACGGTCGCCACCGGAGCCATCGCAAGTAGCACGGATTACTCCTCCTTCCTTGAGGAGGTGAAACGCACCCGCGATTCGATGGTGCTTTTCCTTATCCGCAAGGATGGCAACTCCTCCTACGCCTGGGCGGCCGGTATCGCGGAAAACAAGTTCGAAGTCCGCACCGGCAAAATCCCCATCCCCAACGACGGCAAGATCGACCTCTCGCTCTTCAAATCCAAATAATCCCCAACCGTGGCACGCAGACGATCATCCTCCGACGGCGGAATCAGCCTGGACTCTCTCATGGACGCCCTCACCAACGTGGTGGCCGTCCTCATCCTTGTGCTCATCCTTGTCCAAGCGGATGTGACCCAGAAGGTGCAGAAGTTCCTCGATGATCTCCTGCCCGCCACACCCGAGGAAGTCGCGCAGTCCAAAAAGCTCATCGAAGATCTGACGCGCAAGCAGACCGTCGCCGAAGCCCGCCTTCGCGAAAAGCCCGCCACCCCGGAAGACATTGCCGAGGAGAAACGCCAGATCGCCTTGCTTGAAAAGAGCGCGGAAGACAATAAGGCGCACCTCGCCGACATCGACAAGATACGCGCGATGGAGAAAATCGTCCGCGCCGAACGCGAAGCCGAGAACGCCAAGACCGTCACGATCCAGAAAGAAATCGCCCGCCTCGAGGGCTTGCTCGACACCGCACCACCCATCGATGCGGACACCCCGACAGTCGTCAACATCCCCAATAGCCGCCCGATCCCTGCTGAGGCGGCCACCTTCCACGCAATCGTAAACGGCAACCGCGTCCACATCATCGACACCCAAGGCGTGTTCGCCATTTTCCGCCGCGAGTTCGAGCGTAAAAAATCGGATTTGATCCACGAGCGGGTGAAGGTGAAGGGCAAGGTTGACCGTTTTATCTACGATCCCAACAAGATCGCCGCGCACTTCAAGGATTTCAACTGGGGTTACACCCGGGGGCAGAACATTGAGATCCGCACCGTGCCCACGGGCTACTATATGCTTCTCATAATCACGCCCGACCTCGTGAATGGCGGTGCACCCGTGGAGGAACTCAGAAAGCCCGGCGGAGAGTTCGCGAAGAGTATCCAGACCATCCGGCAGACGCGTAATTCCGTGCTGCTTTACCGCGTCCACCCTAACGGCTTCGAGACCTACCTCGCCGCCCGCGAGCTGTCAGAGATTGCGAACGTCGCCGCCGGATGGGACGTGAACGGCTCACCTAATTTCTCGATGGGCATCCCGGATCTCACCGTGAGACGCCTCGTGGAACCGCCTCCGCCAGATCCCAATGCTCCGCCCCCACTCCCAGGCCCGCCTGGTCTCAAACCCAAGCTCGACTGAGCGTCGGTGCGATCAACCGAACCTGGGCACGAAAAAGCCCTCCGGAACCGTGGTCGCCGAAGGGCTTGAAAAAGATGGTACACTCGAAGGGATTCGAACCCCTGACCTCCTGATTCGTAGTCAGGCGCTCTATCCAGCTGAGCTACGAGTGCGTTGCGGCGTTAGCTGCGGGCGGGAAAAGAACCACAATCAGGCCCGCCCTGTCAAGGACATCGCCGATTTTTTATAAAATCTCACAAACGGCTATCCAGTGAAAACACCTGCCCCGATGTAAAAGGTAACCGTTCCTCTAAAAAACGGACAAACCCGGCGGCGACCGACACCGTATTGTATCCCCCCAAGCAATGCATCCCCCTGATCACCTCTTTTCGCTGATCCGACACCGCCTCGGTCATCGCCGTTTCCAAAAAACCGGGCAGCACCACATTGAACCGCAAGCCCGCCGAGCCATGCTTTTCTGCCATCTCTCGCGCCAGCCCGTGCAAGGCCGCCTTCGCCGTCGCATACGCCGCTTGTCCCACCGCAGGATGCAGCGCCGCGTAGCTCGAGACAAAGATCACATGCCCGCGTCCCTTCGTCAGCATCCCCGGCACGGCCGCCGCCGCACACCGGGCCGCCGCCTTGTAATTCACCGCAACAACATCATCCCACTGCTCCTCCTCCATCCGCAAAAGCGGAGTGTCCCGGATCATCCCTGCACAACAAACCAAGAGATCGCATGGAGTATGTTCGAAAAATCGTGTCACTGATTTGCAATCCGCCAGATCAAGATCGTTGCGCCCGAGCGCCACCACATCCCAACCGAACCCTGCAAACTCAAGGGCAATGGCTTTTCCCAACCCACCCGTCCCACCTGTAATGACCACACGTTTCAACCTCGCCATCCTCTCCCGCAACAAGCTGTGAATAAAGCCCCAAAAACCTGTGATCTATGGCCGACATCCGTTTCGGAAACCCGTATGACCGCCTTTTACGACCTCACCATCCTTAGCTACCATGAAGTTATCCTTCGCATGGAACACCTTTCACCAAAGCGTGGAACGCTCATTCTGGCGACTTATAAACATGCTTATGACTAAGATCTTATGAAGTCAAAAAACAGAATATCCTTCATCTGAAGCGGAACCCGCGCCCATTGGCGCTTGGAAACGAAACAAAATCTGCCATCTTTCAAACAGTTCGTCCACCCCATGCTGCCCGCCTTAAAACGCTTCTTCGCGCTGCTGATCGTCTTCGCCGTATTTTTCCTGCTTGTCACAGTGTTGAGGACTTGGCGCAGCGGTGGCGACTTCAGTGCGCTGATTCCCTCATTCTTGAGGAAAACGGGAACCGGCCGCCCCGAGGCCTTCACACCCTCCGACAAACCCGCCCTGAACCTCAGCGATGTGGAGATCATCTCCCGCCTCAACCAGGAATACGCACGCCTCACCCAAGCGGTGGTGCCTTCGGTGGTCAGCATCGATACGGCAGGCATTCGCACGGAAAAGCTGATGGATTTTTTCGGGCGCACCGACGTCCGCAGCTATCCTACGAAAGGGCAGGGATCAGGCGTGATCGTCAGCAAGGAAGGCCATGTGATCACGAACCACCACGTGATCGCCGGGCAAAAGAAAATCCGCATCACCCTGCATGGCGGGAAAACCTACAGCGCAACCATGGTTGGCGAGGATCCGCTGCTCGACATCGCGGTGATCAAGATCGATTCGAACGAAACATTCATCCCGCTCAAGCTCGGTGATTCGTCCCAAGTTCAGGTTGGCCAGCTTGTGTTCGCAGTCGGAAATCCCTTCGGCCTCGGTGAAACCGTCACCCAAGGAATCATCTCGGCGAAAGAACGCTCGCTCTCCGATAACCAGCGTGACCTTTTCCAAACCGACGCCGCCATTAATCCCGGAAACTCCGGCGGCCCGCTTGTAAATCTTACCGGCGAGATTATCGGCATCAACGTCGCGATTTTCAGCGTGGATCGCAACAACCCGAGCTTTCAAGGCGTCGGCTTCTCTATCCCATCGAACGAAGTCCGTGAGGCGCTTGAGCAAATCATTCAGCGGGGTCGCCCCATTCGCGGATACCTTGGCGTGCAGATGCGAGACCTCGATCCCGCCGTCCGCCTCGAGCTCGGATACTCCGAAAGCGCGGGCAGTGCCGTCCTGGGCACCACATCCGGCGCACCCGCCGATCTCGCCGGCCTCAAGCCCAACGATGTCATCGTCTCGTACAACGGTGAGACCGTGAAGGAGACTTCCCATCTCATCTCGCTTGTCCAGCGTTCCGGCATAGGCAAAAAAGTCAAAATGGGCGTCTGGAGAAAAGGTGAACTCATCGAACTGGAAGCAACAATCACGGAGGCCACCTCGGCGCCGGTGTATTCGGAAATCCCCATCGATCAAAAGACCAAAGACAACATCGAGATTCTTCGCGGAGTAGGGGTCGAAGTCCGCGACGTCACCGAAGCGGAGCGTGCCTCGGGCTACGGAGGAGTTCTTGTCACGGCAATCCTTGCTGAAGGCCAGGCTGCGGGCATACTTCAGCCGGGTGATCTGATCGTAAACCTCAACAATTCCCGGATCTCCAGCTCCAATGAATTTTACCTGCACCTTGTCGCATCGGCCGCCGTCCAATCCACCAGCCTCGGCATCGTGCGTGCCGGCAAGCCCCTCCGTCTCAGTCTGCCCAGCCCTTGATTTTCCATTTCCCCGCACAATTCCTGCGTCCGCGCCCGTATCGGCACTTAGAGTTTAAAATTTAAAGTTTAAAATTTCCCACCGACATGCGCCCAAATACGATCCCATACATTTTCCTCGGTATCGCCGCGATCCTTGCCGCTGCGGCGCTTGCACTTCTTCTCATGAACCGTGGTGCTGAAAAGCCC
>JAYTOE010000104.1:0-18801 GCA_043747935.1 Akkermansiaceae bacterium
TCGCCGTCAGGATCGGCGGCCGGGTCATGATCCGGGTTCGCGGCGGAGAAGAGCGCATTGGCATTGAAGGCTTTTTCCCAGAGGTCGGAAAGGCCGTTGATGTTGGTGTCGATCAGCGCGTGGGCAGGGGCGGCGGCCAGAAGCCAGAGGCCAGCGGAGGGAATGAGAAGACGCTTCATTGCGCCTCTCCTTCCGCTGTCGTTGGCAAAGGTGTTTCGGCGATGCGGTAGCGGATGATGAGATCCTTCGGCGGCGGCGGGTTGGCAAGTTCTTCTTCGGCCTCGGCTTCTTCGGCGAGGCGAGCGGCCTCGCGCCCGGCGTAGGCTTCGGCGAGCATTTCCGCCTCGGTGGCGTAGATCCTGTGGAGGGAATCCAACACGACAAGCACATCGGCGGGAATTTCGCCGTCCGGGACAAAGGTGGGGGCTTCTGTCGCGAAAGGTGGCGGCTGGTGCGCTGCATCGATTTCGCTTTCCGTTCCTACGCCCAAGATGAACGTGTGCTGATTGCCGTCGGTTCCGAGGATTTCGTTGGTGGAGTCGAGGTGGTTGAAGTCGATGTTCGACCAGCCGGAGAATTCGCGGGAAGCCCCGTCCGCGGAAACGTGCGTCCAGCTCAGGAACGTGCGAGGGCCGGGATAGACCGTCGCGGTGAGCATAGGCAGATACGCGGGAGTCGCTTCTGGGATTTCCGCCGTGACATCTTCGGTGGACTCAGTGGACGAGGTTGAGTCAGCAGTGTCTGCTGGTTCGGCTGGTTCGGCAGGCTCCGTGGGCGGAGTGGGGAAAACCGGAATGATGGGATCGTTCGGATCAAGCGCGAGGTGCTGGACGATGACGTCCCTTCCGCCTTCGTGAATGACAGTGGTTTCGAGAATCTCGGCGGGCGCGAACACCGCCCGGACTTCCGGCGCGGATGCCTCGCTGCCATCGGGAGGGTCGGTGAGGAGGGCGGGCTGTTGCTGGGCGCTAACTTGGATGTGGAGGCAAGGGATTAACGCCACGCAGACCAGGTTAGAAAATACCCGTTGTTTGAAACATTCAGACATGCCCTCATTTCAGACATTCCTTATTCTCAGGTCAAGGCATAGTTGACCCACAATGATCTAAATATCGAACCCCAAGTGAGAGACTTGAACAGCCCATTTCTAGAGGATGGATGTAGCAAGCTGGTCACAGCATTTCACTCAGAATTTGGCACTCGAACTCTCGCTATTGCGTCAAAGCCGCGGAATCTCGATGAATGAGTTGGCCACGCGAAGCGGATTGGCAAGATCGTTCATAACCTATCTGGAGCAAGGAAGAGCAAAACCATCTGCCGATTCACTGGCACGTCTCGGCTTCGCCTTGGGATTATCGCCAGGTGAGCTCCTCAAGAGAGCCGAAAAGAAATGCCCTCCACTCCCACGATTTAGGAAGGATCTGACGAAACGTATAAAACCATATCCAGACCAAAAATAAACGCGCTTAGTTCCCCAGCCTCTCCACGAACTCGTCAAGCAGCGCTTTGAGACGGTTTTCGTCGGCGATTCTTTTCGGTTTATCAAAACCGATCCAGATCGCGGTGGAACCGCTGGGGCCGAGGCGCAGGGTCCAGGCGTCGCGCTCCGAGCCGGTAGCGCCGGTGAAACAGCGCGTTCCGGAGCGGCTTTGCAAAACAGCCACCGCTTCACGCGCCGCCTCTTCACCGAGAGCACGATCCGCCGCTGCTTTCGCGCGATAGACCGTATTCCCCTCGGAATCATCGATACGGGAAATGAAATGAGGCTTCGGCCTCTTGCCCTTGTTGCCGAGAGTGGCCAGCCCCACGGACATTTCCATTGGTGTCGCCGAGACCGCGCCGCGAAACAGATCTTCTGTCGTTAGGAAAGGCCCGGAAATCCCGCAGCGTTTCGCCAGCCTCTCCACCTCGAGCGGGCCGATCTGCCTGCCGGTCTGAATCGGCTTGCCTGCGAAGACCAGTTTTCCTCGCTCCGCAGCAGCAGCGGCCACGAAAGGCTCGAACGCAGAGCCTAAATCGCGCTTCGAGCGGCTGCGATCGTAGCGCGAGTCCGCAAAGTCACGACCGCCGATCAGGGCTAGAACCGCGCCGGATTTCGTCTCGGTCGTCACGGCGGCGAACTGGACGTATTCGGCGTCCTCACCCGCCTCGTGCGCACCGATCTTCGGATGCGGCCAGTCTTTCTCCGCTTCAAGGTTCGCCACCGCGCGGGCGAGCTCGGACTCCAGCCGTGTCTGCCAACCGATATCGAGTGTGGTGTGGACATTGATTCCGCTCAGAGTGAGGTTCTCCCTCTCCATGATCTTCTCAAGCTCCCATTGCACCTGCCTCAGCGCGTAGGAGGGACGGCTGCCGGTTTGCCCTTCCTTCACGAGCCGGATCTCCAGAGACTTCACAGCATCCGCGCGATCCTGGGTAATGAAACCGCCGGCCACCATCCGCGCGAGGGTTTGGTCGCGCTGTTCCATCGCCCCATCGAAATTCCTGAGGGGAGAAAAAAGGTGCGGGCCGCGGATAATCCCTACGATCATCGCGCACTCACCCGGATGTAGCTGCGAGGTCGTTTTACCGAAATACGTCCGCGCCGCCTGCTCCACGCCATACGCCCCGGCGCCATAATAGATGCGGTTCAGATAGCTGGTCAGGATCTCATCCTTCGAGTAGCGCGACTCGATCCGCAGAGTCAGCGCGATCTCCAATGCCTTCCGGTGCAGCGATTTTGCACGCATCTCGTAGGTGTTGCGGGCGAGCTGCATGGTCAGGGTTGAGGCACCTTGGGTGAAATCCCCGTCCTTCACGTTGCGCACCGTCGCCCGCGCCAAGCCACGGAAGTCCACCCCGCCATGCTCGAAAAATCGCGCGTCCTCGCGCGCGGCCAGAGCATTGACCATGAAGTCCGGGATCTCCCCGCGCTCCACCACCCGCCTCCCGGACTCGCCCGGAACCTCCAGCTCCCGACCGTTGCAATCAAAGAAAACCGTAGCCTGCGGCAGCTTCGCCACCTTATCGAGATCGTATTTCGAGGCGAGTATGAAATAGAAAAACACCACCCCCAGCCCGATCACAGCGGCCGCAAGCGTGAACTGGAACAGCAGCACCACCGGCGCATGCAACCACGCCGGAAGCCATCGCTTCCAAGGCGGTATTTTTTCGATAGGTCGCCAGGTTGACATCAGTGTTCGGATTCTCTTCGGCGACAGAACCACACCCCGAACGCTTCACCAATACGATTTTGACCGGGAGAGCCCCTACTGATGTTTGCGACGATACCACACGCTCAGACCTCACTCACCCGGAAAGCGGAAATGGCCGACGATCTGGTGGTCGAAAAGAGCTTTCTCCCATTTCACCGCACCTCCAGCGGGATGATGAACAATCCACGGGGAACTGCCGCTGACGTCGCCCGGGGCGGATGGGACAACGATGCCTATGTGTGTCTCGGCGTTAGAGAGTGCCCAGATGACAATATCGCCGACCTTGTATTCGGTGGGATCCGAGGAGGTGGATAGGGTCTCACCCTTGCGGCTGAAGAAGCGCTGGAGATTGGGAACGCGACGGTGGTCGATGTTGCTGTCAGGAGCAGCGGCCGCCCAGAGCTGAGGATAGAGACGGAAGTGGGTTTCCATATCCTCATGAATTTCCTTTTGGAGATCGATCCCGAGATTGCGGTAGCAACGAATCAAAAGATCGGAAGCAACGCCTTTGTTGGCGGGCACATCACCTTCGGGATATTGAATCTTGTAGTAGGCCGGATCATAGGTGACCTGGCTTCCGGAGTATTTCAGCGCCTCTGCAGCCAGTTTTTCGGAAAAGCCGCCGGCGTCCTCAAGCTGGCCGACGATCATTTCCACCTGCGCGTTCGTTGGTGCCTTGTCCGCCGCCCAAACGCCGCCAATCAGCGGTTTTCCAAAAAAAACGGCCGCGACAAGCGCGATGACAACGATCACCCAACCTCCGAAAAAATTCGTCTTTTTCGGCTTCTGCGGACGCGGACCGATATACTCGATCGCAATATAATAACCTGAGCGTTGGCGGGACATCTGATGGGAACGGCGAAAACAAGCAATTTCCACGCCGGATTACCATAAAAATCCTAAAAAATCGGCGAAAAAATCATGGGCGCGAATCCTGACTCGCCTTCTTACCCCATTCGCGATCAAACCTCTTCCATGCGATTTTTTCAAAGCGACGCCACCCTGGTTTGGGGCAGACTCGACCTTCCCGTGATGGGAATGAACACAGATTGGTATGGTGCGGAGCTCCTCCCCCCGCTCTGTTTCACCCTCGCAACCGATCCCACGCACCTATGGTTTGTGGCTGCAAGACAAGCTCCGGCCACCTGCTTCCCAGGTGCGGAGCCGGGTTCCTTCACGGAGGGGTTGTGGGAACACGACGTCGCGGAACTTTTTCTCGCCGATCCCAAAAGTGGCGCTTACCTGGAATTCAATCTCGCCCCGAATGGTGCTTGGTGGGCCGCCAAATTCATAGCACCTCGGGTACGCGCCGTGGAACAGCCGGATTTCCCATCCATCGTTACGAGCCGTTGGGAGGATGTTGCCGCTGGGGCATGGTGTTCGGCGATCCGTGTTCCGCTTGCTGTGCTGGAAAAGGAGATTGGCTTCGGTGCGGAAACAACCGCGAACGTGACGGCGATATTGAATTCTCCGCATCAGACATTCCACAGCGCACACAAGCTGCCGGGCGCGGAGCCGAACTTCCATCAGCCCGGTTCGTTCATCCGCATTTCACGTGAGCGGACATAAGGGTTCGGGCTTGGCGAAGCGCAATGTTTCGTTAACCTGCAAACAAGCACATGAGCCGCTTCGAAATCGAGGACATCATATCCCAAGACAAAAGGGGTATCGTTTTCCGCGCCCATGACTCGGAAAAGGGACACACGGTCGCGCTGCGCCGTTTCTTCCCTTTCGGGCAGGATGGGGGCGGCCTCAAGGAGGAGGAAGCGGTCGCATTCCGTATCGCAGCTCAGCGACTCCTCGGTATCACCCACACGGCGCTCCGCTCTGTCTTCAGCGGCGCGGTCGATCCCATCGATGGTATGCCTTACATCGTCGCGGAATGGGTGGATGGCGCGAAACTCGACGAAGTGCTGAACGGGGAAACCCTCGATCCACGGCTGGTGATTCAGGTGCTTCAACTCGCGCTGGAGGTTTCCCAATCGCTTTCCGAAATCCTAGGCGAGGAGGCGGTTTGGGTGGAAACCGAAACCGATTCGATCTTCGTAGGTTCGGAGGAAAGCGGCAGAGGCTTCGTATTCTGGCTCTCTCCCTTCAAATGGCTGGGGGCTGAATTTGGGTCGCGCAAACTCGCCGCGATTGTGGAGCTGGGCGAGCGTTTAGCAGGCTGGAAAGGCAAGCTCATCGGTGATCACGCCGGCTTCGGATTGGGCGGCTGGCTGAAATGGATGAAGAATAATCCGGACGCGAGCCTCGCCCAGGCTCTTGAATCGCTGCCGACCTTTATTTCTACGGATGATACTCCACCTCCGCCGAAACCCTCGGTCACCGCACCGGTTGCATTTCGGTCGGCGGTAAAAGTGAAACAACCATCCTCCGTCTCACCGCTCCTCATCGCCGCCTGCGTCGGCCTTTTGCTAGCTGTGGGAGGACTGGTTTATTACCGCATGTCCGCGAAAGCCCCGGACATTCCGCCTCTGTATGCGGAGCAGCCGATTTCCCCGCCCAAGGCCATTGCTACATCCGATCAATCGCCCCCCATCCAACCCGAGCCCGCACCAAATCCCGCAGCGGAGCCACCCCCGGTCGTCGTCGCACCGGAAGCGACGCCGCAACCCACACCCAAGCCAGCGCCACAACCGACCGGAGACGCAGAATCCATCGCGGCCTCCCGGGTGCAGGAGATGGCTGAGAAACTTGCCCAGGAAAGTGCAGCCAAACGCGCCGCCGATCTCGCGCCCCCCGTGGTCGCAGCGCCCCCTGTCCGCGATTTCACTCCCGGCGACGCTGCCAAGATGAAAGAGTTGAAGGCGAACGGCCCCGCGAGCGTGACAGGGGTTATCATCAACATGCGTGTTTCGGGCACCGGGCAAAGCCTCTATTTCGAATTTTCAAAACCCACAAACCCCGCCGAAATCATGGTCGTAGCGCACAAGAATTCATACAAGGACGATTTCACCATCAACGCCTACAAGGATTTGATTGGGAAGAAAGTACGCTTCGATGGGACGATTTTCAGGGAGCCGACAGGCAAGCAATATGTGAAAATCAGTTCTCGGGGGAAAATGAAGGTCGTTGAGTAAAGCGTTTGCTTTACCAGCTTGGAGCCTGCCGCCTCACCGCCTCGTAAAGCACGATGGCCACTGCGGTGGAGAGATTCAGGCTACGCGTGCCGCCGGGTTTCATCGGAATCCTCAGCGCCCGTTCGCCCGCCGCTTCCACCATCTGTTCCGATAGACCCTTCGTTTCCTTACCGAAGACGAGGCAATCCCCGGGTTGGAAATCCGCCTCCCAGGGGGTCTTCGTCGCCTTGGTGGAAAGGAACCACATCCCCTTCCCCGCCATCGCCGCCTCCAGCTCGGCGAAGTTTTCCCAGACATGCAGATCCACCTCCTGCCAGTAGTCCAGGCCGGTGCGCTTCACGTATTTATCCTCCAGTGAGAACCCCAGCGGCTTCACCAGATGCAGCGCCGAGCCGGTCGCCAGCGCCAGTCGCCCCGCCGCCCCCGCATTGTGCGGGATCTCCGGCTCCACGAGGACAATATTGAACATGCCTGAAGCCTAATACCGCTGAGACGGGAATGTCCACAGTTCCCTCACTCCCCGAGCATCGAGACGATGCGGATGGCGAGGTCGTGCTTGGGAGCCTTGGGGAAGAGTTCGGTGCGGTCGGGAAAAACGAGGAGGGCTTCGTTTTCATGGGAGTCGAAGCCGATGTCCGAGCGTGAGACATCATTCGCTACGATGAGGTCGCAGCCTTTCGCGGTGAGCTTGAGGCGGGCGTTCGCCTCGACGTTTTCCGTCTCGGCGGCGAAACCTACTAGGAATCCAGTAAATCCTATCTCGCCGCGCGCAGAGCCAAGGATGTCCCTGGTCTTTACCAACTCCAGGGAGAGGCTATCGCCGCTCTTCTTGATTTTCCGGGCAGCGGGTGCGGCTGGCGTGTAATCGGCCACCGCCGCAGCGAAGACTGCGGCGTCCATCCGCGGAAGGTAAGTGGCGACGGCAGCGAACATCTCCGCAGCGGTCTCCACAGGGATGAAATCGACACCTTCCGGGACATCGAGGGATGTGGGACCCGAAATCAAGAGGACGCTATGCCCCGCGTGGGCGGCTGCATCCGCGATCGCATATCCCATTTTCCCGGAGGAACGGTTCGTGAGATAGCGGACGGGATCGATGGGCTCGCGGGTCGGGCCGGCCGTGATAAGGAGCTTCACAGCTCTACTTAGGGTGTTGGCTTGTCGGCGGGCTTATCGGTTGGCTTATCGGCAGGCTTCTCCTCGGGCTTCTCGGCTTTGATCTTCTCGAGTTCCTTTTTCGCGGCGGCGAGTTGCTCCTTGGTGAATTCCTTCTCGATCTCCTTGATGAGAGCTTCGCCGTTCTCCTTTTCGCCGCGTTCGACGGCGAGGTTGGCGAGCGCCCATGCAAATTCACGGTTCACCTTGGTGGCGGCGCCGGCGGCATGGAAACGGGCGAGGGCGAGGGTGGCGCTGCCGTTGCCCTGCTGTGCCGCAAGGGAATAAAGCTGGCCCGCTTTCTCGAAGCTCTGCTCCACACCCGCGCCACGCTCAAAAAGTGTGGCGAGGTTGTTCTGGGCAGAAGCGAGACCAGCTTGTGCGGCGCGGGTAAACCATGACGCCGCAGCCGGGATATCGGCCACACCGAGTTTGCCGGAAAGATAGAACAGGCCGAGTTCGTTCTGTGCGAGGGCGAGCCCGCTGTTCGATGCAGCAAGAAGGTGGGCGTAGCCTTTGCCGAGATCGGGGCTCTCCTCTCCGAGGATTTGGGCTGCAAGCATCAGATGAGCTTGCGCGTTTTCCGCCTTCGCGGCCTTATCGAGAAGTTCGATGCCACGCTCCTTGTTCTTGTCCGTGCCTTTTCCTTCCAGGTGGAAAACGGCGGCGCGAACCATGCAATCGGACTGCCCGGCCTCCGCGCCGAGCGTATAGGCGGAAAGGGCGGCTTTCAGGTCTTTCTTCTCGGTCTCAAAGTAGTCGCCGAGCGCAAGATGGCCGGTATACTCCTTGTTCTCGATCGCCTTTTTGAGCCATCCGATGCCTTTCTCCTCGTCACGCTTGACGACATCGCTGTTGAGCACTCGCGAGCCCACCGCGACCATGGAAACGGGATCGCCTTTTTCGGCGGCCTTGAGGAAATAATCATAAGCGAGCTTCGCATCCTTGAAAGACGGTTGACCGAACTGCCCGTCGTAGAAGCGGGCTAACAGGAACATGGAGGGCACGTCGCCCGCATCGGCTGCTTTTTTCCACCATGAAACGGCGGTTTCCGGGGCGGGCTCGCCGGTGAGCCTGCCGGTCAGGAAGGCCTCGCCGAGGATACGTCCCGACACGGCGGGATCAATGGCCGCCTGTTTCTCCATGAGTTTGCGGCCTTCCTCCACGCGATCCTTCTGGCCGGATGACATCAGGATGGAGGAGAGTCGATAGATCGAATCGGAATGGTTCGCATCCGCGCCTTTGCGGTAGTATTCCATCGCTTTGACCGGGGAGGCCTCGGCACCTTGGCCGGACTCGTGCGCAAAACCCATGATGTAGAGGGCGAGCGGGTCACCCTTGTCGGCGAGGGGCTTGGCGAGTGCGACCGCCTTTTCGTGCTCGCCGGCCGCAAAGGTCTGCAACGCTTTGCCTGCAGGGGTATTCGCATCGGCTCCCGCGATGTTTTTAATGGCGGGGTCGGAATCCAGCATCACGGAACTCTCGTCCTTGGCATCAAGGGAAACGGCAGCTCGCGCGGAAATTAAGGATAGAAGGCAGACGAAGACGATGACGATTGGGTTCATGTTGGGATTTTTTTATCCTCAATATAACGGATGACAAGCCCCAAGCGCATAAGATTTCACGGCCAATTCATGAGCAGCGCCCGGACTCCGGCGACATGAGCCGCCACTCTGTCCGCGAGAGCCGCCTTGCTGGGCGTTTCGAAAGTGAAGGAGAGCGGGCAACCGCGTTTCGCCAACCAGATCGCCTCCGGCCACAAATCGGGGAGATCCGCTTCGGCACGGTGAAAAATCCAGCCAGGGCTGCGGACAGCATGACCATCGATTTCCGGCTCAGGCTCGGCCGGGAAATGAGCGGACACCGCGCCCAGTAAATCGGAGGCTCGGCGGGTATCGTCTTCGCCGAGGTTGATCTCGTAGAAATAAAAGCCATCGGTTTCCCAATCCTCGTGGAGAGACACGAAAAGGCCTGGCACCGGTCGGTTCAACAACCATCGCGTGTGGGCGGCTGTTTCCTTAGAGGAGAGGTGGGTGTAATCGCGGTTAAGATCCGCGCCTAGGCGATTCTCCCGGGTGCGGAGAACGAGTCCGCTGGGATTCAGCGCCGGGCAGATGATGCAATGGCGCCCCACTGGGAAAGCCCCCTCCTCCATCAACCTCAGCAAGGCTAGCGGCCCGGCGGGTTCGTCACCATGGATGCCCGCCGAAAGGTAAACGGGCGGACCTTCCCCATTCCTCTCCCAAGCGATGATCGGGCCGTCCTCCGTTTCGAGGAGGATCTCCGGGGAAAATCCTTCTGCGGCGGCAGCACGTGAAAACTCCGGAAGAAAGGACGGCCAATCGAAAATATCGCGCATCGCGGTTTATGAATATGGTTCAGGGTTCACTGAAGATCTCCGCGAAGAGGTTGTAACCCAGTCCACCAGCATGCACGCCCGAATTCTTTCGTATTCCGTGAGCCCGTCCCACCGGTGCATGACAAGGATGCCCCTGCGCCTTTCGTCGGCGGTTTCCTCATTCGCGTGAAAGCCGAAATTATCAAAAGGGGAAGCCGTTTCATCCGCTCCACAAAAGCCACTGTGTGCGGACTGCCAAACGGCGATCCGTTTCTAAAAACCGGACCGTCTATAAAAATCAATATATGTTAATAATTAGCATGTGTTCTTTGTTCATTCATTAGTTATATATAATTATTGCGGCGGCACACGAAATTTGATCATCTCACATGTCCTCCAACCGGACTCCCCCCCAAACATGAAAACGAAACTTCCGCTTATCGCGGCTTTATCCTGCGGCATGTGCGCCACCGGATCGGCGTTCACCCTCGACTTCGTCGGTCTTCTTGGCACAAGCCTTCCACCGAACCCGCTTACGATCAACATCCCCTTATATGGTGACGTGACATTCGAAGCGGCGAACGGTTCAACGCTCGTCATCAACGATGCATACGAGAACGACAACGGATTCGGAGCTCCGTCGCTCTCCTTCGACCAGAACGAGGCCGTGAAAGTCACCTTCAAGGGACTCCAACCTCTGAATGTTGATTTCGATTACGTGGGTGTCTCCTCCGGAGAGAGCTTCATTTCCCAACCCGACCTCTTTACCGATCAGGCTTACATCGTCAACCTTCAAGGCAGCGGAAACGGTGCCGGTATTTACCAGGTCAGTTGGAATGCGGTGCCCGAGCCGACTTCCTCGCTCCTCGGAGCCGTGGGTTGTGCGCTGCTCGTGCTTCGCCGCCGCCGCTAATTCC
The DNA here is from genome assembly GCA_043747935.1 of Akkermansiaceae bacterium. Lineage (GTDB taxonomy): Bacteria > Verrucomicrobiota > Verrucomicrobiia > Verrucomicrobiales > Akkermansiaceae > Luteolibacter. Next base: position 10,688 of record JAYTOE010000104.1, read on the forward strand.
CAAGCTTCTTCAACCCATCAACAAAAACGCGCTCCGGCAACGGAGCGCGTTTTTTCGTTCCGCGCACCGGATGTCCGGCTTAGCGCCGTACTCCGGTGACGTTCGTTTGAATGAGTTCCGAGGTCTCGCAAAAAAGCAATTTGTCCAACGCGTAGCGCTTTTTCTCCTCCTTCACAATACCCACCCTGGGGACGAACCATGTCGTGCGGCGCACCTCGAATTGCCCGTCGTTTCCGGTCATCAGCAGCCGGATCGCGACGTATTCTCCGGCAGGCACCGTCACCTTCTCGCGAGCGACAACCATCAAGGAGCGCTTCCGCGCTCCCTCCTGCACGCCCAGGTTCGTGAGCGCCTGTCCGGCACGCACACCCGCCACGACGAAGGGAACCGGAGGATCCAGCCATATCGGCTTGGCACCGGCGACTTCCGGCTGCATCGAGCCGCGCATGAGTATCCTGTCCTCGTAAATCTCCACAAGCTCCCGCTCGACCGGCTGCCCCGGGATGTTGACATCGAAGGCATCCACTTCCGGAAGACCCTCGGCGACGAACACCTTGCCCTTGAATACCCGGGTTTTCTCCTGGTCGATCTCGATCGCCGCGGCTCCTTCCGAGGTCACCCCCGGCGGCACCTCGACCTTCACCTTGTATTTCCAGAAATCCCCGGCACTGAGCGGAAGGATGGGAATGTCGGCGGCTTTGAAATCCTCTCCGACGGTGGCGCTGAGTTTGGCGGCGACGGTCTTCTCCTTTTCGCAGGAAAGCATTGGCAGCAGGCAGGCGATTACGGCGATGGATCGGATTTTCATGGCTTTGGCGTGGTCAGTTCGATTTGGTAACGGCGTTGTTACCCCCCGAATATGGCGCGCCGAGGCGGGGCAGTATACGGGTGTTTGGGAAAAACTTGGGGCGTGAATTCCGGATCCTAAACACGATTAAAACAAGCCCGACCAGGAGGGGGATGAGAGCCGCCGCGCCGAGAACCGCAGCGAGCTTGATGAGCCGTTGGCGACGCTCAAATGCGAGCTGCTCCGTCAGGCGCCGGTTGCGCATCTCCTCGCTGCGGATCGCCACGCCTCCCATCCAGTAACGGAGTGCGTCGCTCGCCTCGTTGGATGCGGCGCGGACTTTTCCGAAATCCGTGGGCTCGGCGGCCGCCCTTTTCTCAGCGGCCGTAATCGATTCGCTCAGGGTCTCCGGTTTTAGCATCTCACCCATCACATGACCGGGAAAAATCCATGGGGAGCCCTCCCGTCCGGGAACATGAAGAACCACCGCATTCAGCTTGGTGCTCGCCCATTTCTCCGCGAAACCCTCGGCCACATGTTCGGGATTCACTTCGTTGATTTCAGGCAGGATCACCACCATGACGTCGATGCCCTCGCTCGCGAGAACCATCGCGAGCGGCTCCGCCAACTCCGCCACTTCCTTGGGCGTAAGTATCCCGGCAGGGTCGAAAACCGAGTTCTTCGGGCGCACACCGAAGCGGAAGCCCGACTGAGCCTGTTCGGATTCCGCGAAAAGCAGGGAAACGGAAAGGAGCAAAAAAAGGGCGAGCGTTTTCATGAATACGATGGAGGGGAAAGCTGCTTGCGAGATCGATGCCATGCTTTCTCGTAAAGCGCGCAGGACGCTTTTATGAATGCGGAGACGGCAAGCCCCGGATTCCCGGCGCGGAATAGCTCCTTGGATTGCGCCAACGCCCTTTCCCACATGTCGTCGGAAATCCAAACTTCGGCGCGGTAACCGGCTGTTACGGAAGTGCGCCTCGTCGCGGCGTCCACGAGCAGCAGCACCGTCCAACTCCGGTCATCCGCCGTCTCCCCCTCGGCGAGCGGGGACGCGTTGAGCAGCCAAAATCCGAAAAGCGGGAGGCTCATTTCCGCGCCGAGGGTGACGCCGCAGATGCGCCATCGGATCTGGGGAAAGCGGCGGTTGAAACGGGCGACAGCCGCGGTGATCGCACGCTGATCCTTTTCGTCCCAGATATCCGCAACATCTAGGATAGGCAACAGAGGCGGAGGATCGTCCCCGAACATTTCGAGCGTCTTCGAACCTGTGAAACCGCATGACGGACACCATTTCACCTCACGCTCCAGCTTCGCCTTGCAAGCAGGGCAGCTGATGGCTCCTACCGCGAAGCGTCTCGCGGAATACTCTCGCTCTTCGGTCATCGTTTGAGTCGTATGGATGTGGATTTACCGTGGGCGTCAAGCCCCTCCAACCGCGCGAACTCCTCCACCACGCGCAAGGATTTTGCAACGGCGGCCTTGTCCATTTTCACGATGCTCGTGCGGCGCTGGAACTGATCCGCCCGTAGTCCGGAAAACGAACGCCCCGCCCCGCCGGTCGGCAAGGTGTGGCTGGGCCCCGCGAGGAAATCGCCGACCGCCACGGGCGAATCCGCGCCCAGATAGATCGCGCCCGCCGTGCGGATCTGCGCGAGGGCTTCCTCCTCGTCCTCGACCACAAGGGAAAGGTGCTCCGGCGCGAAATCGTTGGTGATGCGGATGCCTTCCGCGAGCGATTTCACTTGCAGCAGGAATGTGCCGGTCTTGAGCACTTCCTTGATGATCTTACCGCGGCTGAGTTCCGCCGTCTGCTTCGCGATCTCCGCGACGACCTTATCTAACAGAGCCTTCGAGGGAGTCAGGAAACCCACCACACTGTCGCCGCCATGCTCGGCCTGCGCGAGGAGATCGGCCGCGATGTAGGCGGCTTTCGCGCTCGCGTCGGCCAAGATCAGAATTTCACTGGGGCCGGGGAGTAGATCGATGGAAACCGCGCCGACGAGCTGGCGCTTCGCCTCGACGACGAAGCGGTTCCCCGGGCCGAAGATGCGGTCAACCGGGCGTATCGTTTTTGTGCCGAGCGCCATCGCCGCGATCGCTTGTGCGCCGCCGACTTTCACCGCCTCCGTAACTCCCGCCTGCCGCAGGGCGTAGAGAAGAGCCGGGTTCACTTTCCCGTCTGCGCCGCAGGGAGTCGCCGCGAAAATTTCCGGGACACCGGCCGCCTGAGCGAATCCCGCCGTCATCAGCGCGGTGGAAACCAGCGGAGCTTTCCCGCCGGGAACATAAACACCGACGCGGTCGAACGGAGTGAAGCGCTCACCGACGATCGCTCCTTCCGTGTTCTTTCCGAACCAATCCTTCCGCATGCTTTTCCGTGCAAAGGAATGAATGTTCCGCAAGCTGCGGCGGATCGCCTCGCGGGTGTCTCCTGAAACGGCGGCTTCCGCTTCGGCAAAGTCCTGCTCGCTCACGAAAAGCGCCTTCTTGGTGAGCTTCGCGCCATCGAATCGATAAGTCAGCTCCACCAGCGCGTCATCGCCCTTCAACGCGACCGCTGAAATGATGTCCCCCACCAGATCGCGCACCGCGTCCTCCGGTATCGCCCTGCGTCGCAGGCGTTTGACGAACGCTTCGTAACCATTGTCCTTGTATGTGAGAATCTTCATGCCCCTGAACTGCCGAGAAGATGCACAATCCCGCGCCAACCGCCAACATCCAATGCGACAACTCACATTTCTCGGCCGACTTCTGCGTTGCCCGAGAGATACATCGGTGCAACTTTGCGTCGCGGAGCGACGTAACCGCGAACAATCATGTCTTGGCAGCGCACAATCGGAATGATCATGACCGTGGGAATCCTCCCCGTGGGGAGCGCTCTCGGCGAGATCCGCTTTAACCGCGACATCCGCCCGATCTTCGCCAAGCATTGCACAGCCTGCCATGGCGGAGTGAAAGAAGCGGGTGGCATTTCCTTAATCTTCCGCGAGCGTTTGCTTGTTGAGGGCGAATCAGGGGAAATTCCTGTGGTTCCCGGAAAACCTGAGATTTCAGAAATGATCCGCCGGGTGAAAAACAAGGATCCGGATGAAATCATGCCGAAGCCGAAACACGGCCCACCGCTCTCCTCTGCCAACATCGCAACCCTTGAAAAGTGGATCGCGGAGGGCGCGAAATGGGAGGAGCACTGGGCCTTCATGTCGCCAGTGCAGACGGAGGTTTCCGGGCTGAAAAAGGAAGACTGGGTTTCCATGCCGCTCGACCGCCATGTGCTCAAAGGGATCGAATCGGCGGGGCTGGAGCCTTCGCCGCAGGCAAGCGCAGCGGAGTGGCTGCGCCGGGTGAGCTTCGATCTGACCGGCTTGCCGCCTAACGTGGAAGAGCTCATCCAGCTTGAGAAAGATTGGGAAACGAGCGGCGACGCCGCACGCGAACGGGTGGTGAACAAGTTGCTGGAATCCCCGGCTTACGGCGAGAGATGGGCCAGCGTGTGGCTCGACCTCGCGCGCTACGCCGACACGACAGGTTTCGAAAGGGATCCCCACCGCGATATCTGGCCGTGGCGCGACTGGGTGATCAAGGCCTTCAACGAGGACAAGCCTTACGACCAATTCACCATCGAGCAAATGGCCGGCGATCGCCTGCCCGATGCGACACCCGACCAGATCCTCGCCACCGCCTTCCACCGCAATACGCAGACCAACTCGGAAGGCGGCACCGATGACGAAGAATACCGCGTCGCGGCGGTCATCGACCGAGTCTCCACCGTCTGGACCACATGGCAGGCCACGACTTTCGGCTGCGTGCAATGCCACTCGCACCCCTACGATCCCATCGCCCACGATGAATACTACGAGTTCATGGATTTCTTCAACAGCACCGAAGACTCTGACCTCAGCAGCGAATTCCCGAACGTGAAACTCGCCGGGGCAGAATGGGTGAATCTCGACCGCGAAACTCGCGCCATCCGCGAGGAACTCGATGCCACTGGCCGCGCGATCTCCGGGGTGAAATGGAACAACCTCACCGCCCCCGAGTTCATGCCCCAGCACGGCACGATGCGGAGCGACGAAACCGGCCTCATCCTCAGCGAGGGCAACCTCCACAACGGAACCACGCACAAAGTTTCAGGTGCCTCCGAGACCTTCGACGCCCTGCGTCTTTCCATCTTTCCGAAAAGCGACCAACCCACCGACTGGCCGGAGATGGGCGCGCTCGTCACCGATTTCCGCATGGAGAAAATCTCCCCCGACGGCAAGCGGACTCCCATAGCGATGGCCGACGCGATCGCCGATCGCCTCTTCGGCCCCTTCGATCCGGTCAGCGCCTTCGCAGGCGGACCGGGTGGTGAGCGCTTCAAGCGTTTCCTCAACCCTGTCGGCGGTGCGTCCGGCGGCATCGGCGAGTTCCCCCGCCTCAGCGGCCCGCGCTGGTTCGTTCTGCTACCCGAAAGTCGCGTGGAGATGGCTCCCGGCGAGCGCATCGAGATTTCACTGAAACAAGGTGGCTCGGCGAATGAATCCCAGGGCACTTTTGTCAAAAAATTCCGCATCGAGACGGCCATGGACGACCGCTACGCCGCGCTACGCGCCGATCCGGATCGCTCCGTGAAATGGGAAAAAGTTTCCTCCAATCGCGACCGCATGGCCGCCATGAAAGCCACGGAAGTGCCGGTGATGCAAGAGCGCGCGAAGGACGGCAGGCGCGAGACCCGGGTCTTCGCAAGAGGCAACCGGATAAACAAGGAACACGTTGTGAAAGCCGATGTGCCCGACCTCCTGCGCGGAAAATTCCAGGCCGGAGAGACTGCCGATCGCCTCACGATGGCGCGTTGGCTCATCGGCGAGGAAAACCCGCTCACCGCCCGCGTCATGGTCAACCGGCTCTGGGCGGAACTGTTCGGCTTCGGAATCGTCGAGAGCCAGGAAGACTTCGGAACATCGGGCACACTGCCAAGCAACCTCGGACTGTTAGACCACCTCGCCCTGCGTTTCCGCAACGACCACAAATGGTCCGTGAAATCCGCCCTGCGTGAAATGGTTCTCTCCTCCGCCTACCGCCAGACCTCGAAGGCAAGTCCCGCCCTACTCGAAAAAGATCCGAAGAACCGCCTCATCGCCCGCGGCCCGCGGAGCCGCCTCTCCGCCGAGATGATCCGCGATCAGGCTCTCGCCGTCGGCGGGCTGCTCTCACCGAAAATGTTCGGCCCGCCCGTTTACCCGCCGCAACCACCGGGCGTCTGGAATTCCGTTTACAGCGGAGCAGCCTGGAACGAATCCAAGGGCGAAGACCGCGTCCGCCGGGCCATCTACACCTACGTGAAACGCACCAGCGGCTTCCCCGGTTTCCTCACCTTCGACGCCCCCAGCCGTGATGTCTGCTCCGCACGGCGCATCGTCAGCAACACCCCGCTCCAGGCGCTCGTCACGATGAACGACCCCGCACACATCGAGGCCGCCGCCGCATTCGCGAAACGCATCCGCGCAAACGGCGGCGACCTTCGCGGGCAACTCGCCTTCGCCGTCCTCGCCGCCACCCAGATCCATGCGGATGACGCGATGCTCGGAGAACTGGAAACCCTCTACGCGGATCTCGAAAAGGATCTCAAGGACGACGCGGACGCGCGCGCAAAACTCGGCGACGACGCCGCGATGACTCTTACTGCAAACACGATCCTGAACATGGACGCCGCCCTCGTGCGCTAAACGAAAACGGAAACAATGACCGACCTCGAACAACGCATCCGCCACGCTTCGCTGGAACAATTCACACGAAGACATTTCCTCGCGAAATGCTCCACCGGCCTCGGTGCGATGTGGCTGTCATCGCTCGATCAACAGGTATTCGGCGCGGGTGCGCCGCTCGTCAAGGACACCGCCCGCCCCCTCGCGCCCGCCCCTCCCCTCCTTCCCGGAAAAGCGAAGCGCGTCATCTACCTCCACATGGCCGGCGCGCCCTCGCAGCACGAGCTTTTCGACTACAAGCCGGAGCTGAAAAAACTCAACGGACAGGAATGCCCGCAGGAGTTCCTCGAAGGCAAGCAGTTCGCCTTCATCCAGGGCATCCCGAAAATGCTCGGCCCGCAGTTCGATTTCAAACAGCACGGCCAGAGCGGCGCGTGGATTTCAGACCGCCTGCCCATGCTCTCCACGCTGGCCGATGAGCTGTGCTTCATCAAATCGATGCACACCGACCAGTTCAACCACGGCCCCGCGCAGCTCCTAGTGCACACCGGCACGCAGAACCCCGGCGCGCCCTCCTTCGGTGCCTGGGCCACCTACGGCCTCGGCTCGGAAAACCAGAACCTGCCCGGTTTCATCGTGCTCACATCGGGCGGGAAAAACCCCGACGCAGGGAAATCCGTCTGGGGCTCCGGTTACCTTCCCTCCGTTTACCAAGGAGTGCAGTGCCGCTCCCAGGGCGAGCCCGTCCTTTACCTCCAGAACCCTCCCGGTGTCTCACGCGACCTGCGCCGCCGCTCGCTCGATACCCTCGACCGCCTCAACCAACGCATCGCCAAGGAAACAGGCGACGCGGAAACCGTCACCCGCATCGCGCAATACGAGATGGCCTACCGCATGCAGATGCACGCCACCGATGCCTTCGATCTCAAGGCCGAGGACGAGGCCACCCACGCGATGTACGGCACCGAGCCGGGCAAGGAATCCTTCGCCAACAACTGCCTCCTCGCCCGCCGCCTTGCGGAGCGCGGCGTTAAATTCATCCAGCTCTTCGACTGGGGCTGGGACTCCCACGGCACCGACAAAAGCACCTCGCTCAAAGAGGGTTTCACCGACCTCTGCACCCGCATCGACCGCCCGATTACTGCCTTGTTACAAGATCTGAAACGCCGCGGCCTCCTTGAGGAAACCCTCGTCGTCTGGGGCGGCGAGTTCGGCCGCACGCCCATGCAGGAAAACCGCGGTGGCGGTGACAACCGCTTCGTCGGCCGCGACCACAACCCCGGTGCCTTCACCATCTGGATGGCCGGCGGCGGAGTGAAACCCGGCATCTCTTATGGCGAAACCGATCCCATCGGCTACGAGTCGATCAAAGACAAGGTCTCCGTCCACGACCTCCACGCCACCATGCTCCAACTCCTCGGCTTCGACCACGAGAAGCTCAGCTACCCGTCTCAAGGTGTGAACCAGCGGCTCACAAACATCACGAAACTGGGAACGAAAGTGGTCAAGGGCGTGTTAGCCTGAGATTTTCATTCAAAGGCATGATCGGTGTGGAAAAGTTCTCCTGAAAAGTTCACTCCAGCCACCGCAGATTTATCATCAGAAGGCCGTGGGGAAGCTGCAATTCCTTGGGTCTCTGG
>JAYTOE010000105.1:0-13686 GCA_043747935.1 Akkermansiaceae bacterium
AAGGACAAGGCCAACGCTGAAAAGCTCGCCAACGCCATCGGCAAAATGATCCAAGAAGATCCGTCCTTCCGCGTCGAAACCGACGAGGAAACCAACGAAATGATCCTCAAGGGCATGGGCGAGCTTCACCTCGACATCAAGATCGACATCCTCAAGCGCACCCACAAGGTCGAGGTCACCGTCGGCGCCCCGCAGGTCGCCTACCGCGAAACCATCACCAAGCCCGTCAACGACAGCTACACCCACAAGAAGCAGTCCGGTGGTTCCGGCCAGTTCGCGAAAATCGACTACACCATCGAGCCCGGCGAAGCAGGTTCCGGCTTCATCTTCGAATCGAAGGTCGTCGGCGGCAGCATCCCGAAAGAGTTCATTCCCGCCGTCGAAAAAGGCTTCAAGACCTGCGTCGATAAGGGACCGCTTGCCGGTTATCCTTGCTTGGACTTCAAGGTCACGCTCAACGAAGGTGGTTTCCACGCCGTTGACTCCAGCAACATCGCCTTCGAAATCGCCGCCAAGGCCGCCTATCGCCAGACCATGGTCAAGTGCGCCCCGCAGATCCTCGAACCCATGATGAAACTCGACGTCTTCGCCCCCGAAGAAAAAGTCGGCGACGTCATCGGCGACCTCAACCGCCGCCGCGGCATGATCCAAGGCCAGGAGCCAACTCCCGGCGGCATCCGCGTCAAAGCAGAAGCCCCGCTCAGCGCCATGTTCGGCTACATCGGCGACCTCCGCACCATGACCTCCGGCCGCGGCCAGTTCTCCATGGAGTTCAGCCACTACGCCCCTTGCCCGAAAAACGTCTCCGACGACGTCATCGCCAAGGCCAAGGCCAAGGAAGAAGCCCTCCGCGCTGCCAAGTAACCGTGGCGGCGATCTTTGGTCGCCGCAACCCGCCTTCCCTTCACAAACCCGCCGCTCCGCAAGGACGGCGGGTTTTTTTACGTCGATCTATTCCCTTACCCTCACCCCAATGCAAGATTGCCAGCCCCCGGCACTTGCACTAGCCTTCCCGCAAGTGTGAAGCAGTATCGGCCTGTCGTTGACCGTCAGAAATGGCTCTACTCCATGTTGAAGTCGCGTGCCCTCATGCGCCGCCGCCAAGGCAAGCCCGAGGGCAACGCCGATGTAGCCAAGGGCAAAAAACAAATCCTCGACAACTCCGAACCTTGGCTTCCCGAGGGCATGCGCTCCGTCGCAGATGCCTTGTGGATTTCTGATCAAATCAAAGAGACGATGAAGATATGGGGAATACCATTGCCACCGCAGAACTAACTCGAGCATTGGCAGCCCCCCATCGGGTTCTCATGCTCGGCTGGCTTGCGGTCATTTCTCATGGTTACTCACGGCCCACCTTCTGGGCGCTGGAAACCGCGCGTGATCTGGTGACCTTGTAGATCGCATGGGCGTTTCCGAGCTTTCCGTCCCGACCCAATGGCTTTTCAGGCGGGGCTCCCGCAGAAAGCAAATTCCCAGCAACTTGACAAGTAATACCCGTGGAAGTAATACTTGCCCCATGAAAGTGACGATCAAAGGTCAAATCACCATCCCCATCGCAATGCGCGAACGCTTCGGGTTGCGACCGGGAACCGAGGTTGAGTTTGTCGCCACCGAAGGGACTCTGCAGATGAAGCCGCGCAAGCGGAGCCGGAAGGAGGCGAGCGCCTTCGATCATTGGCTGTCCAAGGCAGCGGGTTCGGCCCAAAAAGGCATGACCACGGATGAAATCATGGCAATGACCCGGGGGGAGGATTGAGTCATGGTTCTTGTTGATACCAACGTGCTGCTCGATATCGCGACTCAGGACGCGGTTTGGTTTGAATGGTCGAGCGGGCAGCTTGCTTCCTTGATCAACACGCGGGAAGCCGCCATCAACCCGGTCATCTACGCTGAACTCGCCCCGCTCTACCGGAACGCGCGGGAACTGGATTTGAATCTAGTCCCGCCCTCGGATTTCCGCCGCCTGACCTTACCGTTTTCGGCAGGATTTCCCGCGGCCCGTGCGTTTCAGGCCTACCGCAAATCCGGCGGCCAACGAACAGCTCCACTGCCCGACTTTTTCATCGGTGCCCATGCTGAGGCTGAAGGGCTGGTGTTGTTGACACGCGATGCCGCCCGGTATCGGACGTATTTCCCGAAGGTGAAGTTGATTTGCCCGTGAGGGTCCGCCTGGGACTGTAAGAATAGTTACAAACTTTTATTCCGCGCAGATCAGCGGCTACCCTGCTCATCGGTGGCTTCTGATCCACCGCACCAAGTTTGACTCGCGCCCTTGACTCGCCCGCCATCCGAAACAAACTCAAGGCATGTCTGAAACATTCTCCCTTAAGCCAAATATCGCGCTCGGCGTCGTGCCGACACACATCGGTTTCATCGATGGCCTCGTACCGGACGCTGAAGGTAACTTCCCCCGCGAGGCCGACGGGCGCATCGCGATCGTCGCGGAAATGGATCGGATTTGCGCCGAATCACCGGTTCGCCCGAACTGTGTGCAGATCTCGCTTTTCCCCGGCACCGGCGAGGAGGACATCGCGGAAATGATGGACGGCCTCAAGGCGCTCGGTCTGGATATCCACCTCATCATGATGGTCGGCGGCGCGAACCCGATGGATCCCGCCGATGAGGACACGGTGATTTCCCAGCTCCTTCCCTCGCTCAAAGCCGCGATCAAATACGGCGCGGTCTCGGTCGCCTCCACCTCCATCGAGGAATGGATGAACGGCCCGGCGGACATGGATCTCGACGTCGCCATCGCGCAGAACGTGAAACTCCACATCCGCGCCGTGAAAGAGGCAGGCCTGCTCGACTCCGCCATCAACACATGGCACATCGAGTTCCTCCGCCCCGTCGAATTCAAAACCTTCACCAACGTCGAGCGCGCCTGGGGCTTCATCCGGGCGATCAACAAGGAACTCGGCCGCGACTACTTCAAGCTCCTCATCGATGCCTCCCACATGGGCGATTCCGGCCTCTCCATCGCGGAAAACGAGCGCCTCATCGCGGATCTCGCCGCCGCAGGACACATGGGCATTTTTCACGCTTCCGCGAAAACAACCCGCGGCTGCCTCAGCACCGACGATGGCTGGATCGGTGCGACTCTCTCCGCCGCCGCCCGGACCGGGAAACTCGAAACCGTTTTCGTGGAAGCCTTCCGCCACGACGATCCCGCCCTCCAAGCCCTGCGCGACGCCGTTCCCGGCCACGGGGTCGACACCCGCGACGGCCGCACCTACAGGCAGGTCATCATCGACGGACTGGTGGATACCGCACGCCGACTGAACAACCTGAAGGCGCGCGGATTCCTGGATTGAATCGCTCGCACGGGCGAAGTCTGACCTCATTTCCGCCGAGTGGACAATTTTTATCCACCCGGCGAACTTGTGGAACCCAATCGGGTGCGACATATTGTGAGACAGATGAAAGCGATTCCCTTTCCCACAACACCGCCACGCGCCTTGCTCGCCCTTAGCTGTGTGTGGCTCGCAGCAGGAGTTTGCTTGGGTTTACGGCGGATCCGATTTCTACAAAGGCAACTTCGTCCCCGAAGGCAGCGGCCAGATCGCCGCCATATTCATCACCGACACCGCCCTCATCAACTACCCCGGAACAGACAACACCAACGACGAAGTCTGGACCGTGATGACCGAGCGCGTGCCCGATCTTGAGACAAAAGTCACCCTCATCCTCGCTCCCCACAAGCGGGAATAGAATTTTCCCCACGCATCCAACCGCAAACCTCCAAACCTATGAAAACGACAGCCATCCTGACCCTTGCCTTCTGTGCCGCCGCCTTGCCAGCGCATGCGGAAACTAGTAAAGAATACCTCTCCATCAAACAGGAGGTCGGTCAATCCATCGCCCGCGGCAACGCCTGGCTCGCTGCCCAACAGAAGGAGCAAGGTTTCTGGGACGACGGTGGCCTACCCGCCTTCACCGCCCTCGCCCTCACCGCACTGGCGCGTGATCCGAACGTCGATCTCTCCAGCGGAAAGCTTCCGGATCACATGAAAAAGGGCTTCGACTGGCTGCTCCAACAGCAGAAGGAGGACGGCGGCATCTACAACCGCGGCCTTGCCGTTTACAACACCGCCACCTCCCTCACCGCCATGTCCGCCACCGGGATGGCGGAGTTCGAGCCCGCCATCGTCAAGGCGCGCCGCCACCTCATCGCGAACCAGTGGGACATCGGCACGAAAGGCGAGACCGACAACAAGAACGACGGCGGCATCGGCTACGGCTCGAAGGACGACCACACCGACATGTCGAACACCTACCTCGCACTCGAGGCGCTGTCCCTTTCCGACAAGGTGATCGAGGACGGCAACTACGCCGACGAACCGAAGCTCGATTGGAACGCCGCGCTGACCTTCCTTTCCCGCAGCCAGAACCTCACCGAAACGAACGACCAGGAATGGGCGTCCGATGATGCGAAGAACAAGGGCGGATTCATCTACACACCCGGTGACTCCAAGGCCGGCACCGACACCACCGCCGACGGCAAGGTCGCGCTCCGCTCCTACGGCTCCATCTCCTACGCCGGCCTGCTTTCGCTCGTTTACGCCAAGCTCACTCCGGAAGATCCCCGCGTCGTCGCCGTGAAGGAATGGCTCGGCAAGAACTACACCGTCGAGGAGAACCCGAACATGGGACCCGAAGGCCTCTACTACTATTATCAGGTCATGGCCAAGGCTCTCAACGCCGCGGGCATCGAGAAACTGAAGCTCGCCGACGGCTCCGAGGCGGATTGGCGCAAAGAACTCGCCGGGAAACTTCTTTCCTCGCAACGCGAGAACGGCTCATGGGTCAACGACAACGGCCGCTGGATGGAATCCAACCCCGTCCTTGTCACCGCCTACACCGTCATGGCGCTGGAGGAAATCTACCGCTCGATCCCCTGAGCGGCTCTTGCATTGATCTTCCGGACGGCGTGGGCATGATGGGTTTTCATCCCCGGTGAAAACCCATCCTAACATCTCGTTGCTCCTCGCCATGCTGCCAGTCTTGGCTTGGTCGAGCTGGCATCCATATGACAGGACGACTTGGTGGCTGGAGGTCTCGCCGGTGTTCGCGGGCTTCATCGCGATCTTCATCGCGCAGGCAAGGGGCTGGCGGCTCTCCAGCCTAACACTCGCGCTGATCGCGTTGCACATGATCGTGCTGATGGTTGGCGGGAAATACACCTACGCGCTCGTCCCGGCCGGGGAATGGGTGAAGGAGCTCTTCGGATTCTCCCGGAATCACTACGACCGCCTCGGCCACATCATGCAGGGTCTCGTCCCGGCCATCGTCTGCCGCGAGATTTTCGTCCGCAACCGCGTCGTCGCGAAACGCGGCTGGCTCGGCTTTCTCACCGTCTGCTTCTGTCTGGCGGTCAGCGCGGTTTATGAACTGATCGAGTGGGCGACCGCGCTCATTTCGGCGGAGGCCGCCGAATCCTTTCTCGGCACCCAGGGCGACAACTGGGACACCCAGAATGACATGTTCTGCGCCCTCATCGGAGCAACCTTCGCCGTCGTTTTGCTACGCATCCCGCACAACCGCTCGATGGCGAAACTCGCGTCGCGTTGAGAGGAAATCATGAATCCCCGGAAAGCCCGGCGCGGCGGAGTTTCTGTCGCAGGGTCGCGCGGTTCAGCCGCAGCGCCGCAGCGAGGCGTGTGGGGCGGTTTTCGAAACGCTCTAACAGGTGGCCGAGCATCGAGGTCTCGACTTTCTCAAGCAGGGCGTCGTATTGCCAGTTCGCCTCGGGCGTCATTTCCAACTGCGAATCGAGCCAACGGGCGATCACGGCATCGAGTTCACCGCCGACGACTTTCCCGCCCGAGGTATGCAGGGCTTCGGCGACGTGCGGCGGCAGATGCCCGGGCAACAGCGGGCCGCCGCGGCTCATCGCCAGCGCGTGTTCGATCACATGCCGCAGTTCGCGGACATTTCCCGGCCACGCGTAAGCCTGCAACGCGCACAGAGCCGAGGCGGAAATCTCGAAAGCGGTCGCCGCATCACCGTGAAGTCCGTGGAAAAACCGGCTCAACGCGGGGATGTCGCCGGTTCGGTCGCGCAGCGCGGGCATCGCGATGGAAAGGGCGCTGAAGGCATAGAAAACATCCGCTCTGAGGGTGTTTTCCAAGCCGGACTCGCGGGGATCGGCTCGCATGGTGGCGATCAGTCGCGGAAGCGGAAGATCCGTGCGCCCCATCGCCTCGGCGAGCGCGCTTTGCATTTCCGGCGCGAGGGTATCGATGTCTTCGAGCACGAACGTACCCTGCGTATCGGCGAGGCACGCCCGCAGCGAATCGATGCTGGGGATCGACCCGCACTCCACCAGCCGGAGCGGCTCCGCGGCGCGGCTTCCGTTCGTGTGGATCAAACGCGCCGCCAGAGTTTTCCCGGTGCCGCTGGCTCCATGAATGAGGACAGGCGGATCGCCTCCGCAGGCGCGCGCGATCCCGAGGAAAACGCGGTGCATGCCCGGCGACGCTCCGATCAGGGAAATCGCCGGACGCTCGGCGGGCTCGGCGATCAGGACGCTCTTGGTGACGAGTGAGGAAATGACCTCCTCAAAGCGCTGGAGGTCGAGCGGTTTGATCAGGTAATCGGCGATCCCGAGTTTCCGCGACGTGATGGTATGATCGAGGGTGGCATGGGCGCTGATGATGAGGACGGGGATTTTCGAGCCCGCAGCGCGGATTTTCTCAAGAATCACGAGACCGCTCACATCCGGTAGCCCGATGTCGATGACGATGGCCTCGAACCTCCGCTCGACGAGCAGTTTCAGCGCCGCGCCACCGCTCGCGGCCAATGTCGGCAGATGCCCGAGGCGGCGGACGGCGAGCGCCAGCGCGTTGCCCAGCGCGTGTTCGTCTTCGATGATGAGGATGGCTGCCATGGTTCGTTCAGTTTCGCGGCCAGGCGATGCGCACACACGCGCCGCCGCCGGGCAGGTTGGTGGCGGAAATTTTGCCGCCGTGGGATTCGATGATTTCCTTGGAAACGGCCAGCCCGAGACCCATGCCGCCCTCGCGTTCGGAGTGGAAAGGCTCGCCGAAACGCACGAGCGCCTTTTCGCTGAAGCCACCGCCCTGATCCTCCACCTCCAGTGCGCCGGGCAATATCCGCATGGTCACCACGCCCCCGGTGGGCATGCTTTGGATCGCGTTGAGAAGCAGGTTGCAAAGGACTTGCCGCAGGCGCTCGCGGTCGCCGTTCACGGGGTGTTCGTGCCATGCGGGATCGGTCTCTTCGCGAATCGTGACCCCGGCATGCTGCGCCTGCGGGCCGAGGCTTTGCCGCGCCTCGCGCATGAGTTCCGGCAGATCGACCGGAACCTTCGTCACGGGCTCGGGTTTCGCGTAGCGCAGCCATTGGTTGACCAGGGATTCGATGCGACCCGCCTCGCCGACGATCAGTCCTGCGGAAGCACGTTCATCCGGCCCACAAACCCTCTCCAACAACTGCGCGTGCAGCCGGATCGCCGAGACCGGATTACGGACTTCGTGGGCGAGGCTGGTCGCCATGCGTCCCAGCAGCGCGAGCCGCTCCGCGTGCCTGCGCCTGTCCCTTTCCTCCACCAGCGAGGCATGCGTTTCCCGCAGTGCGGCGGCGAGGCTGACGATCTCGCGCGGCCCCGTTTCCGGCAAACCGCGCGGTGCCTCATCGCCGCCGATACCGGGCAGCGCGGCCTCCAGTTTCGCCAGTGGCCGGGTGACTTTCCGTCCCAGCCATAGCGAGAAAACCAGCGACAAAGCCCAGAACCCGCCGAGCGCCAGCCGCGCATCGAGCCGCTTCCAAACAGGCAGCGCGCCCTGCTGGCCGACCTTTCGTGAAAACCAAACCTCACGCCCGCTTTCGAGCGCGAAGCCCACACGGATCATTTCGCCCTCGCTCCGCGCCAAGCCATCCGCCGCTTGCCCGCCGTCCTCCACGAATCTCACCTCCGCACCCATCACACGTCCGAGTTGCGCGGCCATGTGCTCGGTCTGTGGCAGCTTGTTCTGCTCCAGGAAAAGCGCGTTCGTTTTCCCGATCGACTCCAAAGCCGCCACCTCCTCCGTCCTCGCAAGGTGTTGGAAAAATCCCATCATCGCCACCGATCCCACCAGCACGAACGCGCCGACGCCCACCGCTAGCCAAACGGCAAGCGAGCGCGATTTCAGGTGGAATGGTTGTTTTTTATCCATCGGTGGAAACGAAGCAAAGCAGACATAAATAAAGTATTCTGTCGATAAAATCGATTTCCGAGGGCGATACACGTCCACAATTTTTTCGAATGGGTAATTTTCGACCATACAGGTTTCTTGTCAGATTTCGGGGGATATCCTATCCAATGATATTCCGCCACACTTCAAAATGAAATCTCATACTTCACTCTTCCTGCTATCAGCCATCGCCTCCGCCTCCGCCCAGGATTTCCTCGATCCGCTGGTCATCACCGCCACCCGCAGCGCATCCTCGCTGGGGGACGTCCCCTACTCCGGCACATATTTCTCCTCGGAGGATTTCCGCGAAAACGGCGTCCGCACCCTTCCGGACGCGTTGCGTTACACCCCCGGGGTGCTTGTCCAGAAAACCGCGCACGGCCACGGCTCGCCGTACATCCGGGGCTTCACCGGGCGGCAAAACCTGTTCCTGATCGACGGAGTCCGCTTCAACAACTCCACCTTCCGCGGCGGGCCGGTGCAGTATTGGAACACGGTGGATCCGTTCTCGCTGGATCACTTCGAGTTGATCCGCTCGCAGGGCTCCGTGCTCTACGGTTCCGACGCGGCGGGCGGAACGCTCAACGCTTTCACGAAATCCTCTGGCTACGAGGATGAAACCGAAGGCCAGGTCTTCAACCACGGCTCCGCCTACTATGAATACCGTAGCAACGGCAGTGGAAGCCACATCGGCCGCATTGAAACGCAGACCGGAATCGGCGGGAAATTCGGACTCCACCTCGGCATCTCCGCAAAGGAATTCGGCGATATCGAGGACTCCTCCGTCGGCCTCATGCGCGGCACCGGATACCCGGAGCAGGCTTTCGACGCTCGCTTCGACTGGGCGATCTCTCCGCAAACGACCCTCACCGTAGTCCACCAAGACCTCGAACAGGACGCCGTTTCCCGCTGGCACTCAACGATCAACAGCCCGGTCTGGACACACGGCAATCACGTCACCGCCGCCGGCGCATTCCTAGCGCGTGATTACGACCAAGACCGCTCGTTGAGCTACATTCGCCTTGCCCATACCGACGACAGCGCGTCCGCCCCCGTCCGCCGCATCACCGCAACGCTCTCCTACCAGGAATCTTCCGAGAGGGAACTCCAGACCCGCACTCTTTTGGACCGACGTCTCCAATATTATGAGGTGGATACTCTCGGATTTGACCTTGAGATGGAGTCGCCCGTGGCCGATGGATCATTGGTCTATGGCCTCGATTACTACCGCGATTCCGTGGATTCGACGGCGTCCCGGGATACCGGAGCCGGATTTGCCTTCCAGCAGTCCAACCGCCCTGTGGGTGACGATTCCACCTACGAACTCTTCGGTGCTTACGCTCAATACATCCGTCCCATCGGTGAATCGTTCGAGGTCACGGCAGGCATCCGCTACACGAACGCGAAGGCCGATATCGGGACATTCTTCAATCCCACCGTGGGCGCTGATATTTCCACGGAAGACTCCTGGAACGATCTATCCGCCTCCCTTCGTGCCACCTACAGCATTGACGAGAATAGGATGTTCTATGGAGGGATATCCCAGGCCTTCCGCTCTCCCAACTTGAACGACCTTACGGGCAACATCACCTCGGGTTCGGGTGTCCCCGCATCCGGTGCCCTCGGATTGGAACCGGAAAATTTCATCACCACGGAACTGGGCTACCGCCAGGAGAATGACAAATGCGGCATTTCATTGGCGGTTTTCTATACCGACATCTCGGATCTCATCGTCCCCGCTCCCGCCACTGCGGCGCCGGGAGCTCCCACGATCAACGGCAATTCCGGTGACGGACACATTTATGGGGTGGAGATGGAGGGCTTCTGGAAATTCGCCCCGCAATGGACGCTCTCCGGCTTCGCATCATGGCAGGAATCCCAAATCGAACGCCTTGCCTCCGTGGGCGGTGCCACCGTCCAGGAACCTTTATCCCGGGTCATGCCTCTCAACGGCTCCCTCGCCCTCCGCTGGGATCACCCCTCCGCTCCATTCTGGGTGGAAGGACGCGTTCTCGCCTCCGCCACCGCTGATCGCCTGGCCGCAAGCGACATCGCAGACCCCCAACGCTTCCCTACGAATGGCACTCCAAGCTATGCCGTCGCATCCATCCAAGCGGGTTGGAATCCCATCGAAAAAGTCCAGATCACCGCTGGCGTGGAAAACCTCCTTGATGACGACTACCGCAACCACGGCTCCGGCCAGAACGAACCCGGCACCAATGCGATCCTCGGTGTGAAATATCTCTGGTGAGAATTTTTTCCGCAATCAATATCAGATGAACCCCGCTGTCCTGACCGGTTGGAGAATTGACACGATCTCCGAGTGATGTAGGATTTACAGCATGACACGCACACAGATTCAGCTCCCGGACGAGCTTTACCAACGAGCCAAAGCCTTCGCGGCACAGAGGGAACTCTCGCTGGCTGAGGTCACCCGCCGTGGCTTGGAATTGTTTCTCGACCGTTTTCCAAGCACCGAGCCGGCACGCGGCAAATGGACGCTTCCTCGTGTCGATGCGGGTGGCATCAAGGTTCCTTTGGAAACCCTGCGTGAGATCGCCGCCGATGATGAAAGCAATCGCAGCCTCCCCGGTCGATGATCTCGCTGGATACCAACATCCTTTTGCCAGCAGTCGAATCCCGAAACGCCCATCACCCAAAGGCGGCGGCGTTTCTCGAAACCCTCCAAGATCGCAAGGACGTCGCGATCTGTGAATTCATCCTGATCGAACTCTACGTGCTGCTGCGGAACCCCGCCGTGCTTGCCAAGCCCCTCTCGCCCTCAGCCGCCGCCGATGTCTGCGAGGCCTTTCGCCAACATCCCCGTTGGCAAGTCATCGGCTTTCCACCCGACAGCCGGGACTTTCATGATCTTTTCTGGCCGAAACTCCGCAAAGCCGACTTCGCCCGTCGCCGCGCCTACGATTGGCGGGTCGCGCTCCTCCTCACTCAACAAGGCGTCACCGACTTCGCCACGGTCAACGAAAAGGACTTCCGCGACTGCGGTTTCAGGCGGGTCTGGAATCCTCTTGCAGCGGATTGAACCCGACGAAGTCGAAAGCATCGATTGCCACTGAATCCAACCTCAAGTCGCACGCTCCTTTTCTATCAAGCCCTTCCAAAGGCAAGCCGGTGTTCATCTCCCCCATCACCTCTTCGTTTTTCTCGCCGCCGCGATCTCCGCAAGTAGGCGATGGAGGATGAGCCGGTGGTCGAGGCCGGTGGTAACGAGTGCCTGGTCGGCGCGCTGGGTCTGTTCCATCACGCGCTGGAGGCCGTCGAGGTCGAAGTTTTTCGCGTTCGGGACGGCGAGGAAAATGGGGAACACGTTCACGCCCGAGCCGTCCTTTTTCTGCGGTAGCCACGCACGGTCGGCGGCGGGGAGCTTGTTGAGGGCGGCGGCGAAGGCTCCGTAACTCCCGGCGGGCGCCTTGAATTTCTCAAGGATCAGCTTCGCCATGTAGAGGTTGCGGACGACGTTGATGATCGACGCGCGCATGATGCCGACCGCCGATTCCTCGGCGGCGAGCTGCTCGTCGATGAGCTGGATCGCGCGGAGGATATTGCCCGCCTGGATCGCCTGCCCGGTCTCGAAGATCACCGCCGCCTTGCTCAGCGGCACAAGCGCGCGCACATCCTCCACCTTCACCGTGCGGCGCTCCGTGCCTAGGTAGAGGTCGAGTTTTTCCAACTCGTTCGCGATCTGCTTCGTCTGCTCCCCGGCGAGCAGGATGAAAAGCTCGAGCGCGTCGTTTTCGAAATCCAGCCCCAGCTCCCGCGCCCTGCCCTCGACCAGCCGCCCCACCTCTTCCTGCCAGCCGTCGCGGCTGATATCGATCTTGTCGAAAGTCCGCACGCTGGCGGCTTTCTCCAGGAATTTCCAGAACGCCCGCCGCTTGTCCACCTTGTCGGCGGAGAGGATGAAACGGATCCCCTCCGGCAAACCCTTTTCCAACACACCCCGCAAAGCCTCCACGCCCGCCTCGGTGCGCTGCGCCCGCCCCGTCACATCATCGCCGAGGAAATTCACGTTGCGCAGCCAAACCACCTTGTCGCCGCCGAACATCGGCATCGTCATCAGCGATTGGATCGATGCGGAGCAAACCTGGAACGCACCCTCCGCGTTATCAGCGTTGCCATCGATCGTCTCGTGCGTGAAGCCATCGTCATTCCCCCCCGTGAGATGTGTGTAAAGAGCCAGCGCCTCCTCGCGCACCTGCCCCTCGTCCGTCCCCACAATCACATGGAAACTCGCATTCGCAGGGGATGTCTTCGGTTTCGCGGCCACAAGCTGGATGTAATGCCCGGCGGCTGACTAAGGAAAGGAATTCCTCCCGGAACGTGGAAGCGATCTTCGGTCGCCCTCCCTTACCTCGGAGAAACCGAAGGGGCGACCGTAGATCGCCCCCAAGTGTCCCTGCAACCAACCGTGGCACCCTCAAATATTGACCCTTGAATTTTAGAACTTTGTAAATTACATATTTACATATGCCAATTGCCACCACCATCAGCACCACCGACGCAGCGCGCCATTTGGGTGACTACCTCGCAAGGGTGAAGCACAAGGGCGAACACTTCCTGCTCACCAAGAACGACCAACCGATCGCCGAACTCTCGCCAGCCAGCGGGTCCCGTCGCGCGACATGGGGTGAATTGCTGTCCGCCGTCGCCCGTTTGCCACGCGATCCCACCTTCGCCGACGATCTGGAAAGGGTGAACGAGGCCGATCAACCCACCGCCAATCCATGGGCCTGATTGTCGACACTTCCGCTCTCGTGGCATGGGAACGAGCCCAGAATGACGGGCTCACCCTCGCCCTCGACGCCGATGAAGAACTGATGATGCCCGCCGTGGTCTGGGCAGAGGCATTGGCTGGCGTCCGCTTGGCTGATTCCGCCGCCCGCGCCGCCCGCCGCATGGCGCGACTCGAAGCCTTGCGTCGCGTGATGGGCATCGAGCCGTTCACCGCCGAAACCGCCGAACACCATGCCGACATCTTTGCCGAGTTGACCCAGAGCGGAACGATGATTCCTCAGAACGACATCGCCGTGGCCGCCACCGCACGTTGTCTGGGCTGCGGAGTCCTCGTCGGCCCAAAGGATGAAGCCCACTTCCGCCGGATTGCGAGCCTCGAAGTCCGGGTTTTGACCTTCAAAGGCTCACCGCCATGAAACACTCCCGCCGCCGCTGCACCCCGGAATAACGGCGAAGGCTTGTAGCCGTTTTGGACAGGAGCGAAAGCGACGTGCTCCACAGGAGTGAGGGCGCGGTAGGCGTGCCCGAGTCAATACGACATCCGCTTCAGCCGCTACTTCGGAACCTCTCCCGGCTTCTGGCTCCTCCTCCAGCTCGACTACGATCTCATGCACGGCGAACGAATCCAACGCGAAGGCCATCGGAAATCCCGCCCTCTGGCGCAGGCGGAACCTCCAGCAGCACATGGAAATGGTTCGACATCACGCAATACGTCAGCACCCGGCAGCCCGTGAAA
>JAYTOE010000106.1:0-7348 GCA_043747935.1 Akkermansiaceae bacterium
GAGTTCCATGCCGTTGCGAAGGACGGTGATCCAGTGGGACGCGCCGTGGTCGGTGGGTTCGGGAAGGCGGAACTGGGCGATGACGAGCTGCCAGAGCGGGATTTCGCCGGGGTGGAGTGGGGAGAAGTCGTAGGCAGGCTCAGGGGAGTGAAATCATGGAATCGTCCGTATCCCTTATATTTCCGCGTCCTTCGGGTCAAGCCAACCCGGCTCCTTATGACACAACGCATAAGGAAAGCCGAAAGTGAGGCGAACGCTGCGCGCATCCATGCGCAGGAGCCGCAACCACAACCGACCGCACAGCCGCCCACAGCAACCCCGACCATCCCCTTCACGGTATAACCCAAAAGCTGATTCCATCCCCTTCGTGCATATTTTCTCCGTATCCCGCGCCGACTTACATCTCCCACCTCCACCCTCGCTTTCAAAAGCGAGCCAACAGTTCCCCCAGCCCGTTCCAAGGCAGCACCATGGCTTTTTCCCGCTCCTGTCTTGTTGTTCCACCATGGATCAGCCACGGAGTCAGGGATTGGCCGGTGAGTTTCGTGCGCCAGAAGTCGAGGCCCTGGAAGAAATCCGATGCGATGGTTTCACCGGATTTGATCTCCACGGCGTGGAAGGTGTTCGGCGCGGTTTCGATCAGAGCATCGACTTCGTGTCCTTCCTTGTCGCGGAGGAAATGGAGGGACGGCTTGAGGCCACGGTGGGTCTGGGCTTTCAACAACTCGGTCATCGCCCAGTTTTCAAACAGGAACCCCCGTTGCGGATGGGCGTGGATGTGGCTGATGTCGCGCACACCGAGCAACCATGCCGCCAAACCGGGATCGCAGAAATAAAGCTTCGGAGTCTTGATCAGACGCTTGCTCAGATTCGTGAACCAGGGGCGCACCAGAAACACCAGATGACTCGCCTGCAGAACCGATAGCCACGACTCGGCGGTGACGCGCGTGATCCCGGTGTCTGCCGCCAATGAGGACACATTCAGCAACTGCCCGATCCGCCCGGCGCAGAGTTGGACGAAGCGCTGGAAGGTCGCGAGATCCTGGATATTGAGGATCTGCCGCACATCCCTTTCCAAGTAGGTGCTGATGTAATCCTGCAACCAGATCGTGGGAGCCACTGGGCGGTCGTGCACCGGGGGGAACAACCCCGCAAACAACAGTCCGTCCACCGAGGCCGGGGCACGTCCCGCCGCTTGCAATTCCGCGAGGGAAAAGGGGAGCAGCGTCAGCATCGCCGCACGTCCGGCCAGGCTCTGGGTGATCGATTCGATCAGCTCGAACTGGCTCGAACCCGTCAGAATGAACCGCCCCATCCATCGGTCGGAATCGACCACTTCTTGCAGGTAGGAGAAGAGCTCCGGCGCACGTTGCACCTCATCCAGGATCGCCCCGTCCGCCGCTTGGCGGAGGAAAGCGCGGGGATCCTCCGTCGCAAAAGCCCGGGTATCCGGGTTCTCCAGGGAAAAATACGGCAACTCCGGTGCCAACTGCCGCGACAGCGTGGTCTTCCCCGACTGACGCGGCCCTGTGATCGTCAGAATCGGAAATCCCTCCAGCCGTTCACGCGCCGCCGCAGCAGCCAAGCGCGGAATCAGTGGCTGATTGTCTCGATTCATGGCCATTTGTATAATCAGATAGCATTTTGGTCAATCAGGAAATTCGACAGCTAGCCATTCAGCGCAAGCCCATGTATTCCAATGGATTACATAGTAATTATCCCCACTGAGGTCTGCGGCGAAAGAATAAAAACTACTCCACCATGGGCATCGCCGCCCGCCGCACCGACACCCATTTCCTCAAATCGCCCGTACCCCAAACAGCCGTTGGTGGCGCTCCTGCACGATCTCCAGATACCTCTCCTTTCGGGCAGCCGAGAGATGGGAGCGGCGAATGATCCCCGTCCAATTCCCGAGGCCGTTGTCCAGATCGGATAGGATGCCTTTCACGATGGGCTCGGCGAGTTCCAGCCTCTCACGGCAGAAAGAATCAACCCAGTCATTCCGGGTGAGCTTGCGCTTCTTCCCACGCAGCGGCAGCGCGCTCTCTTCCGCCGCGTTTTCGAGCACCAGCGTCGTGTTGAGCAGGTCATAGCCGGGTGCCAGTCCGACCACCCCGTTTCTCACCACCAGGGAAAAGTTCTTGAGATGCATGTCCTCATTGCCCGTCAGGAAACAGAACAACAGCAGGCGCGCCAGCTTCGCCTTCTCCATCGCCGGAAACGTGCAGTGGGTTTCCACCACCTTGGCCACTTGCTCCAGGGAACTGTTGTATTTCGTTTCGCGCCCCGCACCGGTGAGCTGGGCGAAATCCTCCTGATGCAGCCGCTTGCCACGACCCGCGCGGTCGAAGCGGCGGATGAAATACACCCACGAACCGTCGATGGCCGGAAGCAGCCCGTGATCCGGCACCTCGATGCCGGACGCCGCAGCCAGGCTCATGGTCAGCGCCTCGTTGGCCGGCACTTCCTCGAAGGGTGTCGGGTTGGGCTTGAGGATGAAACGCCCTTCGCAATCCACGATCTCGAAGCGTCCTTCCTTCGGCCTCAGCACCGCCGAGAGCTTCGGCTGCACCCCTTGGATCGACATCTTGTCCGCCCGCAGCCTCGCCTCCCGCAGTTGTTCCTCGCCGCTCAGAGGCAACGGCGACAAATCCTTCAATTGCGGATGCAGCGACCTCAATCCCCTCTTGGAAAAGCTCGATCCGCCCTCCACAGGCTCCAGCGTGATGGGACAGCTTTTCATCCCTCGTCACCCTCCCCTTGTGTCTGTTCCTCCACCGTGAGCGATCCCACGACGTCATTCCCCACCACCATCAATTGCCCGAAGCAATCCCCGCGGTCGATCTTGTGCCTGCGCAGGATCGCCTCCAACTGCGGCCCCTCCGGCAGCAAACCTTCCAAAAACGGCGGGAAACCCGAAAACCGATAAGGCTCCTCGCGCACCGGCAAGGCCAGGGAAACCGGTGCCCCGGCATACCCGGGAAAATAGCCGAACAGCCATCCGCCCCCATCCGCCTCCGCCAACTCCCCGGCGGCCACACCGTGCTGGCGGATCAACGCCCTACGCGGCCCGGTCATGGTTCAACCTCCTCGCTTGCCCCGGCTCTCCACTCGTCCACTAGCGGCCCATGCGGTTCCAGCCGCAGATTCAACGCCCGCAACACCGGAATCATCCGCGCCCACGTCGTGCGACCCGCCCCCGCCTCCAAATCCTGCACCACATACCGGCTCACCCCGGCATGACGCGCCAACTCCACCTGACTCAGCCCCGCCTTCCGGCGATGCCAACTGATCAAGGATGCCAATTGTTTCTCTTGCATGATTTATCAGGCATTAAAGCTCATGGAAGGAAGCTCCCCAAACAATGGGAGCTAAAGTTCATGCTTCGCCCGATTTATCAAGCAATAACACCAATATAGATCGGAATTGCCTCAGAAATCTCATCCAAACTATTGGTATTGCTTGATTTGTCGGGCAATTACCACGCTGCCATACACCCGGATTCCACTCCTCCTCAAACCGCACAAGGGAGAGCCACGCCCGCATGCAACCAGCCCGGGCTTTTAAAACTAGATCACCATGGGCGTTGCCACCGCGTCGGCCAGCGCCAACGGGGGGGCTTTGTAAAAAACTAGCACACACTCGAATCATGCCCATGAAACACCTCTACCTAGCCACCCGCCGAACCAAAAACAACCCCAACCACCACCTCTGGAACAACCACGGAACCTGGTGGCTCCACTTCACCCTCCACTCCAACACCGGCACAAGAAAACGCCACCGCATCTCCCTCAAAACCCCCGACCCCGAATCCGCCCGCCGCAAACGCGACCGCATCCTCACCGCCATCGAAACTAAATCCGGCAACATCGCGGCATAACCCGTGGCGACAACCGGAGCGCAGCGGAGATGGACATGGTCAATCTTCGGTCGCCGCCTTCCATGGCAGATGCGAATCACGGAGCAGGCCAAGGGGCGGTGCATGATTTTTTACCGCTTGATCGCAATCAAGCCGTGTTCCGGCAGATCGCAGGTGAGTGCTACGCAATTGAATTCATTGATGGTATTGATGGCTTCACACTCAAGCTGCTGCAAATTCCCGAGCGTGGGTGATTTCCCGGCTGTTTACGGGGCGCACTTGGGATGATTCCAAGGTGCAGACCGCTGCCGTGCGCCCGTCCAGCGTGGTGAATTCCACTTCATAGGCATGGCCATCGCTGTAAATGTGGACGACGGTTCCCACATCGCCAGCCTCCAATCCTTCTGCGGCGACTGGAGCGGTAAGGACGACTCTTTCGTGTTCTTTGATCATGATCGTGGTTTATTTCTCGTGCGGGTATGCGGTGACTAATCTCGGTGTATCTGAGCCGAAATCAAGAATCCAGATGGTTCGTAACGAGGCCTGGCGACCTGCGGGTGTTTCGATTTCTCCGTCGAGGATATACTTCATCCCGTGCGGAGAATCCAGAGCTTCATGGGGCGGTTCCTTCCAGAATGGTAGCCGTGGCGAAGCGGAGGAGGCGATTCACTTCTCTCCTCCTTCCAAAATCGCAATTTCCTCCGGAGCCGAGGCCGTGGTAGGGCAATAGTCCTTTGGCTACATAGGAAACCAGAATCGGATTGCGGATATTCGAGTTGCCGTTGCGGATCTTCTCGACCGTCAGGTTGTTGGGCAGGTGGCCGGGGCTGATGATTTCGATGCGGTTGTCGAAGATGAACAAGCGGATCGGCGCGTTCACCAGATAGTCGCGGTGAACGAGTGCGTTGACCAGCAACTCCTCAAAGACGCTTCCCGGAATCTCCGCTTGTCCGGGCGCGTTCACTCCCCGCCCCGCTTGCAGCTTGTGCATGAATCTTCCGCAAGTTTGGCGGTCAGTATAAATTCACGCGGCCACGACTTCGACGGGTGCATCATGAAGCAATAGCAGTTTTTCCGTCTCGATTGGAAGAATGGCAAAGGCGCAGCCCCGCGCATCGGCGAACTCCACTTCGAAGGCGCTGCCGTCATAGGTCATGACTACGGTTCCGATCTGGCCGCGGTGCAGTGTGAGCGGTGCGCCAGTGATGAAATGCCGCGCCGGAATATCTTCCGTTGGAGCTACGAGATCGTGCATTTTGATTTCGGTGTGCATGTCGGTTATGGAATGTAGCAGGTTGTCAGTCGGGGAAAATCTTCATCATGGAGAATAATCCATACCGTGAGAACATCGGCTTTCCCCGCTGCGGTGGCGAGCGGGAATTTCAGGATGAAAACCCGCCCGAAGCCATTCTCACCGCGCGTTTCGGCAGCGTCTGAGTCGGAGGCAGCCTCTCGCACGGCGGCGCGAAGTAATTCTGCATTCGCAATCGTGATTCCGAGTGCCGAGGCAAAGACCCGCGCCTTGTGGCGCCCTTCACGATGCGCAAAATTCAGCGATTACGCCTCAAGTTTGTCTCCGAGGTAGGCGCGTTTCCCGTTTGGCAGTTTCATGGTGTCATGCCTTTGATTAGGGAAATTTCTTCTTCCACCTTGAACTGGCGCTTGCTGTCCTCGCCAAGGGCGATCTGGGTTTGTAGGAACCTGGGTGTCATGGCATGAGCTTACGAATGGGGGGAACTTGAATGCAGGTGAACGGAGAGAAAATGTATTTCTCAGCATGCGCATAGTCGGCCTTTAAAAAAACTCTCATTCCACCGCGCCAGCACTTCACCCTTCTCATCCCTGGCCTCGCCCTTCCCTACGTCGATCACAACCGCGTGGTGCCTGCCTAACTGCGCCCAACCCTCGCTTCGTCCCCAAAGGTAGGCGGAGGGCGTTGTCGTTGGGTTTATCGATGAATGTTCCACGCTTTCAGATTCCCCTCTGCTTCTTGTAACGATCCCGCAACTCCCCAAGGCTGACCGATTCACCGTTCACATCTTCGGTCGCACAGGCTTTCCACTGATTGAAAACACGATTGAAGGTTTGTCTGACCGCAACAATCGCAATTTCCTCCGGCGTCAGGCCGTAGAGGGCGTAAACCTGTGGGTCGATCTCGCGCAGCATGGTAATTGTGTCGGCGGCGGGGGCTCAAGCTACGGCCAAGGCACGCACATGAGCGATCTCGCCGGTTTGGGCGGGGCGGACTTGGTTTGCCATCAGAGTGACCACGGCAATCGTCTCCCCATCCAAAGAGGTGAACTCCACCTCGTAGCCCGCTGCGTGCCGATGCACGAGAACGGCTGTGCCGATGTCGCCCGCACTCAGGCCGTGCTCTGGCAGGTCACACGTCAGGATGATATCATCTAGTTCGTTGATCATATTTTTCGTTGTTGTATTGGGTAAGCCGTCGTCAAACGGGGCACCCGTTCGCCGGATTCAATAAACCACACGGAGCGGATTTGGGCAATCATTCCGTCACGCAAAGTGAGCGGGCCTTCCACTACAAGACGCAGGCCCAGCAGGGTCGCTTCCTGTTTGGTCACCTCATTTTCACGCGCATGAGTGCGTAGCGCCTCGGCAAATTCCTGCCAGTCTTCGATGCGGTAGCCGTGTCCGAGAAAAAATCGCGCTTTGCTTTTTCCCGCGCGATGATTCGGATCAAGCAGATAAAGCACGATTTTGGCTCGTGGCACTTCGGCTTTGTTGACCAGTGGCAGCTTCATGGGGCGGCGCCCTCCACGATGGCGATTTCCTCCGGCGTCAGGCCGTAGAGGGCGTAAACCTGTTGGTCGATCTCGCGCTCCAAGGCGGTTGTGTCGGCCCTATGGTCGGCCTTCTTTGCTGTATGAATTCGATCAATTACTATCTCCATTTGATGTGCTTGGCTTTTGCTTGCACGGCAAATCGGAATATCAACTAGCTGCTCCTTTTTGACTCTTGGGAATACATCTTTCACTTCCGGAAATAGGCGACCCCACAAGTAACGAACTAGTTTAGAATTAAAGATATCGAAGATCTTCTTTTTCCCTTCTGGATAAAGCCTGCCCCAGGTTTCCTTTTCCTGATCGGTCAGGCCGGTTTTGTATGGAGGATTGCCAATGATGACATCGAACCCATTTGCAAGCGACGAGCCAAACATCCAGTGTGGATCGAAGAAATCGGCAGAGGATTGCGGATCGAAGGGATCCCATTCGGCGACGTGTTGAGCCTTTTTTGGAGCCATGAGGCTTTCAGCGAGTAGTCGTCCGAGTTCTTGGCGGAGGCTTTTGACTTTGCGCTGATTGGCCAGCTTTCTGTCGCGCCGCTGTTCAGCGGTTGGTTTTCTGGTCGCAGACGAGGGAGATGAAGAAGCGGAGCTTGGTGATCTGGATGGCGATGGGCTGGATGTCCACGCCGTAGAGGCAGTTTTCGATGAGGTAGAGCTTGCGGCCGTAGTCGTCGTTGTTG
>JAYTOE010000107.1:0-6645 GCA_043747935.1 Akkermansiaceae bacterium
AAACCGTCGATCTCTCCGGCCACTGCACCCCCGCCACCGGCTATTTCGTGAACGGCCTCGCGCGCCAACTCTTCATTCCCGGCGACGCGATCTTCGCCGGCTCCATGGGCGGCTGCAAAACCCGCGAAGCCCACGACCTCGCCAGCCGCACCCTCCGCACCGCCCTCACGAAAGCCGCACCCGGCTGCCTCCTCCTCCCCGGCCACGGCCCTGCCACCAGCCTCGCCGAGGAGCTTGTCTCGAATCCTTTCAAAAATAGATTTTGTTAGCGCAAAACACTTGCGTTAATAGAAAATCGTTTCAGGTTGTCGGCGTGAACGCGAAGAGTCTGATGATGGTTTGTGGTTTCGGGGTCATGGGCTTTGCGCAGGCCGCAGAGCTTAAAGTGGCTTCGCTGCATCCGCTGATCGGGGATTTGCTGAGGCAGGTCGGAGGAGACAAGGTGGAGGTGGTCGATCTGATCGGAGCCAAAGGCGATCCTCACGCCTTTGAACCGAAGCCGGCGGATCTCGTGGCTGCCGAGGGTGCCGCTCTTTATTTCGTTTCCGGCATGGGGATGGAAGGCTACCTGCCGAAGCTCAAGGGGATACTCTCCGGTAAGGCGCGCATCGTGGAGGTCGGAGCGACTCTGCCCGCGCTGCACGGTGCCTGCGATCACGAGGGGCATGACCACGACCACGAGCATGAGCTCGATCCGCATTGGTGGCATTCGGTGGATCTTTTCCGTCGCGCAGCGGGGGTCGTCGCGGACGAGCTTTCCGCCGCGAGCCCGGCGAACAAGGCGGTGTTCGAGGCGAACGCGCAGGCTTACCGCGTGAAGCTCGACGAGTTGGAAAAATGGGTGAAGAGGGAAGTGGTCCGCATCCCGCGCGACAGCCGCAAGCTGGCCACCGCCCACGCTGCGTTCGAGTATTTTTGCGAGGCTTACGGCTTCGAATCCTATCCCATCCAGGGCTTGAATCGTGAGCGCATGCCGGACGCGGCGAAGCTCGCGGAGCTGATCGCCACCCTGAAAAAGGAGCGCGTGGTCGCTATTTTTCCCGAGAAGGAATCGAACCCCAAGATGCTCGAAAGCCTGACCCGCGATAGCGGCATCAAGCTCGGCGGCGAACTCGTGGCCGACGGGCGCGGCATGACCAGCTACGAGGAAATGATTCGCGGAAATGTCACCGCAATCGTCGCCGCGCTTGGTGCGAAGTGATTCCATTCACGCCCTGGAAATCCCGAACATGTCGCGGTAGTGCCGCCACCATTCGCTTTGGAAAACCTGCGAGGGATCGTGCCGGATTTTCTCCCGGAGGAATTCCTCGAAGTTCGGGTAGGCCGCCTCGATCTGGCGGCGTTCCGCCCAGCGATGGTAGGTGAGGAAGTAGCTGCCCTGATACGAGATAGCGAGGTTGATCAGCGCGCGGAAGGCATCCGCCGCGTGCGCGATTCCCGCTTCCGAGTGCTCGGTGTGGAGGTTGAAAATGACGCAGGCGTAGTCCTCGTTCGCCCAAGCGAGGAAGCTTTCATTATCGCGGCGTATGAGCCGCATGGTGCCGTAGATGACGGGGATCGCGTGGCTTCTGAGAAGTGCCGCCGCGCCTTTCATAAAGGGGATGAGATCCGCATGGGGCACGTAAAGTTCGGTGATCATCTCGCTGCCGGGGCAGTCGGAATCGAGCTTCGCGTGGTAATCATCGATGTAGATGCTGAGTTGGTGGGTGTCCGACCAGTAGAGGTTCCCGTGTGTGGAAAGGTAATAGGTGGAATAGACCCCGAATATGTTCGTGCGGTCATGGTGCGCCATGGCGACGAGTTTCTCCCATCGTGCGGCGCCGAGGCTTTCCTGGGATTCGGGCACCGGAGGGTCGCCGGTAACCGGGCGGTAGCTGGAGAGGACACCTTTCCAGAGGAAATCGGTGGAATTCTCATCGATGGAGAACTGGAAGTCGCCGTAGAGGCAGCCGTTCGCGATGCGTTCGCGGATGGTGTCGGGCAGGAAATCAAGCGTCGTCACTTCGACGATGCGTTGGAGTTTCCTCCTCGGGGTGAGGCGAAGGCATACCGAGGTGATCACGCCGAAGCAACCGTATCCGCCGATCGACAGAGCGAAGAGATCCGCGTTTTCCGAGCGTGAGCAATGTCTTGGGATGCCATCCGCACCGACGAGGCGGAAGCTTTCGACATCCCCGATGATTGGCTTCATGTGGAGACCGCGTCCGTGGATGTTCGCGGCGAGCGCGCCGCCAAGGGTCAGATGATCGGCTCCGGTTTGCTTCTGGCGGATCGTCCATACGGTGGCCTCGTTTTCCTGCTGCGTTTGCAGGGTCGAAATCAACGCGGGCCATTTGATCCCAGCTCCGACCTCGACAGTTCCTTGTTCGCTGTCAACGGGGCGGATGAAGTCGAGTTCCGTCATGTCGAGAAGGATCGTGCCCTTACCGAACTGCTGCCCGCCCATGGCGTGCCGGCCGCCGCAGATGGAGATGGATTTTCCCTCCGGTTCCGCGCGGCGGATCGCAGCGATCACATCATCCTCGCTGCGCGGGAAAACAATCTCCGCGACCCTGGTGGCGTTTAGCTTCGAATGGATGTCGTTACAGATAAGGGATGTTTTCATTGTAGTGCCGCCCTCCTGAAAAATAGCCCAACGGGCTTACGGATTTCAAGCCCAGGGTTGGCGGAGCTTTGCGGAGCCTACCCTGGGTGTTCGCGTGCGGCATATCTCAACGCCGAAGGTGTTGCGTCCATGCGCGGGGGTGGTGACGGCTTGGACACAACACCCTTGGTGTTGAATGATCTTTGGGCGCATGATCCCGGGGTAGCCTCCGTTCCTCCGGCAACCCCGGGCTTGAAATACTCAACCCCGATTGGGGTTGGTTGTGTGATTCATTATTTCTCATTTCAGCGGCAGTAGGGCGGGTTCTGCGATGCATACGCATTCTCCCTGTGCGAGAGGAAGTTGTTCAAGCCCTCTTGGAGCAAGGATTTCGCGGCGGAGCTGGGTATCATCGATGATATCCAGACAGCGGAAGCCGCATTCTTTCAAGAAGGCAGGGAGTTCGTTTCGAGTGATGCCCCAGAGAAACGGCTCTTTGCGATTACTAAGCCACGAGCCGATGAGCGGGCTTTGGTTGCGGAAATCAATCGAGCCGTCCGGAGCTTTCTCCATGAACGTGAAGATCAGTTTGCCGCAATGCGGGGCGATCTGCCGGAGAAGTGCCTCGTTGGATCTTTCCTCCAGATACATCGTGAGTCCCTCGATCACGATGACGGCCGGTGTGGTGTCCGGGAATATTTCTGTCAGCGAATCCTTGCCCAGATCGGCGGGAATGTAGCGGAAATTCCCCGCCTCGGGGAATGCTTTCGCTTTCGGGGTTTGGGTGGCCTGATGATCGATCTCGATAAACCGCGTGTCCGGAAATTCGTCACGCAGGCGGAGGCAGAGACTGTCGTATCCTGCCGCTATCACCACCACTTGCCTGATGCCGGAAGCCAGTCCTTCGCGCACCGCAAGCTCGATCCTCCGCTTCCGTGCGAGGTAGTGGCTGATGATTCCGGGGAGCAAGAACCGCTCAAGGCCGAGTAGAATCGCTCTTGTAAACCTCCCCAGAGCCAGTTGGAAAAGGCGGTCGTAAGCGGTTTGCCTGAGGATGCGGCGAATGATTTCCGGCTCTCCTTCGGCTACGAGTTTCCGCAACCCGGAATCCCGAGATGCCAACAGGATGCAGCGGGCGATCAGTAGGGCGGTGCCGCTGGGCTTGTTGTCCATTTATTTTAGGAGGATGCCCACCGGGCAGTGATCGGAGCCTGTGATGTGCGGCAGGATCGTCGCCTCCGCGACACGGTCGATCAGCGATGGCGAGACCCCGAAGTAGTCGATTCTCCAACCGACGTTTCGCTCGCGGGCACCGCCACGGTAAGACCACCACGAGTATGCTCCGGTCTTGTCGGGGTGGAGGTGGCGGAAGGTGTCG
This sequence comes from Akkermansiaceae bacterium, assembly GCA_043747935.1. GTDB lineage: Bacteria > Verrucomicrobiota > Verrucomicrobiia > Verrucomicrobiales > Akkermansiaceae > Luteolibacter. Next base: position 3,963 of record JAYTOE010000107.1, read on the forward strand.
ATGAAACCGCTCTCGAGCAGCTCAGTAAAACTCGCGCGTTCCTCGTCGGAGAAACCCGCCGTCTGCCGGTTCTCCTTCGGGCGGGCGAGGTCGATTTCCTGGTGCGCAACGTTGAGGTCGCCGCAAAAAATGACAGGCTTGGAGAGGGCGAGGCGGTTCAGGTGGGCTCGGAACGCGGCATCCCACTCCAGCCGGTAAGGCAGTCGGCGCAGCTCGTCTTGGGCGTTGACGGTATAGACGTTTACAAGGTGGAAGTCGGGGAATTCCAGCGTGATCACGCGGCCTTCGCGGTCATGGTCGCAGATGCCCATGCCGTGCGTGACGGCGAGCGGCGTTTCCTTGGTGAAGATCGCGGTGCCGGAGTAGCCGGGTTTTTCCGCCGAATTCCAAAAGGATTTGTAAGCGCCGAACTCCAGCGGCAGATCCACCTGCTCCTCCCGCGCCTTCGTTTCCTGCAAGCACAGGATGTCGGGGTTTTCGGTGGAGATGAAATCCGGCAAGCCCTTGCCGAGCGTGGCGCGGATGCCGTTGACGTTCCAGGAAATCAGTTTCATAAAATTCAAAAATGCCTTGTGGCTATGAGGTGTGGCTTCGCTGATTGATGATGGCTCGCTAAGCTCACAGGTCGTTCAAATCTCAAAATTCAAGAAGAGGAAGAAGCATGTGATTAAGACCGGAGGGTTTGAAGGTTGAATTTTGAGTTTTGAAATTTCAAACGATGAGCATGCAGTCGCCGTAGGAGTAGAAGCGGTATTTTTCGGCCACGGCCTGGCGGTAGGCTTCGAGGGTCAGCTCACGGCCAGCGAAGGCGGAGACGAGCATGATGAGGGTGGATTGGGGGAGGTGGAAATTGGTCAGCAACGCGTCCACGGCTTTGAACGCGTAGGGCGGGTGGAGGAAGATGTCGGTCGCGCCGAAGAGCGCGGCATCGGGCGCGATGCGTTGCCCGCTGCCCGCCAAGGACTCCAGCACGCGCGTCACGGTGGTGCCGACGGCGAACGCGCGTCCCGCAGCGTTGATGCGCGCCGCAGCCTCCGGAGTAACGGAATATTTTTCCGAGTGCATTACGTGCTCTCCAATGTGATCCACGGAAACCGGCCGGAAAGTGCCCACGCCCACATGCAGGGTGATGAAATCGTGGTCGATGCGGGAGAGAATTTCCGGCGTGAAATGCAGGCCGGCGGTCGGTGCTGCGATGGCTCCTTCTTCTTTCGCGAAGACCGTCTGATAGCGCTCCTTATCGGATTCCTCGTCGTCGCGCCCCATGTAATGCGGCAGCGCGAGGTGGCCGATCTTGTCGAGATCGGGCGCGGATTCCCAGAGGATCATGCGGTCGCCGTTCTCCAGCACTTCCACTACGCTTCCAGTAATTTCGCCGACGGTGACCGTGCGCCCGGTCTTCATCCGCTTGCCGGGCTTGGCGAGGCAGCGCCAGAGGACGGGGGAGACGCGGTCAAGGCAGAGGAGCTCGGTGCGCCCGTCGTCGGAAAACAGGCGGGCCGGGATTACTCGCGTGTTGTTGAGGACGAGGAGATCGCGGGGTTTCAGGTGATCCGTGAAATCCGCGAAGCGGCCGTGGCTGATGCTGCCTTCGGCGCGGTTGATGATGAGCATCCGCGAGGCGGCGCGGTCGGCCAGAGGCCGCGAGGCGATCAGCTCGGGTGGGAGGTGGTAGTCGTAGTCTTTAGTGAGGAGGGACATCGGAAAGAGGGAGAAATCAACCGCAGATGGACGCAGATTCACGCAGATGAAAGAGAAGAAGGATGCTCGTCATTTTTCTATATGCTGCGCAGCTCGCGTTCGACGGCTTGCGCGGCATCGGGATCGCCCGAGACACGGAACAGCGAGCGGGTGAGGTTCGGCCCGCAGTGTTCGGTGGCGATGAGAACGCGGCTTCCGTCCTTCTCCAGATCCCATGCCGCCGTCTCACCGGCAGATCTCCAGCCTTTTGCGAGGAGTAATTCCAGGTAGTGGTCGCGGTAAATTGTCTCGTCGCCGGGGATGTCAAACTCGTGGGTGGGTTCGGGTTGTGAAATACGCGCTTTGGAAAACGGCGGAAGGATCCCGCCGCTCCTCGCCCAGCGGCGGGCGGTGGTCTGCAGGATTTCGAGAAACCGCTGAAGCAGCTCGGAGTGGGGATTACGGAAGGCGGAGTCGATGGGGCGCAGCGGCAGCATGCGGTTCATGATGGATTGGTATCCGGCCTGTCCCATCGCGCCATGGTAGATCACCGAGTCGTTGCCGACGCGAACCGCGCCCCCTCCGTAGATGAAACCCTCCCAGCGCGCCTCGCCACTCGCACCGAAGCGTTCCGGATGCTTGGCGAGCAGGAGTTTCTCCGCTTGGCCGTAACCGAGTTGCTGTTTCAGGAACGCGCGGATCGAAGGCCTGCGCCAATGCCAGACGAACGCGCCCGGCACGAAGGCGAGGCGATGCCCCGCGTGGCTGAGACGCCAGCAGAAATCCACATCATCGCCTGCGGTCCGGAAGAGGGGATCGAAGCCGCCGACCGCATGAAAGACCTCGCGGCGGACGGCGATGTTACAGCCCGGCAGATGCTCGGCGCGGGTATCGTCGAGCAGGACATGGCTGGGTGCGCCCGGTGCGGCGCGGATCACGGCCTCGCGCTCGCTGCGGGCGGGCGGCGGCAGGTTCGGCCCACCGCCGGCGGAAACCTCAGGAT
>JAYTOE010000108.1:0-4441 GCA_043747935.1 Akkermansiaceae bacterium
AAAAGTTCTGCTCGCCGCCCTGCTTAGACGGAGGACATCGGTGGGATTGAAGTGGATTTCGGAAAAACTGGCGATGGGGCATCCGGGCTCGGTGAGTCGGCTGATCGGGGGGATCTCGAAGAACCGTGAGCTGGCGAAGAGGCTGGAAGGACTGGAGATAATGTTAAAATGCGAGGACTGACCCTAAATTAGCAGAGGCTGGAAGGAAGAACCGTGAGCTGACGAAGAGGCTGAAAGGACTGGAGATAATGTTAAAATGCGAGGACTGACCCTAATTCGAATGTTAAAATGCGAGGACTGACCCTAATTCCTGACCCTAATTCTTACGAGGACTGACCCTAATTCCTAATTCCGGTTGCGGCGAGTTTGTCGATGTGGGGGGTCTTGCGTTTGTCCGCGCCGTAACAGCTCACGCCGTCGAGGCCGAGGTCATCGGCCAGGATGAAGATGATATTGGGTTTGGAGTCCGCTTGTTCCGCAGCTTGGACTGGTGACAGCGTCGCAAAAAGAACAGAGATCAGGGTGATGAAGGGTTTCATTGAGTTTTCTTGTTTTGTTTTGCGCCTTTTTTCTTGCCGGAATGAGAGAGTTTTTCCAGGGATGGGGGAGATTCGTTTTTCTGCGGCGCACCGTCGGTACTGCGGCCGTCGGCGATATATTTTTTCATCAGCGTGGTGAGGCGTTCCACGACTTCCGGGTTTGATTCGGCGAGGTTCTTTTTTTCGCCGATGTCGGCTTGGAGATCGTAGAGTTCGCGTGCCCCGCTCTTGAGAAAGATGAGCTTCCAGAAGCCCTGGCGGATGGCCAGGTCACCCTTGAAGGATTGGTGGATCGTGGCTTCGCGCACAGGTCCCTTCGCGGTGCCGAGGAGGTCTGGCAGGATGCTCACGCTGTCCTCACCGGCGTTATCGGGCAGTTTCACGCCGATGATCTCCGCGCTGGTGGCCATGAGGTCGTTGAGGCAGATGGTGTCTTCGCAGACGGAGCCGGCCTTGATTTTTCCCGGCCACCGCGCGAGAAAAGGCACGCGATGGCCGCCTTCGTAAATGCTGGTCTTCGAATCGCGGAGCGGCTCATACGGCCGGCCGGCGGCGCCGTTGTCCGCACTGACAATGATGAGGGTGTTGTCGGCGAGGCCTTTCTTTTCTAGCGCGTCGAGAAGCTGGCCGAGCATGTGGTCGCCCTGAAAGACCCAGTCGCCGTATCCCTTCTCGTTCCTAACCTCGTCCTTCGCGCCGCTTTTGCCGACGAACTCGGGTGCCGGGACGGTGGGCGTGTGCGGCGGGCACATCGGGAAGTAGAGGAAGAAGGGTTTCCCGGCATCGCGCTTTCCGATCCATTCCACCGCCTTGGCGATCATACGCGGCTGGTTCTCCACTTCCGCGACATTTTCCACCACCTGATCCTGCTCGATGATGGTTCCGATGTTGCGCGCGTGGGTGAAGCCGTAGAAGTAGTCAAAGCCGGCGGCATTCGGACTCGTGACGAGTTTCGAGCCGACGGGTATTTCCTTAGCATTCCCCGGCTTGCCATCCCACTCCATGCCGAGGTGCCACTTGCCGATGCACGCGGTATCATAGCCGTTTTGCCTGAGCATGGTGGCGACCGTGAGGCGGGTCTTGGGAATGATGGGTTTCGAATAGGTCGTGAGCACGCCGAACTGTCCGATGCGCGACGGATAGCGGCCCGTGAGCAAACCATAGCGCGTGGGCGTGCAAACGGCGGCCGCGGAGTGTGCGTCGGTGAAACGCATGCCCTCCGTGGCGAGTCGGTCGATGTTCGGGGTCTTGAGCTGCGTGTCCTCGCTGTAGCACTTCGGCTGGCCGTAGCCCATGTCATCGAAAAGGACGAAAACGATGTTGGGCTTTTCGGCGGCGTGGAGCGGGACGAGCAGCGAAAGAGCGGCGGCAAGAATGGGGATCTTCATGGAGGGCTGTTTAGTTTTTCTTCTTCTTGCGCGATTTCTCTTTCGGGGCACCGCCGAACTGATCCCAGTAGCGGACGGCGAAGGGATTGAGCTTCGGGCCGACTGCCTTTTCGTTGACCATCAACGGCAGGCATTCGTCCCACCACTTGTCGAAGGCCGCGCCGAGTTCCTTGATCAGCTCCGGATGCTCCTTCGAAACATCCTTCTTCTGGCCGTAATCAACAGCTAGGTCGAACAGCTCCCAACGCGGCTCGCTCCCGCCCTTTTCGCTGACCATCGCCCAGCGCGTGTTGCGGACGGCGGCCGTGCGGTATTTCGCGAGATTCGGGTCGGAGTTTTTATCCCATCGCCCGAAGTGCGTGAAGAGCTGGCGGTCGGGCCATTCGGCGGCGGGATTCTCCAGCAGTGGCAAGAGGCTGCGCCCCTCGATCTGCTTGCCGGCGTTTTCAGACAAGGTGATTCCGGTGGCTTGGGCGAGGGTCGGGAAAATATCGATGTGTGCCGCGAGCGCCTTGGTTTCGCCGGGCTTCCATGTTCCCGGCCAGCGCCAGAACGATGAGGCGCGCGTGCCGCCCAGCCATGCGGTTCCCTTGCCGCCCCGCATGCCGGCATTGAAGACGGATGCGCCCGCCGCAGTGCCGTTGTCGTTCACGAAAATGACGATGGTTTCCCGCTCGATGTCCCATTCCTTGAGATCCGCCAGCAGGCTGCCGATGTTCTCGTCGATGTTGTGGATCATGCCGTAGAAATGGGCGAGCTGCTTGTTGCCGACCTTGCCTTCGTAAAGCGCGGCGTCCTCTGGCCTAGCGGTGTAGGGACTGTGCGGCGCGTTGGTGGCGATGTAAGCGAAGAAGGGTTTCCCTGCCTCGCTTTGCGAACGGATCCATCCGCGCGCCTGTTTGAAAAACAAGTCGGTGCAATAGCCCTTCGTTTTCTCGAAGGTGCCGTTGTGCAGGATGGCGGGGTCGAAATACGTGTTGCCCGGCGCGTCGCCGCAGGAGCCGGGGTAGGATTGGCCGATGCCGCCGCCGCCGTGGATGAAGACCTCGCCGAACCCGCGCGCTTCGGGCTGATACTCTTTCTCGTCGCCAAGGTGCCACTTGCCGAAGATGCCGGTGGCGTAGCCCGCGTCGCACAAGGTTTCCGCGAGCGTGATGGACTGGAGCGAGAGGCGCTCGCGCTCCAGGATCGTGTGGGTGACTCCGTTCTTGAACTCGTGGCGACCGCTGAAGATCGCGCTGCGTGTCGGCGAGCATGTCGGGCTGACGTGGAAATCCTCGAAGCGAAAACTCTCCGAACGGAGTTGGTCGAGGTGCGGGGTTTTGAGGATCGGGTTGCCGTTGGCGGAGACGTCGCCGTAGCCCTGGTCATCGGTGATGATGAATATGATATTGGGCTGTTTGGCGGCGGAAAGAGGCAGGATCAGCGAAAGGGTGGCGGCGAGGATGGTTCGTTGCATGGTCTGTTAGATTTCGAGTGGATCGGGTTACGGTTTCGTGATGCGGCAATAAACGTAGCAAGCGCCCGCAAGGGTTTTCCCGGAGCTGTCCAGGAGTTCGGCCTTCACCGGCAGGGGAAGGTCTTTCTCAAGCGTGAAATCGAATGAACACTCCGTAGCTCCTTTCGTTGCGACGATTGTTTGTGTCATTTCCCCCACCGTCAAGCGGACGGATGTCACGGGGAGTTTCCTGAACTTCGTTTGCTTGCCGCCATATAACAAATCGGGCTTCGGGCCGGAGGCATCCCATGCGTCCACGGCCTTGTGGATCGCGGGCGCTCCGGCGAGTTCGGCATTCGCCTCGCGCGGCCAGCGCCGCACCTCGAAGCGATACGTTCCGGCGCGGGCGGCGCGGATGAGCCAGTCGCCCGAAGCGGAGGAGCCAGCGGCGACCATGGCGTGATTCCACGGCGGATTCGGGAGATACCAGTCCGAGGAGGAGAGGAAGGTTTCCGCATCGCGGTCGTCGCCGACCGTAAACTCCACACGGTCGCGATCTCCCGGTGTGACCCTTGCCCAGTAGGTTTCGAAATCCTCGCGGATGCCGGCGACCACGTCCGGATGATCGGCGATCACGTTGTGCGTTTGTCCCGGATCCTGCTTGATGTCATAGAGCGCATTGTCATCGACCAGCCGCCAGCGCGAGGTCATGGCCACCGCGCCGCGCCACTTCTCCGGTTTAAAGGTTCGCTGGCGCTCGACGAAGACGGTGCGGTCGGGAATCTCCGCCTTGGCATCTCGCAACTGCGCCCCGAAACTCCGGCCATCGAAATCCACGGCCTCGGGAAGCTTGAGCCCGCAGAGTTCGGCAAGTGTGGGCAGCATGTCGATGTGCGCATTGAGCGAGGTGATGTCCTCACCCTGCCGCAGTCCGCCCGCCGGCCAATGGATGAAGCACGGCACCCGGTGGCCGCCATCATGGACATCGCCCTTCTTGCCGCGCATGCCGGCGTTGAAAAGTTTCACGCCGGTCGTTCCGCCGTTGTCGGTCATGAAGATCAGGATCGTGTCGCGGG
>JAYTOE010000109.1:0-17066 GCA_043747935.1 Akkermansiaceae bacterium
ACCGCAGCTTTGAATTGCTGCAAATCACTCTATTCCATACACTTGGAAAACTTCCCGAACCAAAATTCACCCACAGATTTTGCTGAAGAGCCAAAAATAAATCCTGGAGTGTTTTCATAGGTATGGTGTTTGATGGTTGTATGTGGAGCTGCGCATTTGTCCCAGCTCACGATTCCAGATATAATTTGGAAAGCCCGGTGAGTCCATAGGGTGTAACCCTACGCATGATTCGACCAATGGGAAGGAAACCAAAAGAAGGGTTACACCCCATAGCATGGCCCAGGAGATTAGGTATGATATCGGGGCTTAGCGAGAGCGAAAGCACATCCCCCCGAACCATGACGGCAGGTCGTCCAAGCCGACCAGGCTGCGACAAAAGCACCATATCAAAACATTGCGGTTGTCGCAGCCGCTCATGCCACACATATCGGCAAAATCCCGCGATTTTCCTACAACTCTCAATTAACAAGACAACAACAAAAACATGAAAGCCATACCAAGAAGCCTCCTCATCTCCCTAATGCCCCTGCTCACCCCGCTGACCACCTACGCGGAAACGGAAAAGCAGACGGAATTCGCCTCTCCCGTTCCCGGAACCAAAGTCAGCTCCGCCTCATGGCGCGCCTCCCAGGTCATCGGAACCAACGTGAAAAACTCCGGTGATGAATTGATCGGCGAGGTTGAGGATCTCGTCCTGGACATGAAAGACGGGAAAATTCTCGCCGTGATCATTTCATCGGGCGGATTCCTGGGTGTGGACGACACGCTCAGCGCGGTTCCGGTGGCGGTTCTCCGGTATGACAATGCGGCCAAGGCCTTCAAGACGAAGTTGACGAAAGAGCAGTTGGGCAAAGCTCCGCAGTTCAAGAAAGATGCCTGGCCCGACTACAGCGAGGCCACCTCAACCGAAGCGCTGCGTTCCTACCGTGACTCGATCGGCGGCGATGTGTCCGAGCCTGACAACAGCGCGCAGAATGAGAAGGAAACAAGGGAAGACGCCCCTGACCCGACCGATCAGGGAAACAGCGATAAGGACGTGCAGATCACGAAGGACATCCGCGCCGGCATCATGGATGCGGATCTCTCCTTCAACGCCAAGAACATCAAGATCATCACCAACAACGAACACGTCACCCTCAAGGGCGTGGTGGGATCCGAATCCGAACGCAAGGTGATCATCAAGATCGCGGGCAACCATGCCAACACGGGCAAAATCACCGACGATATGAAGGTGGATGCCAAGTAAGCCAAATCTCAGCTAACAATACCAACCAACAAAAAACATGAGCAATAAATCAGTATATGCAATCGCCATCTCGGAAGGCCAAGCCAACCAGATCGTGGACAGCCTCACCAATTCCGGATTCTCCTCAAACGACATCTCCGTTCTCTTCCCGGATAAGGATACAACCCATGAGTTTTCCCATGAGAAGAACACCAAGGCACCGGAAGGCGCCGTAACCGGAGCCGCCACCGGCGGAGTGCTGGGCGGAGCCCTCGGGTTGCTAGTCGGCATCGGAGCACTTGCCATTCCGGGCGTCGGGCCGCTCATCGCAGCGGGGCCGCTTCTCGCAGCTCTCAGCGGTGCCGCAGCGGGTGCCACGGTGGGCGGAATCACTGGAGGACTCATCGGGCTCGGCATTCCCGAGCTTGAGGCCAAGCGTTATGAAAACCGCCTCGCCGAGGGCAATATCCTCATTTCCGTCCTCGCGGAAACGGGCGATCAGGTGAGCCGCGCGAAGGAAGTCCTCAAAAACGCGGGAGCGGAGGACATCTCGGTCACATCGATCGGCGAAGTCGCTTCCACTTCCCGGCATTGAAACCGAGGTCAGCCCTCTCACCCATTCAGATACAGCTCCCATCATCGGGGGCTGTATTTTTTTGTGCCTGGCGACAGGGCGAAATCAGGCGTCGAGGTTGCGCACGTTGAGGTAGGTTGTGAAATGTGGATATAAAGCTTCCTTAAATCAGTAGTATCTCCCGCGAACCAAGGATCTTTTAAATTCCCAGTTCGATTTGTGTGCTGCGACCCTTACCTGCGGGCTGCATCGTTTTTCCGCTTTTCTGTGCTGCGTCGACCACTTTTAAAAAGCTTCCAATCCTAAAGGCGAACTGGACTGGCACAGCGTTACCGATTTGTTTGTGGGTATGCCTTTTATTCCCTCCGTGGAAGATCCATGAATCGGGGAATGTCTGTAGTCGGGCATATTCCCTGTCGGTGAAACTTCTCAAGCGGCTGGCGCGGATACGCCACAGCTTGAGATCGGTATCTTTGTTTCTGACGAAGGCTCCATTCACGCGGTCTTTTTCCAGTCTCTCGGCGACAACATTTCCCTGCGCCCAACCCCAGATAGTTGCCGTATCGATAGCGGGAAAAGGGACGTTGAGTGCTCGGATCGGGTGGCCATCAGAACCGGTTCTTGAAAATCTGCACGCCACCGGTTGCTCGGATGGATCAAAGAATTCGGCGGTTTCATCATGAACCCGGCTCTTAAATCCCCATTCTGGATCATGATTGGGAAGAGAGATTGTAATGTCATCCCTGACATCGGCGAGGAAGGAGGAAGCGGGAGTGTCTTTTTCCGGTGACGGCCAATGGAAGCCGCTGGGAAACGGATCACGGCTGGCGATGAAAATAAAACGCCGTCTGGTTTGAGGAACGCCAAATCCGGAAACACGGAAGATATTATGTTTCACGTGGTAGCCCAGCTTCTCGAAGTGGGCGGCGATCACATCGACGAAGAATTTCCCACTTACCGGCTCGGTCATGGTGCGCAGGTTGAGAACATTTTCGATCAACACGAATCGGGGTTTCTTCGCTTTCGCCAAGCGGACAACTTCCTTGAAAAGGTAGTTTCTTTCGTCGCTTTCATTGCGGTTTCCACCCAGTGAAAAACCCTGACATGGGAATCCTGCAAGTAGGACATCCGAATCTGGCAAGTCTTGTGAGGAAAGCTCCATGACATCGGCAACCGTGGAATGCCAATCGGGTCGATTCTCCTGCAATGTCTGGACGCTCCATTCGTCTATGTCCGAGGAGTAAGCGTGTTTGAAACCAGCCATCTCGAAGCCGAGATCAAGCCCGCCCGCACCTGAAAACAATCCTGTAAATGACAATGCCATTATGCGAGTGAGACCTCCGGGCCGTTTGAATTGGATGACCGAAAAGTCTTAAAATGGTGTTTTTTACCTGCGCTTGGGTTTGGAAGATAAGAGGGTTTGAGTTCGTGGCTCATCATGTCGAAACTGTAGCCGCGAATCAGTCGTGCTGATTCCACCCGTGTGAATGTGCCCGTGCTCTTTAGTGATTTTGATCCGCTGAATTTTTCGGGCACAATCAGCGTAACTTGCCGTTCGGTTCCCAAAGTGAGGGCATACGGGGTCGGAGCGACATACATTTTCCGATCACGGATCATCATATCCCCATAGCTGCCGAACCCTTTCAGATTCTTGTTCTTGTGGATGTAACTGTGATCCGCATTGAGGAAATCTCCGTGGCACATAACCAAATCATAAACTGGATAGGATTTGTCCTTTGATTTCGCCGGATAGCGACCGAACACGTAGTAAATTTCTCGGCCATTGTGGCAACCGGAAGGCACCTGACTATTGCAGTCATAGTTCGCCTCCCTACCCGGAAAGCCCAATCCCTTGATTTCGAAACCTATCGGGAAATCGACCAAGCGGAAATCAGGATATGCGTTTCGGGATGGCTCGTCGAAATTCAGTCTAAGCGCCGCAAGTCGATCCGAAAACCAGTTCTGGAAACTGTATTCTTTGTCAGTTGTCGAAACGCGCGTGATTAGCTGGCTTGCCTCAATGGCACGAGCGCATTCCAGAAACACTTTTTCGATCACTGAGGACATTTTGATTGGTAAGCTTTGCTTGGCATGGCGGATGCAATCCGCCGCCACGGTTACACATCCAGATTACGGACGTTGAGTGCGTTGTCCTCGATGAAGCGTTTGCGGGGTTCAACGACATCGCCCATGAGGATGTCGAACATCCGGTCGGCCTCCACGGCGTTGTCCTCGTCGAGGCGGACGCGGAGGAACTGGCGGGTCTCCGGATCCATGGTGGTTTCGAAAAGCTGCTTGGCGTTCATTTCACCGAGACCCTTGAAGCGCTTGATCTGGACTCCCTTGGCGGAGATTTCCAGCACCTTGGAGAGGATTTCGGAAACGACGAAAATCGGTGTCTTGTTCTTCTTGTCGCCATCGCCTTCGGAAAGCTCGAAGATCGGTTGATCCATCGAGTGGAAGGTTTTCGTATCGACGCCGAGTTCATTGAGGCGTGAGAAAAGCTTCGCGATGGCGTGGGACTCGTGGAGCTCGTGGAGGACGGCGCGGCGCGACGGGCCGGTGACATGGGCGAGTTCCTCATCGGTGAGCTGCTCGTCGAAGAGGCCGAGATCGCGGTTCTCGGCGGCGAAGGCGGAGAGGGCGGCTTCGTCGGCGAAATAGAGGACGGCCTCGACGTTGCCCTCGCGGATGCGAACCATGTATTCCGGCAGGTGGCCGTCGGCGCGGCGGGCATTCAGGTATTCCTGGAAGTTGCCGCCGTTGCCCTCGATGGCCTTGGTGAAACGGGAGAGCGAGGAGAGGTTTTCCAAAATGCCTTTGAGTTCCTCGGCGGAGAATTCACGGGATTTGTCAAAGGTGCGGAGAATGACTTCGCCGGCACCGAGGTCGATGAGGATCTTGTTGAGCTCGTCGTTGTCCTGGACATATTCGGAGCGTTTTTTCCGGGTGACCAGATAAAGGGGCGGCTGGGCGATGTAGAGATATCCGCTTTTCACGAGGGCGGGCATGTGGCGGCAGAAAAACGTCAGCAGCAAGGTGCGGATGTGCGAGCCGTCCACGTCGGCGTCGGTCATGATGACGATCTTGTGGTAGCGGACTTTCGCGATGTTGAAGGAACCGTCCTGCTCGCCATCGCCGATGCCCGCGCCGATGGCGGTGATCATGGATTGGATTTCCTTGTTCTGGAGGGCGCGGTGGAGGCGAGCCTTCTCGACGTTGATGAGTTTTCCGCGCAGCGGCAGGATCGCCTGGGTGCGGCGGTCGCGGCCTTGTTTGGCGGAGCCGCCTGCGGAGTCACCTTCGACAATGTAGAGTTCGGATTTCGCGGGATCGCGCTCGGAGCAATCGGCGAGTTTGCCGGGCAGGCCGCCGCCGGAGAGGGCGGATTTACGGACGGTCTCGCGGGCTTTGCGGGCGGCCTCGCGGGCGCGGGCAGCGTTGACCGATTTCTCGATGATCTTGCGGGCGAGCGAGGGGTTTTCCTCGAAGTAGGTGTTGAGACCTTCGTAAACGATGGAGGAGACGACGCCCTCGATCTCGGAGTTCACGAGCTTGCCTTTCGTCTGCGAGGAGAAGCGTGGGCTGGGCATTTTCACCGAGATCACGCAGACGAGACCTTCGCGGACATCATCGCCGGAGAGGGCGGGATCCTTGTCCTTCAGGATCTTGTTGGCTTTCGCGTATTGGTTGATCGAGCGGGTGAGCGCGGTGCGGAAGCCGGTGAGGTGGGTGCCGCCGTCGGCGTTCGGGATGCTGTTCGCAAAGCAGAGGATCTGGTCGTTGTAGGAGTCGTTGTATTGGAAAACGACATCGGCGAAGACGTCCTCTTTCGTCTGCTTGCCGTCGTAGTCGTAGTCGATCTCGCGCTTGCCGTTGATGACGACAGGGCTTTCGTGGACGACGTTCTTGTTTTCGCAAAGCTGTGCGACGAACTCGACGATGCCATGCTTGTAGAAAAACGAGGCCTTCTTTGCGGATTCGGGGCGCTCGTCATCAAGCTCGATGGTGAGGCCGGGGTTGAGGAAAGCGAGCTCGCGGAGGCGGGTGGAGAGGCGGTCGAACTGGAAGACGATGGTATCGACGAAGATCGTGGCGTCCGGGAAAAAGGTGATCGCGGTGCCTGCTTTCTTTGGATCGGCGTCGCCGACGATGTGGAGGGGTTCGGTGGTCTTGCCACGCTCGAAGGCGATGCGGTGAACCTTGCCGCCGCGGGTGATGTCCGCGCGGAACCAGTCGGAAAGCGCGTTCACGCATTTCGCGCCAACGCCGTGGAGGCCGCCGGAATATTTGTAGGCTCCTTGTCCGAACTTTCCGCCGGCGTGGAGATTTGTCAGCACGAGTTCGACGGCGGGGATGCCGAATTTCGGGTGCATGTCCACCGGGATGCCGCGGCCGTTGTCGGAAACGCTGATCGAGCCGTCCACATGGATGGCGACCTTGATCTTCGTGCAATAGCCGGCGAGGTGCTCGTCGATGGAGTTGTCCAGAACCTCGAACACGCAATGGTGGAGGCCGCGCTCATCGGGATCTCCGATGTACATCCCCGGGCGCTTGCGGACGGCCTCAAGGCCTTCGAGTTTGTCGATCTGGCCGGCGTTGTATTCCTGTTCGGTTCCGACCTTGGTTTGGGCTTGTTCCGGCTCGTTGAGGGTATCTGACATGGTGCAGGGAGAGGGTCTGAAATCCACTGCGGGTAAACAAGGACTTATTCCCCGAAAATGCGGTTTTTTACCCAAGCACAACTCACTTAAAATAAGAAAGTTACGACTCTATTTGATCATCCATGTGCGCATATACATGGTGATGATGAGCAGTATTGCACCGACTGCGACAGCTAATGCGAGAACCCGGAATGTTTTGACCAATTCTCTCCGCTCGTTGTATTCGTGGTCGAGGAATCCGTCCGCGCGAATTCGGTTATTGCTAGTCTTGGAACCTAGCGACCTTCTGCCCCCGGCCGCAGCGGGATCAACCGGCAGAGCAGGAATAGGCGCGGGAGAGGAAGCCTGATTTAAAATGAATTGGATCCCATCAATCCAAATCCCGCAATGGGGGCACGGCCCGCTGGCGCCCGCTTTCGACGCCGGGAGTGTCAGGGTTGTCCCGCAGGCTCCGCACACGAAGCGCACGGAGTGCGAAGCGCTTTGGGGTGAAGGTATTGCGTTGATGCCCACTCCTTTGTGATATGTTTTCGCCCAATGTTCGGCAAGAACAAAGGACTCCGGTTTCCAGCATGACGAATAAGGGCTTGCATGCGGTGGCTCCGTAGCGGAAACGTTGATCACCTGCAGCGCACGAGTAGCTCAGCGGTAGAGCAACCCGTTTACACCGGGTCGGTCGGCGGTTCGATCCCGTCCTCGTGTACCACCTCACCGCTAGTAGAACTCCCTGCGCCGCTCCTCGATAAGGATGAGCCAGTTCATCATGGTGATGGGCGGCAGTTGCGACGGGTGAGTGATGGGCGAAAGGTTTATGGTGATGCGATCCGCAGTCATGGCACTTCCGGAGACCGCCCTGGCTTCGAGGGGACGGATCGGGTTCGCGAGGGTGTCCGCGGCGGTGGAGCCGATCTGCCCGCTGTGCTCGATCGCGTAGGGATCCAAACTCACACCGTAGCGTTTCTCCGGTGCGAAGAGCGAAGCCGGCGGGTAAAACACGCCGCCTGGCGGGGTGAAGCCGACAGGTGCGGTGGTGGCGACGATGTTGAAATCGTCGCCGATGTGGAGGCGGAGGTTGGTCACCAGCGAGAAGCCTGTGGTGAAGGAACTGAGGTTACGGCATTCCTGGAGGATCACACCGTAGTCGGTCTCAGCGCAGGGAATATTGGGCTTCGTGATGGATGCGCCGGCCACGTAGTCCACATTGACGGCGATCGAATTGTTCACCGCGAGGCTGTCCGCGCCCAGCAGAGCCATGAAGGTGGCGAAGCGCTCGGGATAAACGGCCACGCAGATCTTGCCGTTGGGCAGACTCTTGACATCGAAGGGGTAGAGCGGCCTGAAATAGCCGTTTTTGAGGGTCCCCACGGCGGGGTCACCAAAGGTGGCGTTGTTGAAGGTGACCGGGCCGCTTACGCCGTTCCTGTAGAAAAACGCTCCGGTCGCACCGTAAGCCAAATCAACCGGCGTGGGAAACGTGGTGGAACTGTTCTCGGGTCCGGACAGGATGTATCCGATCGGCAGGTTCGTGGCGACTCCGGCGTTGAGCGGCAGGGTCAGTGTTTGGCGGATGCCGTTTCTGAGATAGGTGAACTTCAGCTCGGTCGGAGTCCTGTTGGAAGCGCTCACGCATTTCGTGATGTCCAAGGTCATCGCGCACTGCAACGCGCCCACGGAATAGTTGTTCCAAGAAGTCGGTGAGATCGTGTTGATTTCGGCGGTGTGCGCGTAACGGTCGAAGAAATCAGCGCCCCGGTTGATGGGTATGAAGGCCGCTCTCCCGCTCTCCGAGGCTAACGAAACCGGAAAAAAATTGCCCTGTGTGAGCTGGAAGGTCTCGCGGACTCCGGGGGTGAAAGGATTCGTCTGGAAATTCTGGCCGCCCACCGTCGAGGTCGTGGACATCGACGAGCCACGGCGTGTGGCAAGGCTCGGTAGGACGGTGTTACCCTCGATGATCGCGCGCCCTGCGAAAACGTTGCCGCTGATCGTCACGTTCTGCCACGCCGAGCCGTTCGCGTAGTTGCCGAGGGCCATGAAGGCGCCCGCCGAGATCGGTAGTTGCGAGGGGATCTCGTAGATCGAAAGCGCATACTGGCGCCGGAAGCGGGAAAGCTTCGTGGTAGCATTGTCGTGTTCCGCCAGATCCATCGAGAATGCCCAGACGTTGCGTTTTGCCACGAATGGCGAACCCGGTGTCGCATAACCGAAGTTGATCTGCGGGTAGGTCAGGATGTTGAATTTTTTAAAGGTGCTGGTGGACAAGCCCACCAGCCCGCTGGCTAGGGCTCCGTATTCCTTCTGCATGGAGATGAGCGGAAAGATGTCGTCGTTGGCCAGCGCATTGGTCGAATTGAGCGAGGGCGGGAAACCGGTTCCGAGAGTTCGGTTGAGCCCGGCGGTGACAAAGCCCGTGTTTCCGGCTGTGGATTTGAATATCCGGCTCATCGTGACGAGGGTGGAATCCCCGGCGTTCGCCGCGTAAGCTGTGGGTAAATTGAGACGCACCAGGAGTTCCGGGGAGATCGACTTGCGCGCGTTGGATTGGTCGAGCGCCTCCGTGAAGATATTCTCCCAACGCAACGGGTTGCTGGCTGCTGTGTTTGCGTTCGATCCGCTCTGCATCGCCCGGATCGCACGGTTTGGCGTGATGGCGATGATGGAGCGCAAGACCGTTTCCTCCTTCTCACGGTAATCCTCCTGGCTCTGGATACCCGCCTGGATGCCATGCGCCGCGATCGAGCGCTTGTAGGCGAAGAGCGTCATTGCGAGCATGACCAGGGACATCGTGAAAACGGCAAGCAGCGAGACATAGCCGGGCTGGGAATTTCGTGGAACGCTGGTTTTCATGGTCTCGTGCTTGTTGCGAATCACTCCATCGCTCCGGAAAAAGTGACCTCTTCGCCGGCCGGGCCTGTGACGCGGGTTCGGAGGATGCCGGACTCCACCGAGAAAGAAACGTTCGTCGGTCGCATGGTGATCGCCCATTGAGGCGCGCTGAGGATTCCGGAGACCGGCACGACGTAGTAATAGAGGCCGTTGCCCTGCCCCCTGTTCTCGAAGGAAAGGATGCCTGCGCGGACGGTTCCGTTCGGTTGCCGGAAGTTCAGCACTAGCACCGGTGAACTCGTGAGCCGGGGATTTGTCCCGGCCAGTGCATTCGCCACGGAGGCGTGCAGCCGGAAACGCTCCGCCGAGGCGAGCAGCTTGACGACATGGCTGCTGATGATGGGCACCTCCTCATTGAGGAAACTCTGCGCTCTGAAAATCCTCAGGAAAGCGATCTGCTGGTTGAGCATCGCGAGGACGGTCGCACCCACCGTCATCCCGACCATGATCGCGACGGTGAGTTCCAGGATCGTGAATGCGCGGCGTATCTTTTTCGGCAGGAGTCTCATTGGGATCTGACGAGGGTTCGGGATTTGAGATAGGTGCGTTCCGCAATCCTATATTGGAGGACGCTCTGCACGCGCCAGACCTTCATCGCGGCGGGGTTCACCGTGACGGTGCCGGTGCCGCCGTCGATCGGGTAGTTCTCCGGAGCCGGGATACGGGTTCGGATGACGGTGCCGGTCACCGACTTGCCTCCGGGCAATTTTCCGATCACCACCTGCTCACTGGCTGTGGTCGGGAAAGCGGGCCAAGGCGAATCCAATGCCACTAGGCTCTCGAAGGGGATCCGCTCGGCGCGCGCGCGCTCGAAGGTCAGGTAGGAGTCGGAAAGCACCTGCTGGAGCGAATATTGCCGGGGGTAGATCACATTGAGCGAAAGCTTCAGCAGGAGCAGCCCGACGACCGAAAGGAGCGACATGGCCATGGTCGCCTCGACAAGGGCGAAGGCACGTTGTGCGGTTCGCGGCTTGCCGAAACGCCTGCGGCAGCGGATGCTGGCCGGGTGATCGGAGTTTTTCGTGGCAGACTTTCCGGAAAAATCGCCGCGCTCGCGGCGCTCAGCATCGCGTTCCTGAACGCCGGGCATGCGAACGCGCAAAACCTCATCGAGCCGCCCTTCGGATTGAACTGGGGTGATTCTCCGGAAAAACTGATATCTTGGTCTTCCAAACATTCGCTGGATCTTAATATCTTTGTCCCGGGAAATCAACCCGGATTGCGCGTCCTCAGAATTTCCCCGAAAAAGGGCTTCCTGCCCGATTCTCCGGCCTCCGCAGTGGAGGCGGCTTTCCTCAACGGGGGGCTCTTCGAGATGACCGTGCATTACTCCGATCCCTCGGCGTCCCCGGCCATCATGGAGGAGCGGTTTGAAAAACTCCGCAAGCAGATCTCGCAGGAACACGGCGCGCTGACTCCCAACCAGCAGCGCAGGGTGATGGAGGATCAGTTTGTGACGCGAACCCAGTCGTTTCATCGGGAGCCAGTGCGTGGGGTTTTCCTGCTCATCGCTTGGACAGAGGTGGAGGATCTCCTCAGGAAGACCAAAGAGGCTCGCTTCTCGCTGATTTACAGGAATGACAATTTCAGGGATGAGCTTCGGAAAAAGGCGGAAAAGGAATGAAGATCAGTCGATCGTCGTCACCGAGGCGTTCACAGTGATCGTGCGGTCTATGGTGAAGGTGACGTGGGCGAGGCGGTCGAGCCCAAAGGGCGTGGAAGTAACCAACTCCATAGTCCAGACGCCGTCAGAATCGAATGACCTGTCATAATTACTCAGGGTCTCCAGCTTGTCGATCGGCAGGGAACCGTCCCGATTCACGGACCAGGGAAGGTAAGTCAAGAACCCGGTGGCGCTGCGCTGCGGTGCAGTGACGCTCAAAAGGGAGCCTCTGTAACACTGAATGCTGGTGTTTGATTTGGGATAGAGGTCACTCAATGAGATGGTCAGCGTAGGGCACAGGAAATTGATCGTCTGTCCCGGCGTGATGCCGGAGATGGTGCCAGTCGCCACCGGCCAGATCTGGATGAATTTCGAAGCGAGCTGGGATGCCGGAGCTTGGTAATCCGCCAGCGAAAAGACCGAGAAGCGTTCCTCGCCGCGAACTTTCGCCCGGTCTGCGCCTGGCACCTGGTTCAGGGTGATTTGGATGGTCTGCAGCCCGTTGGTCGTGATTGAACTCTGGCTCAGGAGACTCGCTTGGTTCCGATCAAGACCCACTCCGGTGCCACCGACTCCATAGGATTGCACATGACGCAGGAAACTCACGCTTTTCGAAGGCAGGGGATCGGACGCGCCGTTGAGCAGGCCATTCACCGTTATCGACACGGTGAATGGACGGTCGGCGCGCGTCCTCGGGATGACCGTATAGGGATCCTCGCTTGTGATATTCACTGTGGACACCGGTATGTATGAACTCACATAGCTGGTATCGAGCAGATATTCGGTGGTCGGTAATGTCCTTATCGTCCACAGGTCAAACCGGGCGCCTCCGGGATTGATCGCGAGGGCGGACAACTGGGTGCCGGAGTTGGCGACCACGTCGGAAGCATCCCAAGTGACGCCGGAAGGCATCTGGGTCTGGCGGATGTAATTGGTGAAGGTCTGCGCGGACGCCATGCCGCTGGCGGCCAAGCCCGTGGCAATCAGGTGGACAATGAGGTTCTTCATGGTGTCTGGGTGTTAATGGTGATTTCAGTTGCAGGTGCGACTACTGGGGGCAGTACGGAAATGGGTCCGCCGAGGTAAACGGCGACGATCAGGTTGGCACTCTTCTTGATGTGATCCATGGACATCTCCTCCACCGGTTGCTTGCCTTCCGCCTGTGCGCGGCTGACTTCCACGGTGGTGATCCAGCCACGGTTGGCGGCGTAGAAATCAGACCAGCTTGCGAAACCCGCACCGGGTTGCATTCCGATCCGGTTGGCGAGTTTGGGCGGTGTTTGAAGAATCGCCCTCTTGGGAACCAAAACCGCCACCCCGCCGAAGCAGACGATGTCCGAGTTGGCAAGCAGGCTCTCCGGACGGTTGACTTTGGAGGGATCCGCGCCCACCACGCTCGTGAGCTTGGCCATCGGATTCTGCTGTGACACCTCGCGAAGCTTGAGCACGAGTTGGTCGTGGGTGACAGCATCCCGCATGGGTGGCGGATTGCCGTCTGCGGGATTCTGGGCCTGCGCTGTAGACACCATCATGGCCGCAGCCATCAATTTGCCAAACATGACTGCCGAAAGTGAATTTAGGAGTGCTGGTTTCATGGGACTGTTACTGGTTTCAAATTTTCGTGAAGGTCACCAACAGGATCAAGTCCTGCATGTCGAAGTAGGATTGGCTGGTGTTGGTATCCCACAATTCATAGAGGATGATGACGTCCATTGGCCCGATGTTGATCTTGCCGTTCTGCAGGTAAGGGCCGAGCGCACTCTTGATCGTGCTCTGGTTCGAGAACGCCGGCACGTAGCTGGGCGGGGTGTTGCCGTTAACGAGAACCCTCACGTTATTGCCGGTGGTGAGGCCTGTCTGATACCATGCTTGCCAGCTAGAGGGACTATTGGAGTTGTTGCTGGCGGCCCTTCCCCTGAAGGTGATCGCCTTATTCAGCGTCACGGTTCGTGTGTAGTATATGGTAGTCGGATTCACCGATGACTGCTTGGCATCGAAGAACTTGAGGAACGAGGTGGATCCTTCGGCTTTGACCTCGCCCTGCACCTTGTACCAACTGCTGGAATCTCCAATCATGGCACCGAGCACGCGAACATCCATTTTCAGCGTCGTCTTGGGCGTGATCGTGCCGTTTGGCGGCGGAGTGATATCGACGAACGATGTGATGATCGTCGGATGGGTGACGCTCCAGGTGAGTGTCGGCTTGGTGCCGGTCTGAACTACCGTTGGATAGGCATCCAGCGAACCCACGGGAATGGAGGGAGTCTGCTGGGTCTGGGCTACGGCACGATTCGGCGCAAAGGCGCAGATGGTGAATACGGCTGCCGATACGGCAGCCAGGAGGCTGGTTGTTTTCATGGCTGGTTGTAAGGGTTGGCAGCAGGTCTCCGCCTGGGTTCCTGACGAATGGGACGTTCGTCGGGAGGCGGGTGGCCCGGATCGGGCAGGGGCAGGGATTCCGCGGGGCTAGCGCTTCGGCCATGCCGATTCGGGACAGAACCCCGATCCGGACCACCTGGATTCCTCTCGGGACAGAGGGGTTTCCAGGAAACATGCTATGAATTCACTTCAATTTTTCTTTGTCGTATCTTCGAGGTTGGGTGTTGGTAACAGCAGTCGTCTTGGGGTGTGGGTGAGAGTGTTTCGACTTATCGAGATGGCAGCGGAGGCTCGCCGGGGACGGTGCCGGGGCGGAATCTCGAGGACTTCCAAGGGCCGCGCGGCACTTCGTAATCCTCAACGAATTTCCACTCGACCATCCCGTTGCCGTTCATGCCGAGAAAATCGCGGACGGCGGGGCTGACATCGAGGCCGGCGGCCTGATTGCGGTTCATGCGCGGCTCCTCTTTGCCGAAAACGTATTCGAAATGATCGGTCGCGAAGGGGCCAACATCCTCCCACTGTGCGTAGCAAATCTTACCCTTGTGGTGGATTGCGAGCCAGCGGCCTTTGCAAACGGAGATGCCATCGCCCTGATAACGCTCCCAGAACCACGGGATCACCGTGGAAGCTTCGGGGCGGTGACGGAAGTCCTTGCCGATGTCGTTGTAGGGAAGGGCGATGTAAAAGGGGTTCATCTGCGGTGCGAAGCCTTTGGGCAGGTATCCCTCGCGGCTGTTCGGATCGTCATAGCCGCCGAAGTTCGACTCCCAGTTCACATCCCAGGCACTCTTGTTGTTCGGAGTCGGGTTGTTTTCCGTGGGCTGCTCGCCGACCCAGAAAACGGTCGCCACCACATTGCGCTTCCATGCGGCCTCTCCGCGGAAGCGGGAAGTCGGATCCTCCAGGACTACCTTCGCCGCAGCGGGAACACCGAACGGATCCGACAGACTGGAAAGTACCTCGCGGCGGTCGTTGAGCAGATCCTCATGTGCCTTTTCCAGCCGATCCCCAAGCCGTGCAGCCAGGGACGACCCCGAAAGGGCGATCACCAGGAAGACTGAGGTTGGAAGGAAGGCTTTCATTTTTCTGACTCGGCGCGGACCTGTTGAGGTCTTGAAGTTGAAGACATCTTAAATATTTAGATGCCCCGTTCAAGATTATTTTGAACTTTTTTTGAACGAAACCCAATTTTCGCTGTCAGCCTAAAAAATCCTTTATTTGATAAGGATTTTTGATCCGGAAAACTTACCAGATCGGCCGTCAGGGGGAGATTTTTCGGGAATTTCCTAAGAAAAATCGCCTTCGACAGAGACATTTCTACGCAAAATAATCAGGAAGTTCAAACTTTTTTTGGAAAAATTGAACAATTTCCAAAAGGTGCTTTTTACGGAAACGCTCAGCCCCTGCCGACGCCGAACCGGCGGTCGATGTCCTTGCGGTTATATTCGGTGAGGGTGGGTCGTCCATCGGCGCCGCAGTAGGGCAGATCGCAGTGGAACAGCTCCTCCAGCAGCGCGGTAGTCTCGGCGAGGCGGGGCACCGTGCGCTGGGCGGCCTTCATCGCGACCGCTTTCGAGATCCTGTCGAAGGCGAACCTGCCTGTGGCGGCGGTGCCATGGAGCAATTCCTCGAGAAGTTCATCGAGAAATCCGTGCGGATCACCGTCCGGCAGACCGTCGGGGAGACTGCGGATCTGCAGGGTGTTTCCGCCGAAGGCCTCGACCTCGATGCCCGCCTCCAGCAGTGCCATACGCTCGCGGAGGAGAAGGTCGAGATCGCGCGGATCCAGTTCGAAAAGCAAAGGCACGAGCAGGCTCTGGGTTTCCATGCCGTCCTTGCGGCTCTTCGAAAGGCGCTCGAAAAGGATGCGTTCCCGCGCGGCCTTGGGATCGAAAAGGACGAGCCCGTCGGAGCTTTCCAAGATCACGTATCGCTCCTGCAACATCCCGACGATGCGGAAATCCGGGCTGCGGCGCTTTGGAGCCGCGGCGGTTTCGGCGGGCGGAACAGACACCAGCTCCGGCTGGTGGGGGTGGAAGGTGGGACGGTTTTCGGGCAGTGCAGCTAGTAGTGCCCGGGGCGCGGACGGCTCCGCTTTTCGAACTGGCGCGGGTCGCAGGGATTCCGCCACCGTTTGCGAGATCAGATCCCGCACCTCGAAGGGGCGGTGGAAACGAACCTCGCGTTTCGCGGGATGCACGTTCACATCCACCAGTTGCGGCTCCATCTCCAGCCACAGCCATGCGGCCGGGTGGAGGCCATCCTGCAGGTTTCCCCGGAAACCCTCCGCCAAGCCTTTCGTCACCGCAGAGTCCTCGATGGGCCTACCGTTGAGGAAAACGAACTGATGGCGCCGGCCTTTCCGGGCGTGCTTCGCGGGCAGGACAAATCCCATCACGCTCATCCCGGGGGCGAGCCTTTCCGGCATCGCCACCAGCTCGCCGCCGAGCTCGTTGCCGACGATCTGCCGCACGCGATCCACCGCGTTCGCCACGCTGGGGAGATCGAAGATCACCTTGTCATCCTTGCGGAAACGGAACCTCACGCCCGGAGCGGCCAGCGCGTGCAAGCGAATCTGCTGCTCGACGTGCGCCGCCTCGGTGCTCTCCGCCCGCATGAATTTCCGCCGCGCGGGCATGTTGAAAAACAGGCTCCTCGCCTCGATCATCGTCCCCGGTGCGCCGCCCGCATCGCGGACATCACGCACCTTTCCGCCATCCACGATGATCTCCGTCCCGGAAACATCCTCCGCCCGCCGCGTGACCATGCGGAACTTCGCCACGCTGGCGATGCTCGGCACCGCCTCGCCACGAAAACCCAAGGTCATCACCGAAGCGAGATCCGCCGCCGTGCGCAACTTGCTCGTCGCGTGCCTTTCCAGCGAGAGCAACGCGTCCTCACGAGCCATCCCGCAGCCGTCGTCCGTCACTCGGATCAGGCCCACACCTCCCCTCTCGATATCCACCGTCACCGTTTTCGCGCCAGCATCGATGCTGTTTTCCACCAACTCCTTCACCACGCTCGCCGGCCGCTCCACCACCTCCCCCGCCGCCACCTGGCTGGCGAGGATATCGGGCAGAACTTTCACTAGAGGCATGCCCGTATTTTGCGGAGCGTCGCCAGTTCCCGCAACCCCGAATCCGAAGACAAAGTATTGAACCGCGAATGGGCGCGAATGAAGAGGGGAAACGATAGAACTTTAAGGTTTCAAGTTTCCATCCCCCCGTTAGCCTCCCGCGCACGCATGGCAGGTTTCTTCAAAAAGCTTTTCAAACAGATCACCAACCAGGCGGAGGTCGATTGGGACGAACTCGAGGCGAACCTCATCGCCGCCGACCTCGGCGCTAAACTCAGCACCGGCATCGTCGATGAACTCTACGACCTCGGCCGCGAGGTCACCGCCGACGATGTGGTCGAGGTCACGCGCAAACGGCTCTCCAGGATCCTGCCCGAGGACTCCCCCGCCCCATCGCCCCGCGCCGACGGAAAACCCATGGTTATTCTAGTGGTCGGCGTGAACGGCACGGGAAAAACCACGTCCTCCGCCAAGCTCGGCATGTGGCTGCATCAGCGCGGCCACTCCGTGATCCTCGCCGCCGCCGACACCTTCCGCGCCGCCGCCGTCGAGCAACTCCAGCGCTGGGGCGACCGGCTCGGCATCGAGGTCGTCAC
>JAYTOE010000110.1:0-11296 GCA_043747935.1 Akkermansiaceae bacterium
CGTTGAGTGTGGCGTTGCCATTTTTGAAGACGGTGAAAGCGTTCGTCAGCGCGGAGGCGGAGCTGCCGTTGCCGATTTCGAAAAGGGGGTCGGTGCCGACCCACGTGGTGGCGGAGCCAAGACCCGTGTTGTATTGGCCGAGGGCCGTAACACCCATAGCTCCGGCCTTGGTGCCAATGCCGGTGGCGGTGGAACTGTCGCCCGAAGCGGTGACGCCGTTGCCGAAAGCTGAGGATTGGCCGCCGGAGGCGATGCTGTTCGATCCGAAGACCACGGAATAATTACCGATGGAAGCATCATTCCACTGGGTGCCATCGACACGACCAGCCCGGAAGGCCGCTTTTCTGGGATACCACATCAGGCGGGTGCTAGCTCCCGCCGCGGTGATGGACGGGGAGGTGCCGAATGTTCCGGTGCCGAGGATGTTCGAATTGGTGTCGAGGGTGGTAAAATTACCCGGAGACTGCGCCGTTGCGATGCCAGGCAATGCAAGCGCAGCGATGAGGAGGAAGTGTTGGTGTGGTTTCATTGGAATCGGTGTGGAAATATTCGATACGTAAATATGACGCATTCGTATCTAACAACTACTATACGGCGTTTTCTCGTGACAAGCTCTTTTGGGTTACTTTTTCGACTTTTCCGCTGGAGCACGTCAAATTCTCCTTTGGGTTGCAAGATTGCCTCGCGCGATCATGCTCCGCACCATGCGCAACGCACTTTAGCTCCGGGAGGATGGCCGGCTCGGCAGTATTGTCGGGTGTTGGGCTCTGGGCTTGGACGGTTGTGACGAGAAAAGTGAATACGGGTATCAGGGATAAAATCGCCAAGCGAGGCACACAACGTGGATTGCTCTGTATGAATGTGGCATCGTGGTCGGCGTAGGGTGGATTAGGGTCGGCTTCGCTGAATTTCATCACTAGCGGATGACACATGTATCAAGCTTTAGGAGCCAAATGATTTTTGTGTCGCTTCCGTCGCATGGCTTGCGCAGCGCCAGTGACGGTGGCGTGGAACTCTGCGACGCCGTCATGGACTACGAGCGTTCCCTCATCAACGACCAGGTCGAGAACGGCAACGCCGCCCGCATGGCCGTGCTCTACTACCTCAAGCCGGAGTAGGTTCGGACTTGGGAAAAACTCAGAACGGAATATCGTCCTCTTCCTGGTAGTCGTCGGCTGGTGCTGCGGAACCGCCTTGGCGGGAACCGCCGTCGTGGCCACCTGACTGGCCATCGGGAAACTGACGGGTAGGCCCACCTTTGCCGTCGGGCAGGAACTGAAGGTTATCCGCCACGACCTTGAGCTTGCTGCGCTTCTGGCCGGTGGCCTTGTCGTCCCAGACATCCATCTGGAGACGGCCTTCGATGAACACACCGCGGCCTTTCGTTAGATATTTCTGCGCGTTTTCAGCGCTGCTTCCCCAGACCGTGACATCCACAAACGTGGTTTCATCCTTCCAGCCGCCGTTGCCGTCCTGCACCTTGCGGTTCACGGCCAGGCCGAGGTCGGCGACGGCCGAGCCTTTCGGCGTGTGGCGCAGCTCTGGATCACGGGTCAGGTTTCCAATGAGCATCACTTTGTTGAGATTGGCCATGGCAGGGAGGGAAACTTTAAACTTTAAATATTAAACTCCAAAAGGAGAAGCGGGCAGCGGATTATTCCCCGGCGGTTACGCGACGCGGTTGAACTGGTTCAGGTAAACCGCGGTGTTGAGCGCGAGCTTTGCCTTGATCTGCACGATGCACTCGGGCGCCCCGGTGAACGTGTAGGTCACGTAATGGGCTCCGTTGATCTTGCGGGGTGTGTAGGCGAAATCCTTGCGGCCCATGTTGTCGATCTTCTCGACCTTTGCACCTGCGGACTCGATGTCCTTGGTGATCGCGGTGACCAGGTCATCCATGCTGCCCTCTTGGCTCTTCGTTGTTAGGACAATCAGACCTTCGTATTTGCGGCTCATCTTCGTGTTTCGGGGTTGGTTTGGTTCGTGGTGTGTTGAATCGGTTCGATGCCAAGGCGATGCCTTGGGAGCGCGAAACCTGCACCGCTTCGCAGGCCGTGGCAAGCATGTTTTCAAGGCTTTCCCGCTCGTCGGGTGCGAACTTCCCAAGGACGTGCCCGGTCATCCCGCCCGAGCCGTTCGCGGCGCCGATGCCCATTTTCAAACGGGGGAAACCATCACCACCGAGATGCTCAATGATCGACTTGATCCCGTTGTGCCCGCCCGCCGAGCCCTTTTCCCGGAAACGCAGATGCCCGAGCGGCAACGCGACATCATCGTAAGCGACTAGGATGTCGCCGACCTCCCATTTATGGAACGCGACGAACTGCCTCACCGAGCGCCCGCTCAGGTTCATGAAGGTCTGCGGCTTCATCAGGATCGTCCCGTCGGGGAGCTTCGCAAGGTGCGCCTGCCACTTCGGCTCGGTTTTGAAAACAACCTCTTCCCTCGCCGCAATACGGTCGAGCAGCATGAAACCCACGTTGTGCCGCGTGTCCTCATACTGCCTGCCGGGATTGCCGAGGCCGATGATCAGGGGAATTGCCATAAAGGTTACGGTTTCTTAGCGCCGACTGTCCGCCCATCAAACAAAAACGCCCGGAGCGAGCAGCCCCGGACGTTTTGGAAACGGGTTGACCCGGTGCCTTGCGTTACTTGGCCGGGGCTTTCGCCGCAGGGGCTTTCGCTGGGGCTTTTGCCGCGGGCGCGGGAGCAGCGGCGGCCTGCTCGGAGACGAGCGCTGCCGGCTTGCCGACGTGTGCGACCACGACATCGGCGGCGTGGGTGGCTCTGACACCTTTCGGAAGATCAAGCTCTCCAATGTGGAGCGACTCGCCCTCTTCAAGGTAAGTGACGTCTTTTTCAATCGAATCAGGAAGGTCGTTCGGAAGACAGACGATTTCCAGAGTGTGCGCATATTGCTCGAGCACGCCACCGGCTTTCACACCCTTGGCTTCACCGTTGAGGTGGACGGGGATGTTCGCGGTAATTTCGGTCTTATCGTCCACGGCGAGGAAATCCACGTGCAGGGCGTGTCCGGTCAGCGGATCGTGCTGGATGGTCTTGAGGAAAACCGAGCGGTTGCCCTCTCCCTCGATGTCGAGGTTGATGAGGATGTTATCCGAGGAACTGTGCGCCAGAAGCTCGGCGAAGGTCTTCGCGTCCACCTTGAGGTTCTCGTTCACGACGCCGCGTCCGTAAACTACGGAGGGGAGCCAGCCTTCGCGGCGCATTTGCTTGAGTTTGCCCGATCCGCTGCGGAGGCGGGGAGCGGCTTTGAGTGTTGTTTTCGTGGCCATGTGAGAGATGGGGTTGATGGTGGATCTTCGTTTCCCGCAGAATGCCTTTTGCCGCTGCTGGGACGCGCTCTGTAAACAGCATTCCGGCTCTTGTCAAAAAATTGTTTACCTTCTCGGAAAAGAACGTCGTTTTCTCGACCTCGCCGCCGGAACCGCCCAAAACAACCCCGTGCACATCGTCATCGCTCCGGACAAGTTCAAGGGATCACTCACCGCCAACGAGGCCGCTGCCGCGATCCGCAACGGATTCGCCCGCGTTTTCCCAGAAGCAACCTTCGACCTGCTCCCGCTCGCTGATGGCGGCGAAGGCATCCTAGACGCGTTCTCGCGCGGCGTTTCCGATGCGGAAACCCACGCTGTCACGGTGAAAAACGCTCTCGGACGGGAGGTGCGCGCCGAGTTCCTCCTTTCGGGAAAAACCGCCGTGATCGAGTCCTCCCAAGCGAATGGACTCTATCTCATCCCACCGGCCAGTCGCGATCTCACCCGCTCCAACACCTTCGGAGTCGGCCAACTCATCCTCGCGGCCATCGCAGCGGGAGCGGAAAATATCCTCATTGGCATCGGCGGTAGCGCCACAAACGACGCCGCCCTGGGTCTCGCCGCCGCCCTCGGCTGCGTTTTCCTTGATGACGATGGCATGAAGGTCGAGCCCATCCCGGTGAACATTCCGCGCATCACGAGGATCGATTCTTCGGAAATGCCTCCCCTTCCCCCAATCACCGTCGCCTGCGATGTCGCGAACCCGCTCCTCGGCGAGCGCGGTGCCACCCGGGTCTATGGCCCGCAGAAAGGACTGCTACCCGGGCAGTCCGATGAGATGGAAGCCTCTCTCCACCACCTGGCGAATATTGCTAATGAGTATTTTAAGACAGATTTTACCGAAACTCCGGGAGCTGGCGCGGCGGGCGGACTCGGCTACGGCCTGATGACCTTCTGCAAGGCGAGCCTCGAATCCGGTTTCCACTGCATCGCCAAAACGCTCGGCGCGGAGGAAAGGATCGCCGCCGCCGATCTGGTCGTCACCGCCGAGGGCTCGCTCGACGCGCAGACGCTCGAAGGCAAAACTCCGCATGGCGTCTCCGGCCTTGCCCGCAAGCACGGCAAACCCGTCTATGCGTTAGCCGGACGCCTCGCTGACGAGGAAATCCTGTTTCCCCACTTCGATGGCATCGCCTCCATCATCAACACCCCCATGATTCTCGATGAGGCCCTAGCGAATGCGCCTGAACTCCTCGAAAAGGCGGCCGCCCGCCTTGCCCATATACTGAAAGCAGCAACAAACCAGCCTTAGCGGCTCTTCACTGGTCATGCTGGAACCAAAGCATCACCAGCAGCCCGACACCGATCCCCCATAGCAGCCAGCTGTTGTAGATGAAATACGGATACAACATCAGCGCCAGCCCGATCGCCACAGGCTTCCACCGATCCAGCGTCTTCCCATATCTCCATGCACCCCAACCGATCGTGCCGAAGATGAATCCCGCTAAAATGTTGTATGCACTGAACATCTGGAAAACCGAACTATCTCGAAATCCTGATAAAAATCAAGTCTCTTGTTCTGACCCATCGTGATCGGCACCGACCTCCAAACTTCAAGACATCGCCCTTCAAATGCGCACACAAATCCGCTTGCCAAGCCCCCCTACTCCATCCCATTTTCCCCGCCCCGCGACAGCGCGCTTAGCTCAGTGGTAGAGCACATCCTTCACACGGATGGGGTCGTAGGTTCAATCCCTACAGCGCGCACCACTTTGCGAGCCTGTGTTTTTCATTGTCCCCGCTCCTTGAAAGAAGCTGGCCGGAGGCGCGGCTCTCCTTATTCTACTCCCACTCGATGCTCGCGGGCGGCTTGGTGGAGATGTCGTAGAGGACGCGGTTGATGCCTTTCACCTCATTGAGGATCTTCTGGCTGGTCTCGCGCAAAAGCTGCGCGGGTAGCTCCACCCACTCGGCGGTCATGGCGTCCTCGGAGATGACGGCGCGGAGATTCGTCGCCCATTCGTAGCTGCGTTCGTCGCCTTTCACGCCCACGGTTTTCACCGGGATGAGTCCGGCGTAGGCCTGCCAGACCTTGTCATACCAACCATGCTCCTTGAGCTTGCCGATGAAAATCGCGTCGCACGCCCGGATGATGTCGAGGCGCTCCTGGGTGACCTCGCCGGGGCAGCGCACGGCAAGGCCGGGGCCGGGGAAAGGATGGCGGGCGAGGATGTCCGGCGCGATGCCCAGCGAGTGGCCGAGCTCACGCACCTCGTCCTTGAAAAGCTCCGCCAGCGGCTCGAGCACCTTACCCTGCGCCTGAAGCTCGAGGATGCGATCCACGCGGTTGTGGTGTGTCTTGATCTTGGAGGCCTTGGATTTCGCGTTCGACGCGCTCTCGATCACGTCCGGATAGAGCGTGCCCTGGGCGAGCAGTTCCGCGTCGCCGACGGAGTCCCAGAACACATCGATGAAGAGATTGCCGATGATGACGCGCTTTTTCTCGGGATCGCTCTCGCCGGCCAATGCGGTGAGGAAACGCTCGCTGCACTCCACGGTCTCAATCGGCACGCCCATGCGGTGGAAGTTGCTGCGCACCTCATCGCCCTCATCCTTCCGCATCAGACCGTGATCCACGAAAATCGCGCGGACGTTCGCGCCCGCCTCCTTGAGCAGGACGGCCAGCACCGTGCTATCGACCCCGCCGGAAACGCCACAAACGACCTGCTTGTTGCCGCAGCGTTCGCGAATGCCCTCGATCATCTCGCGCTTGAAATCCTCGATTTTGAACGGCGCGAGCTTCCCGGCGGTGAGCAGGAAATTGTGGAGGATGCGCAGCCCCTCGTGGCTGTGGGTGACCTCGGGATGGAACTGGATGCCGTAAAAACGCTCGCCCCATTTCAGCGAAACGGGGGTGCCGTGCTGGTTCGTCGCAATCACGCTCGCGCAATCCGGGATGACCTTCACCGTGTCCGAGTGGCTCATCCAGACCTGGGAGCTTTCGGAAACGCCCTCGTAGAGATCATTGCAGTCTTTCGGAAAAAGGTTCGCCGGGCCGTATTCGCGGCGGTTGCTGGACTCGACGGTGCCGCCGAATTTCAGGTTCAGCAGCTGCATGCCGTAGCACACGCCGAGCACGGGGATGCCGAAGGCTTTCAACGCCTCAAAATCAAGATCCGGCGCGTCCGGATCGCTGGTGCTGCGCGGCCCGCCGGAAAGGATGATCGCGCCGGGCTTGCCGATGTTCGGAAAGTCCTCCAGCGCGTAGAGCATCGCGACATAACCCAGCTCGCGCACACGCCTCACGATGAGCTGCGTGTATTGGGAGCCGAAGTCGATGACGGCCACATGGCTGGTCTCGTTCAATGCGTGGATGTCAGTGGTGGTCATTTCGTGAAAATTTATGATTCAAAGCCTAAACGCTGCGCTCCTTGCCTCTTCCATTTCGGATTTCGTGCTTAGAGCTTTATGCTTTATCCAAGCGGCTGATAATTTGTCGGTTCCTCCGTCATCACGATGTCGTGGACGTGGCTTTCGCGGAGGCCGCCGGCGGTGATGCGGGTGAAGACGGCTTTCTCGCGGAGCTCGGCGAGGGTCGATGCGCCGACGTAGCCCATGCCGGATTTCAGGCCGCCCATGAGCTGGAAAACAACTTCGGAAAGCGGCCCCTTGTAAGGCACGCGGCCTTCCACTCCCTCGGCGACAAGCTTGCCGGAGCTGTTCTGGGCGTAGCGGTCACCCGCCCCCTTGCGCATCGCTCCGAGCGAACCCATGCCACGGTAGGTTTTGAAACGGCGACCTTGGTAAAAGACGCTCTGGCCGGGACTTTCTCGCGTGCCTGCGAGGATCGAACCAAGCATCACCAGATCCGCCCCGGCGGCGATCGCTTTTACGACATCACCCGAGTAGCGGATGCCGCCGTCGGCGATGACTTTCACGCCGCGCTCGCGGCAGTAACCGGCCACGTTCTGGATCGCGGTGAACTGCGGCATGCCGACCCCGGCGATCACCCGCGTGGTGCAGATCGATCCCGGACCCACTCCGACTTTAAGCGCGCTGGCTCCGGCAGCGACGAGATCTTTCGCGCCCTGCTCCGTCACCACATTCCCCGCCACCACCGGCCGGTCGCTGAGGCCGCGCAGCATTTCGATCACGTTCATCACGTGGCGCGTGTGACCCGTCGCCGCATCGATGAAAAGAGCGTCCGCGCCTGCTGCGATCAGCGCGAGCGCCCTTTCCTCCACATCGGGGCCGACGCCGACCGCCGCGCCGCAGCGGAGCTGACCGTTCGCATCCTTCGCGGCGCTGGTGAAACGGATGCGCTTCTCGATGTCCGACCCGGTGATCAGCCCGACGAGGTGTCCCTCCGAGTCCACCAGCGGCAGTTTCTCGATGCGGTTCTGGTAAAGGATGCGCCGCGCCTCCTCGAGGCTGGTCGTCGGTGGGGCGGTGATGACCTTTTCGCGCGGCGTCATCACCTCGGAGACCAATGCGTTGGGGCGGTCGAGGTAGCGGACATCGCGGCCCGTCACCATGCCTTCGAGGCGACCTTGGCCATCGACGACGGGGAAACCTGAGAAACCATTTTCTTCCATGATCGCGAGCACGCGTTCCACGGTGTCGGTTTTCCTCACGGTCAGCGGCTTGATGATCACCGCGCTTTCGGAGCGCTTCACTTTCGAGACCATTGCCGCCTGCTCATCGATCGGGCACGCGCGGTGGATCACGCCCATGCCGCCCTCACGCGCCAGCGCGATCGCGAGATCGTGCTCGGAAACGGTGTCCATCGCCGCGGAAACGATCGGCAAGCCGAGAGGAATTCCGGGCGCGATTTCGGTGGAAAGATCCGCCTCGCCCGGCAGAACCGCGCTCAATGCCGGAACGAGAAGCACATCGTCAAACGACAATCCCAATGAAATCTCTGCCATGCGAAAGTCAACAGACCCGCCCGCCCGGCGGCAAGCGCGGATTCGGGTTCGGAGGAAAAACTCCACATACACCTACTGTGATGTATTTTCTCGATCTTTCCAGCAAGCGTGTTAAATTGGATGCATGGACAAAACCCGTGTATTCAAAAACGGAGGGAGCGTGGCTGTCAGGTTGCCCGCGAAGTACGCGCTGCCTCCGGGTGAGATCATGATCGAGAGGAAAGACGACAAACTGATTCTCACACCTTTGGATGCGAAAGGTTGGCCGGTGGATCTGGAGAAATGGTTTACAGGAGCTTTCGACGATTTCGAGCTTCCCGAACGTCCGAAAGATTCCAGATCCATCGACTTCTGATCATGTTTCTCCTAGATACAGACACTTGCGTCCGCTTTCTGCGAGACGACCCAGAAGTGAAACAGCAAATCACACGGCGTGATCCCAATCACATCTACACCTCGATCCTGACGGTTTACGAACTTCGAGTGGGCATTGAGAAAAGCACGTTTCGGAAAAACGAGAAAATCCGCGATCTGAACGCTCTTATTGATCTACTGAAAGTGGCTCCGTTTTCAAATTCTGAGGCTTCAGAGGCAGCCCAGATCCGCGCTGAACTCGAAAAGAAGGGCACACCGATTGGAGCCATCGACTACCTCATCGCCGGGGTCGCACGTTGCCACGACTGGACTCTGGTCACCGGAAATTCCCGCGAATTCAAACGCGTGAAAAACCTGAAGACTGAGAATTGGTAGCTGAGGGGGAAGTCTTCACATCCACAACAGCCCCACCCGCTCCACCTTCACGTCTGTGCGGGTGGGCTTGAGGGTCTCCTTTTCGAGGGCGAGCGTGGTCGGATCGAAGCTCTCGCCGATCTCCTCCAGATCCTTTTCGAGCGCTTTGCGGATCGCATCGATCTCCTCCTGGATGCCTTCGATCTTCGTCTCGGCGTTCGCCACGTCCTGGTGCTGCTTGTAGGCGGTGGTCGCCTTGGTGACGGATGTGGTGCTGCTTGTCAGCCCGCCGAAGCCGGATTTCCTTCCGAAAACCGATTTCAGGATGCCGCCGAGAACGGAGATCCCCGCCTGCATCTTCGCGGAGCCGGACTCGGCCTTTTCCTTGGTGAGCTGCATCTCCGCCGTCCGCAGGCGGCCTTCGAGAACCTTGGTTTTTTTCTCCGCCGCCTCGCGCGCCTTTTCCAACACAGCGTCCCTCGCCTCCCTCGCCTCGTGGGAAATTCGCACGCGGAAATCACCCTCCGCCTCGCCGAGTTTCCCCCACGCCTTGAGCGACGGGCATGCCCAGATCTCGGCGCGCTCATCGCGGTAGAGATCGTCCTCGAAATCCTTCACCACCGCCGTGTAGTTCTTCGCGTTCATCGCGTATCCGGGCAGCTCTGCGTAACCGACGCCGTCCTCAGGATTTTCCCGCAACGTCTCCGGCGAGACCGTGGTCGTCGTTTCCCAGTCGATCCCGCTCGCTTGGATGGGATTTACTTTCACGACCTTGCGGCTGCCCTCGACATTGGCTTTCGCGAGGGAGAAATGCACGGTGGCCTCGCGGTAGAGGAAAGGCCGGTAGGCACCGCCCTCCCCCGCCGCGAAAAGCTCTGTCACGCCCGCGCCGACCGCAGGCCGGTTGGTGTTTGCCGCCGATGCCGAGGAGCGCGCCATGGGATTGGCATTCGCCGCCGTTTGCGCCTTTTCCGTGACGAAGGCCGCCCGTTTCGGATCCATCAGCGACTTGATCTGCGTGCGCGTCAGGGGCCCTGTTAGATAGCTCATCACCCAGCGGACATGGAACAGCACCGGCGCGTCCTCGTGGACGTTGTTCATCAGGAAAACACGATTTCCCAATCCGGAGAGCAGCGTCTCCATTTCCTTGCGGTTGAACTGTGCGTTCTGCGATCCCGCCGCGCCCTCCAGCCCGTCGAGCACGCGCAGCTTGTCGCGCTCCGTCTGGAGCCTGCCGAGAAACCATGTGCCGATGTTCGAGAGCGCCTTGTAATCGAGATCGACCGGGTTCTGCGTCGCCAGCAGGCAGCCGAGGCCGAAAGCGCGCGCCTGTTTCAGCAGGGTCATCATCGGGCGCTTCGAGGGCGGGTTCGCGGTGGGCGGCAGGAAACCATAAATCTCATCCATGTAGAGCAGCGCGCGCAGCGAGGTCGTGCCGCGCTGCGTCCGCATCCAGCCGACCATTTGGTTGAGCAGCAGGCTCACGAAAAACATCCGCTCCGCGTCGCCGAGGTGGGCGATGGAGAAGATCGAGATGCGCGGCTTGCCGTCGTCGCGGTGGAGCATTTTCGCGATGTCGAGCGGTGCGCCCTCCAGCCATGCGGAGAAGCCCGGCGAGGCGAGCAGGGTGTTGAATTTCATCGCCAGCGCCTGCCGCGATTTCTCGGGGTAAAATCTTTCCAAGTCGATCACGCCGATCTTGCCGAAGCCCGGCCGCTGGATCTGGCCGATGATTTTTTCCAAATCCAGCCCCCTTCCCTGCTTCCACTCGCCCAGGAAAACCGCGGCAAGCAGCGCCGCCTCCGGACCATCCGTATCCACGCCGATCAGCGACAGCAAACTCTCCACCGTGCTGCCCACCGTTTCTCCCAAAAGCTCACCGTCCTCCATCACCTCGGCGGGCGGCACGCCCAGCGAGCTGAGGATGGATACCGGAATGCCCGCCGTGCTGCCGGGCGTGAAAACATTGATATCCGTCTTCTCCCGGAAGCGCGCGATCCTCCCCGAGTCCTGCCCCCAATCCTCCAGCCCCTTTTTCCACATCGCCGCGGTCTTCGTGGCATGTTCCTCGACGCTGATGCCCTTCTTCGCCGCGTCGTCCGCGTTCACCCAGGGCTCGAAGCTCTTCGCATCGAGATCCGGAAAAGTCAGCAGCAGGTTCGCGATGTCGCCCTTGGGATCGATGATAATGGCCGGGATGTTGTCCATCGCCGCCTCTTCTAACAGCGCGAGGCACAAGCCCGTTTTCCCGGAACCCGTCATCCCCAGCACCACGCCGTGCGTGACCAGATCCTTCGAATCATACATCACCGGCTCACCCGTGGCCGCCTGCGCGGCGAGATCATACTCCTTGCCGAGATA
>JAYTOE010000111.1:0-10181 GCA_043747935.1 Akkermansiaceae bacterium
CCGGACATCGTGATTGATGAGGTGAAGAAGACCGAAGCGGCGACCGAAGATCTCCGCTACCGCGTGGAGAAAATGAAATTCGCCAAAACCAAAGACCCGGAGACCAACAAAAGCGTTCCCGAAAAAACCACCGTCATCTACAACCCCCGCATCACCCTCCGCCACATCCCCCTGGAAGCCTACGACTACATCGTCAACGGCAAGCCCGCCCTCGAATGGGTCATGGAACGCCAGTCCGTCACCACCGACAAGGACAGCGGCATCACCAACGACGCCAACCTCTGGGCCACCGAAACCATGCAAAACCCCGCCTACCCCATGGAACTCTTCCTCCGCGTCGCGAAAGTCAGCGTGGAGACGGTGAGGATTGTGAACGGGTTGCCGCAGTTGAATGAGAGGGAGGGCGCGTGAAGATACATTCAGGATACATAAAGTTCGCAGCATGGGTACTTATGATGCTCTGTGGAGTGTTCGTCATGGTGGTTCTAGTCGTCTGGTCTTGTGGCGACATTATGGGTCTCGGACAATTGGGAGATTCCTTCAATATTCTTGGTGTTTTTTTCACTGCTTTGGCATTCGGAGCGCTGATCTGGCAGCTCGGCTTACAGCATAAGCAAATGGATGAGGAACGAAGTGCCAGACTTCGTTCCGAAAGAATCATTGCTATCACCGCACTCAGCGAGAGGACGTATGACAAAATCGTTTACGAAAGAGGTCTCCTGCATGCGGTTGCGAGTGGACTTAAGGATGTGAGTTTCATGCACGATAGCGACAGGACTCATCTCGCCGAAGCAATTAAGGCGAAGGAGCAGCTTATCGACGGTATTATGGAGGGAATTCAGGTGGCATTGACGTCGCCACAACTAGCAGATATTCCCTCTTCCTCAGGAAATCCGTCATACCATCAACAATTGATCACAAATCAGACACAATTACACATGATGAGGCAAATGAAGGAATGGATGGATGATCTAGCCAACTATGAGTCGGAACTTAAGCGCCTACTCGCAGTAGCAGATCCGCCTGCTGTTAGCCCGTCGGAATAAGCAAAGGGCGGGTCTCGATAAGAGATAGGGAAGGCGTTGGGGAGCAAGGGCGTGATCACGCATTCGGCCAGCCCCTCCAAGGTGTTGGCGCTTGCCGTGTCAATTTTCACACAGCGCTAAAAATGTGGTTGCGTATCAACCACAGATGATTATTGTGGTTGCGTAACAACCACACAGCATGCAACCCACAATATTCGGAGAAATGATCAAAGACCGGCGCATTGCGGCGGGAATGACTTTACGCAGCTTCTGCCGGGAGGCGGAGATCGATCCAAGCAATTGGAGCAAGATTGAGCGCGGTGTGATCGCTCCGCCCGATGATACTGAACTGATTGGAAGAATTGTCGGGCTGCTTGGGCTTTCCTGTGCCGAGGAGACCGAACTATCCGATCTTGCCGCGATTGCCCGGGGACAGATTCCCGCTGATTTGAAGGATGAGGAGCTGATGGCCAAGATGCCCGCCTTCTTCCGCGCCATACGTGGACAGACATACACCCGCGATGACTTTGAAAAGCTGATGAGCGGGGTCGAGAAACTGCATAAGTCCTGATCGCCACTTGAAATGAAGTCGAATTCTGAAATCTGGAAGATCGTGGAGGATTTGCGATCCACCCACGCAACGCTGAAGGTCGAACAGATTCCCTTGGATCTAATCTCCTTCGTAGAACTCGATTTGCGGCTGGATTTGATTCCCTACGATGGATTGAAAAACGACTTCGGGGCGGACGCGGCGATTTTGGCGGATTTTTCAGGCTTCTACATTGATGGGGAGATTTTCGACCGGATTGACGTGATACGTGGTTCCCAGTTGAACAGGCTCCGCTTCTCCATCGGCCACGAATTGGGACACCTTTATCTCCACCGCGATGTCTTCGAATCAGCGAACATCCGGACTCCGGATCATCTCCTCGACTGGCTGAATGAGCATGATGGGCGAAAATATGAGTTCGAGAGGGAAGCCAATGAATTCGCCGGAAGGTTACTCGTGCCTGTTGAAATACTGCGTGAGTGCTTTGACCGTATGATTCCAGCCATGGATGAAAAATACGGAAGGCACGCATGGGTATCGAATGCGGAGATCCGCAGCAAAACGGCGGAGTTGATTGCCCCACGGTTCGGTGTCCATCCCATCGCAATCGAGACGCGCTTTGATCGGGAAGGGATATGGCCGTCTCCATTTTAACAAGGTTATGTCCACATCTATCCCAAGTATCACCGCGTTTGTCATGGATTTCGATTCGCTCGCTAGGTGCGACGATAACGGAATCATCAACCGTTTCCTTTTCTACAGCAGAAACAGCAGAAAACGAGTATTTGCGAAATCCGTCCGTTACAATGCCTACAAAGTGGAGCGGCAGCCGAGGAGATTGACCATTCGCTTGCTGGATTGCGCAGGCACATCCGAACAACACACAGCGGCATTTTATTCCTTTGTTCCCACACCGGATTTTTCGCAAAGATATGTGGGTTCGTGAGAGAAAGAAGAAAATGAGAGGCCAACCACCAAAGAACCCGAGCAATCTACGTGTTGTGAAAACAGCCCGGACAGAGAAAGCTATCAACGCGGCGGCGATGGAAGGATTCCGACCCTTGGTAAAAGCCGTGAAGCCGGATCCGGAGATAGGCAATACCCTGACCGTTTATCAGCACCGGGAAAGCGGGGAGATCAAGGTTGTCGGCGACTGCCGCTATCATCCGGAGGAAGGGTATGAACGTGTCCTCCCATACATCCATTATTATACCTACCATTTCCCCCTGCCCTACGCGGCCTATCTGGTGCCACCGGATCTGGAAGAGGGCGAG
Source organism: Akkermansiaceae bacterium (assembly GCA_043747935.1). Lineage (GTDB taxonomy): Bacteria > Verrucomicrobiota > Verrucomicrobiia > Verrucomicrobiales > Akkermansiaceae > Luteolibacter. The sequence continues at coordinate 2,850 of JAYTOE010000111.1, forward strand.
CACGTGTGGCTGGACGACATCATCGAGGACATCATCGCAGTGTATGGCAACCAAGGCTACCGCCCGAGGCTGGAGGCGGGCGAGGCGGTGTGGAAGAAGGGGGATTTCAAGATCCTGTTCGACCCGGAAAAGGATGCGGAGGTGTGGATAGGCTGATGAAGATCGACGCAACAGATCTCTCCCTCTACACGGACACCGGGAAGTTCCTCAAAAAGCTGAATTGCCCGCTCGGGAAGAGATGGGAGGAACTCAAACCCTCGGAGACGGGCTCAAGGGTTTGTGATACCTGCTACCGGCAGGTGCATGATACTGCCGGGATGAGCGATGAAGAGCTGGTCGGGCTACTGAAGGATGATCCCGGTGCGTGTCTCAAAGTCTCATCTGCGCAGGGGAACTGTGAGGTGATACGATCAAGACCGCATTGACATATCGGTGGGGTATTGGACAGGGTTCCGGCATGTCAGAGGAAAAGCACGAGGAAAAGAACACGAAAGAGATCGACGCAGCGGAGCACATTCATCCCGAAGCGGTAGAGACCCAGGTCGGCAGCAAGCTTACGGCGCAATTCAATCCCGTATTGATTCTTCTTTTCATGATCCTCGCCATGCTCATCGTGCTGGCGGTGACGGTCGTCCGCAGAGGGGAAACTCCCAAGAGCTCCGGTGAAGATCCTACCGTAGCCGCGATCAAAGCCGATCTGGATGCGCGACGCTCGGAACTGAACCGGCAACGCCTTGCCATGGGATTATCGCCGCTCGAAGGCAGCTCGGAACCGGTCGAGGAGATTGCAAAACGGCTGCGGACGGATGCGGAGACACTGGCAGGGATTTCCGGAAAATTCCAACAAATGCTCGCGGATAAGGATGCGGAACTCTCCGCCCGCAACGGCGAGACTCTGAGGCTAGAAAGACTGCGGCAGGATGTCTCCCTTGAGAACGCCCGCCTCCAGAGCGAACTCCAGCGCGCGCTGATCGCCTCCGCCGAAGTCGACCGGCTCAAAATGATGCTGGCCGACACGCAGGCGCAGCGGGAGGCCATGTCCCTCGAGCTGGCCAAGCTGAAAGAGGAGATGGGCGCGGGAGTGAGCGATGATGAGTTCGCGGCCCTGCAGCGCCGCTACGAGGAGACCCTGCGTGCCAAGGAGTTTTTCGAAGCCCGCGCGAAGGAACTGGAGGAGAACGCGGCGAAGGCGGATCTCTTCGCCAATTCCGAGGCCGAATTGCTTCCCGCCGCCGTCGAGCTTTTCCGCCGCCTGCGGAAGCTGGAGGGAATGAAGGACTCCGATCTCACCACGGAATACAGCAAGCTTGGCGTCGATCTCGGTGCGAACGTCCTCCACACCCTGGCCTTCGAGACAGGGAAAAGCCAACTCAGCGCAGCGGATATGGAACAGCTCGCAGCGCTTGCCGCGAATGAGGTTCCGGACGGCGATCTCACACTGATCATCGGCTACGCTTCGGAAACAGGAAACCTTGACGCGAACCAGGAGCTTTCCTCACAGCGCGCCACCACCGCCGCGGAGCATTTCTCCTCCGTAAAGCGCCCCGGCCAGCTCGTGCAGGCGGTTTACCTGGGCCAGACGGACCGCTTCAGCAGCCGCGTCCCGGAGCGTAACCAGATCTGCGAAGTCTGGCGCATCCGGCGGAAGTGAATCACTCGGCGGGCGTCGCCTCCTGATGCACGGCGGGCGCCTGCGGATTGTGCTCCTCAGCAGGCCAGTTCGAAAGGAACACGAAGCAGAGGTAAACGACGATGGTCGGCAACAGGGCCGCGAGGAAAAGGTAGAGCGGCGAGACTCCGTCCTTGAAGAACCGTGAGAGGATGCTCTGGCCCGCCGGGTTCGGCGCGTTGGCGATCACCGTTAGACCTCCGCCCGTGACGGCTCCCGCCACCACAGCGTGCTTCGCGGTGAACGAGATCCCGTCCACCTGCGAGGCGAGATAAGTGATCGCGGCGTTGTCGTTGAAACCCGTCAGGATCGTCGCGCCCAGCATCAGCGCCTGATCGGAGAGATTCTGGATGATCGGAGCGATCCACCAGCCCTGGCAGCCGCCGTGGATCACCAGACCCGCGAGAAAAAAGCCGACCATCATCGGGCTTCTCAGGGAAACCTCGTTCTGGTGGTGGGCGGTGGCCAAAATGAAGGCGAGGAAGAACAGGAACCCGCCCACAAACAGCACCGGATAGTGCGCAGTGTAAACCGTCCATCCGAGAAACGCGAGGTGGACGCCGATGATCCAAGCGGGGATCGGTGTTTCGCGCTCGGACCACGAGGCCGAGTGCAACTCACCATCCTCACAACCATCCGCCTTGTCGGCGATGCTGAAGAGGGCTTTGCGGAAAAACACAAAGTAGATGAGACTGGAAATCACAACGCCCGTGACCGCTTTCCAGCCGAAATGCTCGAGCATGAAAAGGCTGTCCCAGCCCCACTTTCCGGCCACCATCAGCACCGGCGGCGCCGCGAAGTGGGTCAGCGTACCGCCCACGGAGATGTTCACGAAAAGCAATCCGATCGTCCCGTAGGCGAGCAGCGGGGGCGGGTTGAAGCGGTAGAATTTCTTCGCCAGCAGCATCGCGGCGATGGTCATTGCGCCGGGCTCCGTGATGAAGGATCCGAGGATCGGCGCGATAATCAGCACGCTCAGCCACCACGCGGCGGGCGTCCCTTTCCCTAGGGCGGCGGCCTTCGACAACAAGATCTCCGCGACACGCAGCACCGGCCGACTCGCCGCAATCGCCATGATCACCACCACGAACAGCGGCTCGGTGAAGACCTTGTCCTTGCTCAGATAAACCTCGAAATCATGCCAACTGTAGAAATAGGTCGCCGCCGCCGCGAGCGCGATCACCCAGATCCCGAACACCGCCTCCACCTCACCTAGGAAATGCAGGACGGTAGCCTTGAAGGAAACCTCCGCCACTCCGTCCGGGTGTTGGGCGTCCTTCAGGCCGCGCAACTTGAGCTGCTCCTCATGCTCGTGCGCATACTTGTGGGCGAGCTTGCTGATGGGTATCGCGACGAAGGTGTGGCCGATCGCGAGCAGGAAAATTACCGAAGCCACCACGTTGAACGGACTCTCGGCGGCGCGTGCTTTGATCGTATCGAACATGGAGCCTTCCACCTTGTCATACAATTCGAGCGGTTTCGGGAAACTCGCATACTGAACCTCCCCGCCCTTCAGATCCGTGAAGGCAGGCTCCACTCCACCCGACGCCGAGGCCAGTATCGTGGTGAAGGCGAACAGGGTTAAGAAAAGCAGCAGGATTTTGGATTTCATAGGTCTTCGGAAGAACCCGTTCTTACAGGACTCCCCCCTCGCGGAGCAAGGGGAACTTCCGGACACACGCACGCTTTGGATTGGCAAGTCCCGCCGCTTCGGTTTATCCCTTCGCCCCCGGCATCCGCCGGAAACCGCATGTCCACAGACCTCACCATCATCAAGGCCGGCACCGGTGTCCTAACGAAAACCTCGGACGGCACCATCGACCGCGCCGCATTAGTGCATCTCGTCGCCGCCATTTCCGGCCTCATCAACTCCGGCCAACGCTGCATGTTCGTCTCCTCGGGTGCCGTCGGATCGGGTGTTTCCGCTCTCGGCCTCAGCGAGTATCCGAAAGACATCGAGACACGCCAGGCCTGCGCCGCCGTCGGCCAGGCGCGGTTGATGAGCACCTACAGCTCCCTGTTCGCAAACTTCGAGATCACCGTCGCCCAGATCCTCCTCACCGCCGAGGACATCCAGAACGAAGGCCGCGCCGCAAACCTGCTCAGCACCTTCGGCCGCCTCCTCGTCGAGCCGCGCATCCTTCCCATCATCAACGAAAACGACTCCGTCGCCATCCGCGAGCTCAGCTTTGGCGATAACGACATGCTCTCCGTCCGCGTTGCGAAACTCCTCGGCGCGAAACGCGTGATCCTCCTCACCAGCGTCGATGGCCTCCTCGATCCCGAAACCACGGCGCTCATTCCCGTCGTGGACAACATCGACTCCGTCTTCCGCCACGTCCGCGAGGACAAGGGGAAATTTTCCATGGGCGGCATGTCCTCGAAACTGGAGGCCGTGAAATTCGCGGTCGAGGCCGGGATCGAGACACACATCGCCAACGGCCGTCACCCTGAGCGCCTCGCCGACATCGTCGCCGGGAAAGGCATTTCCACGAAATTCATCCCCGCCAGTGTATCCAATATTTCAGAGTAGCGAATTCGGATGGATGGGCGAAGCATCCGCGGGGAGCACACGCGCCCCCGCGTGTTGTCTTTGGCGCCCTCGCCGAAGACCGGCCGTTCGAACCATTCCACGCGGTTTCCGACGAGGGCGTCGGAAACGACACGCGGGGGCGCGTGTGCTCCCCATGATTTTGTGCCTGCTTGCATTCTACACAAACAGTTTTAATGACACCACACCATGAGCGCTCCCATCACAGAACAAATCCACTCGATGGGTCGCCAAGCACGCGCCGCCGCTCACCAGCTTTCCCAGCTCTCGTCGGAATCGAAAAACACCATCCTCATCGCGATGGCGAACGGACTCCGCGACGCCTCTGCGGAAATCCTCGCCGCCAACGCCAAGGACATCGCTGCCGGTGAAGGCAAAGGCCTTTCCTCCGCGATGCTCGACCGCCTCCGCCTCGATGACGTGCGCCTCGAAGCCATCGCCGCCGCGCTCGAACACGTCGCCACCCTGCCCGATCCCGTCGGCCAAGTAATTGATGCCTGGCACCGCCCCAACGGCATCCGCATCGAGCAGGTGCGCGTCCCCATCGGCACCATCGGCATCATTTTTGAGAGCCGCCCCAACGTCACCGCCGATGCCGCCGCGCTCTGTTTCAAGACCGGCAATGCCACCATCCTGCGCGGCGGCAGCGAGGCCATCCACTCGAACCGCGCCATCGCCGCTGCCCTCCAGTCCTCCGGCGAGAAGGCAGGTCTTCCCGCGCACGCGATCCAGCTCGTCCCCTTCACCGACCGCAGCAGCGTCGCCGCCATGGCGGGCATGGATCAATGGCTCGACCTCATCATCCCGCGCGGCGGAAAAGGACTGATCGAGACCGTCGTCTCCCTCGCCCGCATGCCCGTCATCAAACACTACGACGGCATCTGCCACCTCTTCGTCCACGAAAAGGCCGACCTTGAGATGGCCGTGAAACTCGCCGTCGATTCCAAAACCCAGAAGCCCGGCGTCTGCAACGCCCTTGAAACCCTCCTAGTCCACCGCCCCGTCGCGGAAACCTTTCTCCCCCTCGCCGCCGCCGCCCTCCGCACGAAAGGCGTCGAGCTGCGAGGCTGCGCCGAAACCCTGGCGCTTCTAACAGACGCCATCCCCGCCACCGTGGAGGATTGGGGCGCCGAATACCTCGACCTCATCCTCGCCATCAAGATCGTCGGCTCGACCGAAGAAGCCATCGCCCACATCAACACCCACGGCTCCCACCACACCGATTGCATCGTCACCGGCGATCATGATGTGGCTGAAAATTTCCTTCGCGCCGTGGATTCCGCCTGCGTGTTCCACAACGTCTCCACCCGCTTCGCCGATGGCGGAGAGTTCGGCTTCGGCGCCGAGATCGGGATCTCCACCGACAAGCTCCACGCCCGCGGCCCCATGGGCCTCCGCGAGCTCACCAGCTACCAATACCGCGTCCGCGGCAAAGGCCAGACGAAGGCGTAACGGAGAGCCGCGCCTCCGGCAGGCTTACCCATCGTCACCTCATACTTCCCAAGCTATCCCTTACGGCTTGAAATCCTTCCTCCCATCCCCTAGCATATCCGCACGTGACGATCACACTTCCAGACGTCCCCGCTCTCCAGCGCATCGCCGAGGAGGATATCCTTCTTGATCTGGCCTGCGGCGGATATGCGGCGGGGCACTTGTCACGGCAGTCTGCGGCGGATGTGGCCGGAGTAAGTCGCCATGACTTTGATCAGGCGCTTTATGCACGGCACATTCCCACCTTCACGGAAGAGATGCTCGCACAGGACTTGGAAACCCTCCGTGCGCTCGGCTCGCGGTGATCGTAGTCGCTGAAACCTCCGTCGTTCTAAACCTGTGGTTTCTGGAACTGGAAGTGCGCTTCTGGATGGCTCCATCACTACGCACAAACATCCTTCGTATCGCGGGTGATACCAAAATTCTTTTGCTTTCAGACTATTTCCATTCTCTTCATCAGCGTCTTTATCTGCGTCCATCCCGTTCATCTGCGGTTCAATAATCCAAATTCTAAGAATCTTTGGCATGAACCTCCGTGAGGTTCTCTAACACCCAAGTTGCGCCCCACACATCCCGGCCTATTATCGCGGACTCATCATGACATCCGATCCCTTCCAAAACGCCTACCTCGGCTCGCTCGTTGCGGATGCCGTATCGATGCCCGTCCACTGGTATTACGACCGCGAGGCGCTGCGCGCGGAATACGGCGAGATCACCGGCTACCTCGCGCCGAAGAATCCCCACACCGGCTCCATACTCTGGCGCTCGGAATACACTCCGCTTAACGAAAAAGGCGAGATCCTCCACGACCAGGCTGCCTACTGGGGGCAGCGCGGCATCCCCCCGAAGTGGCTGGAAAACAAGGTGCCGTAGGCCATGGCGCGCCTGGATCAACCGCAAGCCGATATAGCCGTTCGCTCCGCTGACAAGAACCCACCCGCCCGCATTGCCGCATTTGTGCTGATCCCGCCGCTCCTTGGTCGTGGGCAAAAAAAGGCCGCCGGGGAGTCCCTTCCCCGACGGCCTAGATTTGTCATACCCACACCCACACCCGTAGGATCGGCAGACAACTTTGCTGTAACACCCTTACATGAAGAGCGATTGCTCGCTGCTTTCATGGGGATAAGACATTCAACTTTTGTGAACGTTCAAAGGTTTTTTGAAAAACTTCCCAAGTTTATCACGCGCCGCCTTCTTCGAGCAAAATGGCACTTGGAAAAACCCCGCCGTTTCAAGACGCTCCCGCCCATGTCGCACCGCCACATCGATGTCCGCTACGTCGCCAATCTCGCCCGCCTCGAACTCACCGATGAAGAAGTAGCCACCTTCCAGCCGCAGCTCGAAGCCATCCTCGGCCACGTCGAGGCACTTTCCAAACTCGACGTTTCCGGCATCGATTCCAGCGCCCACGCCAGCGCGGTTTTCGGGAAAATGCGCGACGACACCCCGCACCAAAGCCTTTCGCTGGAAGCCATGCTCCAAAACGCGCCCGACCAAGCCCAAGGCCAGATCCGCGTCCCCAAAGTCGTCACCGACGCGTGAGAATCTCAAATTTCAGATCTCAAATTTCAAATTTTCTCCCATGACCATCACCACCCTCCGCCGGCAACTCCTCGCCGGG
>JAYTOE010000112.1:0-5151 GCA_043747935.1 Akkermansiaceae bacterium
GGCAAACCGACGCTCTACAACCCTCGATACAAGGTGATACAGCGCGGGTTTTTCCGTGGAATTCCTCCACGGAGCCAGGAATCGGGATTGCCTCATGCCTCATATCCTATGCCCCACACCTCAAATAGCGAGATTTTTCTGAGATAAGGTGCGTCCCTTTCTCGATCCCCACTTGTGATTGAAATTTTGGACACCGTTGCGATCCCTTTCTCGATCACGTCCCTTTCTCGATCCAAAACCCAAGGAGTTCCGGTATCACACCCCCAGCATCAGGGAAATGTGCTCGGCGGTGAGTTCACCCATCGATTTACAGTCGCTGAAATCGGAGGTGCCGTGCATGCGGTTGAGCTCGAGCGCGAGGCGATGGACATGCGGCATCGGCGCGATCTCCTCGCGGCGCATGATGCCGAGCAAGGCGCGCAGGCGCGTGGATTCCACTTTCGCGCGGCGAGCCATCTGGGAGTGCTCCTCGCTCACGTATTGGTCGATGGATTTCCGGTTGAGAACCTCGAAGGCGAGGCGCGTGACCGGGCGGTTCGAGCCGAAACGAAAGGCGAGGTAGATGTTGCCGTTGCCCTCGTAGGATTGCTGGTCGAAGTCGATGGCGCGGACGCGGTATTGCACCTCCTCGAAGTCCGGCGTGATATCGACGACGTAGTTCACACTGCGCATATCGCCGAGCAGGCGGATGAAGGAGCGCTCGGTGAATTTCGTGAACTCCTTGGCGATGCGGACTTTGTTGAGCTTCGGATCGGGCAGGTAATCCCGCAGGAAGACATCGCCCGGGACGCCCGCGATGTGTTCCTCGATGAGCGTGTTGCCCTTGACCATGTAGTTGATCCGGTTCGGCGAAAGGATGTGCTCCAGCTCCAGGCCGTAGATGCGGGAGGCATCCGCCTGCTTCACGTAAAAGTAGTCGGAGTTGTCGTTGAAAAGGTTCGTGACGCGGACGCGGAAAGGCTTGGAGTTTCCGAAATCCCCGAAGTCGATGCGATCCACGAGGAGGTGCTCGTGCTCGACGGCATCGCGGCCGAGCTTGAGTTCGCTGTAGATGCGGATCAGGCGCGGTCGGAGCTCCGCGATGACTTCGGGCGGATACATCACCGTGAGCCAAAGCGTTTCCCGCCCGAGCGGATCCTCGTAGGGCATCGCACCGGTGAAACGGGTCAACTCCGAATAAACCCGGGGGATTTCACGCAGTCGATCGAAACGGTAGAGGTATTGCCGCAGAGGAGCGGAAACCTCATACATGATTTTTCGCGCCGGGATCATCCTGCGGGAAATCTTAAATCCCAAACCCCAAACTCCAAGGAAGAAGAGAGCGGGAGCTATCTGCTTGATCCGCGGCAGCGCCCTCGGCATCGGCGTGCTCGGCCTGCTGCGCCGCCGCCGCTAGCGCGAGCCAGCTTTCCCTCAACTTCCCGCCGCCCAGCCCTTGTGTTTTCCGGGCGGGCTGGAAACCTATGCTCATGAACCATCCTTCTCATCAGGCCGCGTTGAAGGCGATTGCCGCGGCACTGCTGATGGTTCCGGCTTTTCTGGCGGCTGAAAGCACTCCTCCCACCGGAGCCACCCGCCACATCATCCTGTTTCTAACAGAAGATCAGAGCCCCCACCTCGGCTGCCTCGGCACCAAAGGTCTCGATACGCCGCACCTCGACAATCTGGGCACCTCCGGCGTGATTTTCGCGCGGGCCTTCTCCCTTTCCCCGGTATGCAGCCCCAGCAAGATGGCACTCTTCACCGGCACCTACCCGCACACCAACGGCGGCATCTGCAACGTGCGGAATTACGGCACCGACTTCCCGCTCAAGGGCGATCCTTCCGATCTCTCGCTCGGCGGCGTGCGCGAAAACCTGCCCACCCTCATCGAGATCCTGCGCACCCGCGGTTGGCACACCGCCATCAGCTCGAAAACCCACGTGCAGCCCATCCGGAAATTTCCCTATCACCAGGGCTTCCCCAACCCCAAGGGCGGCCTGCTCGCTGACGGCGGCGTCACCCACGTCGATCCGAAATCCATCGATGTCCCCGCCTCCCTGCCCGATGTCCCCGGCGTCAGGCAGGACTTCGCCGATTACTACGGAGCGATCGAGTCCTTCGACTTGATCTACGCCGCCGCCCGCGACAGCCTCGCGGAACACGGTCTGTTAGATCGCTCGCTTGTCGTCTTCACCTCCGACCACGGCATCGGGCTCCACCGCTTCAAGCAGAGCATCTACGGACTCCATGTACCCCTGCTCATCGACGGCCCCGGCATCCGCGGCGGCCGCAGGATCAAGGCTCCCATCAGCCATCTCGACCTCGCCCCCACCTTCCTCGAATTCGCGGGCATCGACATCCCTCCGAGCATGTTGGAAAAATCGCTCCTGTCGGCTCTTGCCGGCGCGCCGGATATTCCCGGAGCGCCGGATATTCCCGGGCGGCGGATATTCCCGGGCGGCGGACGGTTCTCACCGCCTGCCATGAAAAATACGACGCGCGCGCTGTCTGCGATGGACGTCATTATTTCGTACACAACCTCCGCCAGGTCACCGGAGCCAGTTTAAACAAGCCGCAGAAGGCAATGAACACCGACCAGTTCCAGCCCGGCCCGCCGTGGTTCAACCGCAGCTACCCCGCCACCCTCGCGGCCACCGCCAGCCCCCAGCGAGAGTTGCTCCGCCAGCTCATCGAGGGCGACCTGCCCGAGTTCGAACTCTTTGATTTAGACACCGACCCCTGGTGCGCCTACAACCTCGCCGCCGCCAAGATCCCCCCTGCGGAAACCGACGGCACCTCCTTCCTGCCCCTCCTTCAGGGCAAACCCTGGCAACGCGACCAGCCCATGTTTTTCCAACACGCCGACAGCCCGCACTACTCCCCCCAAGGCGACCGCGGTTCCGGGAATCGCTACCAACCTTCCGAAATGCCCCCGAAACCCTCCGACCCATGATGAAACCTATCCTCGCCGCCTGCCTCAGCCTCAGCCTCATTGCCAACTCGGCGGAGCGGCCTCCGAACATCGTCTTCATCCTCGCCGACGACCTCGGCTGGGCGGACACATCGCTCTACGGCCACACGAAATTCTACCGCACCCCGAACATAGACCGCCTCGCCATGCGCGGCATGACTTTCACCAACGCCTACTCGGCCCCCCGCCCCATTCCCCTCTCCAGCACGGCTTCGATATCGATATCCCCCACTTCGCCGGCCCCGGCCCTGCGGGCAGTTTCGTCGCACCATGGAAATACAAGGACTTCGATCCTGATCCCAATGTCCCCAACCAGCACATCGAGGATCGCATGGCTGCGGAAGCAGTCGCATGGATGGAAAAAAACAAGGATCGCCCGTTTTTCCTGAACTACTGGATGTTCAGCGTCCACGCCCCCTTCGATGCCAAGGCGGCGCTCATCGAGAAATACAAGCGCACGGTCGATCCCGCCGACACCCAGCGCTGCCCCACCTACGCGGCGATGGTCGAGAGCATGGACGACGCCGTCGGCACCCTGCGCTCCACCCTCGACCGCCTCGGCATCGCCGACAACACGATCATCGTCTTCACCGCCGACAATGGCGGCAACATGTACGACCGGGTTGGAAACGATCGCCCCACCAGCAACCGCCCCCTGCGCGGCGGCAAAGCCACTCTTTTCGAGGGCGGCGTGCGCGTGCCCTGCGTGATCGCTTGGCCCGGTCTCACCCAGCCCGGCGCCCGCAGCGAAGCCATCATCCAAAGCGAGGATTTCCACCCCACCTTCCTCGCCGGCCTGCGCATCGCCAGCGATCAGCCATTCGACGGCATCGACATCACACCCGCCCTCCGCGGTAAGCCGCTCCAGCGCGAGGCGGTCTTCCAGTATTTCCCCCACAGCCCGCCCGTCCCTGATTGGCTGCCGCCCGCCATCGCCGTCCGCTCCGGGGACATGAAACTCATCCGCCTTTTCCACGAGGGCGAAAACGGCGCACACGCCCACCGGCTTTACGACCTTTCCGCTGATCCCGGAGAAACCACGGATCTCTCCGCGAAACAACCCGAACGCGTCCACGAACTCGACGCGAAAATCGAGGCTTTCCTACAAAAAACCCACGCCACCCTCCCCCTGCGCAACCCGAAGTTCGACCCCACAAAATACCAACCGGAAAAAATCGGTGTCCAACAGGAGAAAAAAGCCAAGCCGCCCGCCCCTAAGAAATGATCCCCGCCGTGCCCGTTCGAGCGCTCCCAAGGCGAAAAAAGGCCGGTTCCTTTCGGAACCGGCCTCTTCATTGAGAGTTGAATTTTGAAAGTTGAAATTTAGTCTTCCGTCACATCGCCCGCATCAACGGTGATGGTGAGGGTCGCGGTGACTTGCGCGTTGAGTTTGATTTCAACTGCGGTCTTGCCGGATTTCTTGATCGGCTTGTCGAGCTGGATGGAGTGGCGGTCGATGGAGATTCCTGCTGCTTCGAGCTCCTTGTGGATGTCCATGTTCGTGACGGAGCCGAATGCCTTGCCGCCTTGGCCGGTGGAAAGGGTGAAGGACGGCTTGAGCTTGCCGATTTTGGTGGCGAGCTCTTGGGCGACGACGATTTCCTGGGCTTCGCGTTGGGCGCGGCTGGTCTTTAGGGCTTCCACGTGGCGAAGGTTCGCCTTGGTGGCTTCGAAGGCTTTGCCTTGCGGGACGAGATAGTTGCGGGCGTAGCCGGCGCGGACTTTCACGACGTCGGCTTCGGCACCGAGGCCTTCGATTTTTTCTTTGAGGATGACTTGTGCGTTGGCCATGGTGGGAGAGGGTTGAAGTTGAGAAACGGGCGGCGGATTTAGGCTCGGGCTAGAGGTGCGTCAAGGAGAATCCTGAGGAAACTCGTGGGCTGTGGCTACTGGGTGCTTGTGGGGAAGAGAATTCCAACCGCAGATGGACGCAGATTCACGCAGATGAAAGAGAAGAATGATGGAAAAACCCGAAGAGAACGGCCATGGCCTTTGGATCGTATTTTGTTATATTCACGTCCATCTGCGGTTCATTTTTCTCCCATGTCGTCCGCCGACATGTCCCGGAGCTTGTCGAGGTAGGCGTTCTTGGGGCGAGGCTCAGACATCCTGACCTGCAAGGAAAGTCGATGACCTGCGTGGGATGTATTTGAGGCGTAGTTTGGTGCCGGGGTAATGGGTTTCGGTGGCGTTGAGTT
>JAYTOE010000113.1:0-41486 GCA_043747935.1 Akkermansiaceae bacterium
CCTTGCGTGATGCTGTCGCCCACGCAGGCGAGGCGGATCGGTGTGCCGTCCGCCTTGGAAACAAGCGGGTCGGCGGCGTGGAGGAATGCGGTGAGCGAGAGTGTGGATAGGAATAGAAGGAGATGTTTCATGGTGATTTGGTAGGAGAGAGGTGAAGCGTTAGAGGGCGAGACAGTCGACGGCGGGGGCAATGAATCTCATAAAGGAAACTTACGGGTTGGATTTCCCTGATCTATCCGGCTCTCATCTTTTGGCAGGTGGACCCTTGGTTGGAAGCGAAAGCGTGAAACTGATTTGGCCGGTCGCCGGGAGGGAGGCGGTGAGCGTGCCTTGCATGGCGTGAGCTGCGGTTTGGCTGAGTGTGAGGCCGATGCCGAGGTGGGAATCGCCGGTTTCGCTACGCGATTCGTCGCGTCGGAACAGCGGTTCGAGTAGGCGGTCGGGGTTTTCGGTATCTTCGCAAGGGTTGGTGAAGGAGATCTCGATGCGGTCTGCGATGGTTTGGAAAACGATGGATAGGGTGGAGTTTGGAGTTGAGTGGGAGGCGGCGTTGTCGAGGAGGTTGTTGAAAATGAGGGCAAGGAGAACGGGATCCGCGAAGGCGGCCGGCAGATCAGGCGGAGAGCTGATTTCGGTGCGTATGCCTGCGGATTCGAGTTTTCCGGAGAACGTGAAAAGGCAGGTAGCGAGGACATCCGAGATGTCGGTGGGCACGATCGCCTGGGCTGTGGTGGCTTGTCCGATGCGAGCGAGCGCGGAGAGGCGTTTCACGAGGCCGCCTAGCTCGGCGGTGGTCTTGGCGCAGGATTCAAGATGACGGACGTACTCTGAGGGATCACGCGGGCGTGATAGGGCGAGTTCGGTGGTGGCGCTTAGGCTGGCGATTGGCGTGCGGAGCTCGTGGGATGCGTGGCGGATGAAATCGCGCTCGCGGCTGCGGATGGCGGCGACGCGGCCGAGGAGTTGGTCGAAACTCTCGGCAAGAGGCGAGAGTTCGGCGGGTATGCCGCCCGGCAGGATGATGGCGGAGTCGAGTTGGTTTTCCGAACGGCTGCGCACCTGGGCGGTGAGTCTTCCGATGGGAGTGAGGGAAGCGCGCACGGCGCGATCGATGACAAGGAATCCTAGGAGAAAGGTGATGACTGTGCCGATGCTGAGAATGACGGCAAGGTAAGTGAGGGTGCGTAGGATGGGCGTGAGGTCGCGGGCGACGACCAGAGTGAGGGGCCGCGACTGCGGATCGAAAGTTTCAACCCGAAGTTTCATGGCGGCCTCTTCCTCCGGAATCACATAGGGGTAAACGGTCAGCCCGATGGCACGGGCGTGCTCGATGCGATCCGGAACGGTAATGGTCTCGATGTCAGGAGTTCCTTCCGGTCCGGTGAATTTCGGCAGATCGGCGGTGCCGAGAGCGGGCGAACGGGTGGGTGTTCCGGTCTTTTCATCCCAATACTGGAACAGGGACTGGTCGGGAATTCCGGAGTTTGTGCCGATGCCTTCCTGCCATTCGAAGATGATATCGCCATGTTCGTATTCGATCTGGTTGGCGAGGATGGAGGCTGTCTCGCGGATGGATTCGTCGAGTTCGTCGTAGAGGCTCTTACGAACCATGAAATAAATGGAGAGCGATAGGACTACGAAAAGCAGGCCTAAGCCCATGCCGCAGCGTATGAGTAGGGTGCGGCGGATGGAGGGTGCGGGCATGGAAACTCTAAGTTCTAAACTTTAAACTTTAAGGAAGACGGTGATTGCGGAAAAGAGGCTGAATGGCGAGCTGTTGATTCTGATTTTGAAGCTTAAAATTTAGAGTTTAAAGTTTATTCAAGGATGAATCCGTGGCCGCGGCGTGTGTGGATGAGGTTGGGGAGATCGCCCAGGTTCAGTTTTTTCCGGAGGTAGCCGATATAGACGTCCGCCGCGTTGGAGTTGCCGCCGCTGCTGTCCTCGAAGACATGCTCCCAGATCTCGGTGCGCGAGACGACCTGGCCGGAGCGGAAGGCCATGTATTCGAGCAGGCGGTATTCGAGCGCTGTGAGATCGATGGGTTGGCTTGCGCGGGAAACGGTGCGTTTGACCGGGTCAAGATCGAGATCCGCGATATGGATGACGGGATCCTTGACGGAGTATTTGCGGCGCAGAAGAGCATGGACGCGGGCGAGTGCCTCTGACATCGGGAAGGGCTTCGTAAGATAATCATCGGCTCCGGAGTTGAGCGCCTCGATGCGATCCTCAAGTCCGTCGCGGGCGCTGATCACCAGGATGAAAACAGAAATCTGCTTTTTCCTAAGCATCCGGAGGATTTCCATGCCGTTGATTTTCGGGAGCATGAGGTCAAGGAGTATAACATCGTAAGGATGCTCGGTGGCATACCACAGTCCCTCATCGCCAGTGCCTGTCGAGTCAACGACGAACGAGGCCTCGCGCATATATTGAGTGAGGGCATCGCGCAGGCCGTGGTTGTCTTCGATGATCAAGAGCCGCATAACTTCCGGAACATCGGGTGCCGGGGCGAAAACTACAACCGCAGAACGAACCGGGAGGATGCGTCGCCATGTGAGGAAGACGATCCAGCAGAATCCGGCGGTGACAAGCGTGTGGCTCAGGTAGTGGGCGCCCTTGAAAATCTGGTAGGCACCCATTGCGGTTCCTGCGGTGAGCCCGATGGCGATGCCTATTTTCCGGCCACGGCGGGTGGCGGCAAGACCTGCAAGGCTCAGTAGGGCAAAACCTCCGCTGGCGTGGCCTGCGGGAAAGGCTCTGCCGCGCTTGGCTGGGCGGTCGCCTGCGGGGTAGTGCTCGATGACTTTCACGTATGGCACCTGACCTCCGTAGCGCCGGATCTGCGCTGGAGTGAATGTGTTGGTAGTGGCTTTTCCGACCGCAACCAGCGCAGGTGCGGTGGCTAGCGTGGCGATGACGATCCACATGTCACGGCGTGCGAAGGTGAGGCTGGGAAAGAGCTGCCGGAATCGACCGTAACAGCAAGCGGCTGCGATCAAGGAAATTCCGAACAGCCAGATCAGCGCCTTCGGGCCGGTATAGAAGAGCAGTTTCGGGATCGGTGCTTCTGCATCGACCAGCCAGGTATGGGATTGGAAATTATAGAATTGATCCTGCACCCACAGATCGGCTCCCGTGAACTCGATTACGAGAAAGACGAGGAACGAGACAAAGATTGATGGCCAGAAGGTGCGATCCACAAAAGGCAGGTATGGGAGGCTAATTGCGTTTCATTTTCCCCGAGCCGAAGAGCCATGCGGCGCTCTGGTAGTAGGCAGTGGTGTCACGCAGCAGAGGGGTGTGATCGATTTTTTCCCGATCCATCCTGCTAAGCTCGCCGGTTGGCAGGTAGCAGTTGTAGGAGGAGTGCTTTTGGTTCGGCTTGAGTATGGTCATGCTGTCGGGCGTGATCATGGCAATCTTCTGGTAGTTGCTCACGAACGAGCGCTCCGGCAGGCTGGCGGCCGTGGGACTCAGGTAATCCTGTCCGAAGCTGAGGGTTGAGTAGTTCCAGTTCAGTAACCCGAAGACGGTGGGCATGACATCGATCTGGCTGGAGAGCGCCGTGATCTTCTTCGTGCCGACGAGTGCAGGGTTGTAGATCATCCCGGGTATCCGGTATTTCGTGACATCGATATCCTGCTTGCCGGCGCTGCTAGCGCAGTGGTCGGAGACGATCACAAAAAGAGTTTTTTCAAACCATGGCTTCTTGGATGCCTTTTCGATCAAATCGCCGATCGCCCAGTCGGCGTATTTTACTGCGCCCCCACGGCGGTTTTTCGGTGTGAGGTCAATGCGTCCGGCGGGAAATTCGTAAGGACGATGGTTGCTGGTGGTCATGCAGAAGAAATGGAAGGGCTTGCCTTTGGAGAAATCCTTGTCCGCCTCCGAGATCGTCTTGTTGAACAGGTCTTCGTCGCATGCGCCCCATGAGGTTTTGAAAGTGGTGTCCTTCTCCTCCCAGGCATTGGCATCGACGATGCGGCATCCTGATGTGGAGAAGTAGCGGTTCATGTAATCGAAGCGCCCGTCGCCTCCGTAGAAGAATCCGCAATCATAACCGCGGTCGAGGAACGGCGTGAAGGTGGTCTTGAGGTTCGTTCCTTCCGGACGATAGATGATCGCCTGACCGGGGGTTGGCGGGAGGTTGAGAGTGAGTGCCTCCATACCCCTGACGGTCCGCGTTCCGGTGGCGTAGAGGTTTTCAAAGAAGACCGAGTTCTCGGCAAGGCGATCCAGATTCGGTGTTAAGTGATCCTTGCTTCCGATGTAGCCCATGAACTCGGCGCTCATGCTCTCCATGCAGACGAGAATGACATTCCAGTCTTTCTCCTCGCCGGTTTTGGAAATGGTGCGAGCGAGATCCTGGGGATCTGCGGAGGTGGCAGCTTCGTTTTCCGAGACAAGAAGTCGCTTGGCTTCGGCCAGTGCCTTTTCCTCGGGAAGCTTCACATACCAACGCGTATAATCGAGCTCCATCTGCTTGAAGGCGGCGAAGAATGACCAGCATCCGTTCTTTGCGATCTCGGTGTCGTATTGGTTGGTGAAAGCTGGGATGGTCGATTGGTTGACGAGGCGGTTTGTTAGAAAAGGAACGATGAGAAGGATCGCCAGCGCGGTGGCACGATGGCTCAGTGAAGTGGGCGCATTGCGCATAAAGCCGAAGACTCCGGCACGATTCATGCCCCAGACGATAAGGCAGGCAAGCAGGGCGATCGCCGGGAGGATGAGCGCCATCGGGTAGGACTCCGATATGTTTCCCCAGACCTCCTGCGTCCAGATCAGATAATCGACGGCGATGAAATTGAAGCGTGCCCCGAACTCATCCCAAAAGAACCATTCGGCGGTGGTGATAAAAATGAGTATGCCACTATAGATGACGGCAAGGGCGGAGAGTATCCCGAGCATCCACCTTTTCGTGAGAAGTTTCTCTGGCATAAGGATGCCGAGCAACAACCAAGGCGCTGCGGCGAACACCGCTGCCGCGAAGTCGAAGAGGATGCCAATGCAGAACGCACCCAGCAAAGGAGGACTCAGGCTAACTTCCCGCCATGCCGTAATGAGCAGGGCGAAGCGCGAGACGATGGAGAAGACAAGGAACAGTCCGAAAGCGATGATCGCGAAGCGGGCCGGGACGGAGGATAGGATTTTGCGCATAGGGGTAAGTGTTGTGATTCTGTTAGATGAGATTGCGGGGGTTCGCGCGCAAGAGTCGGTTATCCCCCATCACCAGGATGCGGTAATGAATGATCAGAACCGCGACTACGACCGCGCAGATGACAAAGGCAAGGCGTGCGGGATTGGAATGGATGATGCGTAGTAGCATGGCGCTTGGATTGCGCACAAACTAGCGATCGCTTTATGAGAGAATGGTGAGAATGGGGAATATCCCCCAAAAAAAACCGCCACCCTTGTGGGGATGGCGGCAGATAGAATGGAGGAGAGGGGTAGATGCTCAGAGAGCATGCCAATCCAACGCAGTGGTGGCCGTGAGGCCGTTCTCGTCGGTGAGAGTGACCGCGCTATCGCCACAGGGCTTGATAGTGATCACGAGGCCGAAGTGTTCCGGCACGGCGGCGACCGCCTGAATGTTGCGGAGGGTGACGGGCTCATTCTTGGTGAAGGCGCGTGTGGTGGGCACGCCGAGGTTACGCAGCAGATCCTTGCGGGAGAGATTCACGCTGTCGCAGAAATAGGAGCAAACGTCCTCGATGCCGAGGCGGCCCAGATGGCGGGATTCCCATGGTGCGGCGGAGCGGCCACCGTTCGAGAGCCAGAACAGCGTCGCGGGGAAATCGGTTGGGTTTTTCAGCGAGAACCAAACGTAGCCGTCGAGAACCACGGCCGTCCAAGCGAATGGCTGCTCCTGCGTCGCGTCCTCGGAAACCATCATCACGAGATCATCGGTTCCCTCACGTGCGGGGTAGCGGGTGAGGTCGGTCGTGCCGCCATCGGCGAGGGGCACTTCGCTGAGGTCGCTGAAGAGCGCGGCGATTTTAAGCGCCTGCTTCGCTCCGTCGGCGGGATTGGAGAACACTTCGGGATAGACCGATCCCCAGCGAAACGGCGAGACGGAGACGCGAGCTCCGCCTTCGGGAATCGCGGAAAGGTCGAGAATGGGGTGGTTGCCGTAAGACCATTCGCCCTCCAGCCCCGAGATGTGGTGCTCGCAATAGATCGCCGTTTGCCCGGGGCGGAGGGAAATTGTTTTGGTGACCTTCGCGGAAACGTCCGAGGCGTCGATCGAGAGTGTGAGGGAGTCTTCCGTTTCGGAAACAAGGCTCCATGCGCAGTTCGCGGTCTCGCCGTGCGGCAGGCCGTTTTCCTGCGGGCCGAAGGGGAGGCAGAAAAAATCGCCGCGCAGGTTTTTCAGCAGCACGGGCAGCTCAGCGTCCACTTCATCGGGTTTCCACGGCGAGAGGGAATAGGGCGAGACCACACGATCTCCGAGCCGGAACGCGACCGGAGCAAGCATGCCGCCGTCACGGGTGACGTGGAGCGAGACCAGGTCGTGGTTCAGTGCGAAAGAAGGAGCGCCGTGGGAGATTTCCATGAAGGAACGATAAAAATCCGGGAGCAAACTCCAAGGAAGACTTTCCTAAAACTGCAATCAGGGCGCTGCCTTGTCCTCCACCTTCATCGAGAGGCCGTTCTGTTCGAGGATGGCTCGGAAGCGCTGATGCCCCTCGCGGTTGTGCACAAGGACGACTTGGCTTTCCGAAGCGTTGAAGGAGGCGTTCGTTCCCGCAGGGAATTCCATGCCCATGTTTTGGAGCATTTGTTTTAGGTTCGGCGCATTCAATAGTGTCAGATCTTCATTGTGAGCGGGCGAATCTATGGCAGTAAGCTTCCGCATCAGTGGCCTGCTTTTCGTCTCCCCAATCGCTGATGATCTCCCACTGATCTCTTTTGAGGATCGTCGAGGTATTTGTCCGTTCGGTGTTGATCCGGTTAAGGCCTTCCGACACAGAACGGTTCAATGCGAGACGGAGATCCACCCAACCGGAAGGGCCAGCGATGGCCTCCGCCTCAAGCGAAATACCGCCGGGCAGGGAATCACCGTCCGCGACCTTGAGGTCCGCGCGATCCTTCTCGAAACTCATGATGCCCCCGTTCGTGTCGAACTGCTTTCGGAACCGCGCGAGTTCGGTCAGTGTGCCGCCTTTCACCAGGGCATCCAGCTTGTCCTCGATCTGTGCGGCGCTCGCCGTATCGTCCTGGAGCGCCTTCTCCAGCAAGTTCGCCGTTTTCTGATCCATCCGCAGCAACCGTAGGTCGATGAGAGGATCGGCGGCAAAGGCGGCGCTTCCCAGCAAATGGAGGATCAGGGCGAAACGGCACAAAGCAATCATGGGATGAGGGTGTATGCGGTCGGCCCGCGGATGGAAAGTATGGATCGCACTCCGCCCTCCAGGGTTCCTACACTAGGGAGATACTTAGTGTTTTTAAGAGATGTAACCACGGATTGCACGGATGGGCACGGATGCTTGAGCACGAATGACGGTTGCTGTATCGGTATCCCATGCTCACAAACGACGAACAACTTACTGAAATCCTTATCGGTGCGGCCATGAATGTGCTCAACAAGCTCAAGCCCGGTCTGGATGAAAAGCTCTACGATGCGGCTGCAGTTATTCTTTGAGGCCGGAAAAACCTGCATCGCCTCACTCCCTTTTCTGTTTCGCATACGCGTTGCCCGAGCCGTCCCAGATTCGTGCGAAGCCGTTGCGCTCGGCTTCCCAGGCGAGGGTGTCGCGGTGGATGGACATGAGGGGGTTGATGTTCGCACCGCAGGCTTCGAGCATCTGGCCAGTCCAGACGTTGCAGATGCGGGGGAAGTAGTAGGATTGCGGGGAGGCGAGGAGTTCGCCTCCGCCCCAGCTTGATGTGCCGACGGTGGTGGGTTTTCCCTTCGCGTTGGGGATGGTGCAGTGGTTGAGGAAGGCGGCGACGTAGGGACCGCGCTCGCGGGGGATCGATTTCATCCAGATCTCCTGATTCGGCGAGACCTCGGTGACGTTCCATTGGATGGGGATGCACTCCATCACCGAAGCGGAGGGTAGGAAGATCGCGTTGAACACCTCGGCGGGTGTGAGCCAGCGCTTGTTCACGTAGGCCTGTCGGTCGCCCCATGAGAAGGTGACGAACTCGCAGTCCGGGAAATTTTCCGGGGGGATGAAGCCGGATTCCACCAGCCAGTCGTAGGGAAAGACCATGCCGGTGTGGAGCTTGTCGGCGAGCATCCAGACCTGCACTTCCGGCGTGCGCTGCGGCGTGTAGGTGGCAACGGTGTTCCGCTGGACGAGGAGAGGGGAGGGTGCCGGGGCGGGCGGCAGGGTGACGAAATTGCACGAAGCCGCGAGGAATACGGGAACGATGGCTGACAGGATGCGGAGGCAGGACATCGCGAGGATGCGGCGAGCGGTTAGGCGGGCAGGAAGGAGCAGATGTATTGGCAGACGCCGGAGTTCACGGTGATCGTGAATGCGCTGTCGCCCGGCACCTCGAAGGACTCGTCGGTCGCCACGAATTTGGTGGAGGTGGAGCCATCGATGGAGACCTCGCAGGAGCCGTCGATGATCTCCATGAGTTCTGGAGCACCGGTGGTGAAGCGGTAGGAGCCGGGGAAAATGAGGCCGAGGGTTTTCTTGGTGCCGTCGGGGAAATGGACGGAGTGGGAGACCACGCGGCCATCGAAGTAGATGTTGGCGAGGGAGTCGGCGGTGACGTTATGGAACGATTTCATGGTGGTTGGGTGAGATAATGGAGGTTTCAGGGTGCCGCGACTTTCCATGCATCGTATCCGCCCTGGAGGACTGATACGCTATGGCCGCGCGCGGCGAGCTTTGTGGCGACGGTGACGGCATCGGGGCAAGCAAGATCCGTGCAATAAATCACGACGGGCGTGTTTTGTGCGATGGCGGCCCGGATGCGGGGTTCGTGTTGGGCGAGATCACGGTCAAAAGCGGACTCAGGCCAGTTGATGGAACCGGGGATGTTGCCCATTTTGTGGAAAATGGGAGGACGGACATCGTAGATCAGTGCGGCTTTGCCCTGGACGAGCTGGAATAGATCGCCGAGAGGCATGCGGGAGACCCGCCCCGGGCTGGCGGGCACGGAGGGAACCTCGGCGGGCTTATCCTTTTCGATGGCCTTCGAGGGGTCGAGCGGCGGGATCGGCTTTTTGGGCGGCTCCGGGCAGGAGCTCAGGAGTGCCGATACGACGAGCAGGCAAGGGAGTAGGAAGACCCGCGCCATGCCTTTCGCCGCTTTTTCCGGAGCATTTTTCATCGGCCGATTTTGATGAGTTCGATGTCGAAGACGAGGGTTCCGGCGGGATATCCGGCGGGCGGGTTTTCGCCGTAGGCCATTTTCGCAGGGATCCAGAAGCGGCGTTTCTCTCCAACCACCATGAACTGGAGGCCTTCCGTCCAGCCTGCGATCACACCGTTGAGCGGGAAGGAGGTGGGCTCGCCGCGCTTTACGGAGGAGTCGAAGAGTTTTCCATCCGTCGTCCAGCCGGAATAATGGACGGTGACAAGGTCGGTGGCCTTGGGCTTGGGCTCGCCGGTGCCATTTGCGAGGAGCTTGTGGGCGAGGCCGGATGCGGTGGTCTCGGCATCGGCGGGGGCGGCGGCTACGTCTTTCGGTGTTTCGAGCATGGCTGTGGTGGTGTCTGAGGTTACAGAGGCGGATTCCCCCTGTGTTTTGTGCGTGGTTGGTTCTGCGTCCTGGCACGCTGATATGGCAAGGGCGAAGAGTCCGGTGGCGATGGTTTTTTTCATGGGATAGGTGGGCTAAAAACGGGGATTGAAGAAACGAAAAGGCTTCAGGCTACGCTGTCATTCTCTACGTGGCCCATTTCCATGGCCGTCCGGCGCTCCACGGTGATCGTGGCGAGCAGGTGATCCTGGCGGACGACGAACTGGTTGAGCTTCATGAGTTCCAGCACGGCGAGGAAGGTCACGATGACCTCGGCCTTGGTGGTAGCGGTCTGGAAAAGGGCGTCGAAGGTCAGTGCTTCGCCCGGTTTGAAGTGGGAGAGCAGGAACTCGATCTTGTCGGAAACGGTGTAGCGGTCGTCCACGATGTCGCCGAAGTCGTGGGACTCCTCGAAGCGCTTCAGGACGTTCTGGAAGGCGCGGATCAGGTCGAAGATCGACACCTCGGCGAGCACGGCGGGCTCCTCGGGCGGCTTGCTGCCAGGATCCGGCTGGTGGGCGAAACGTCCCTGCTGCTCCAGTTCCCGGAGCGAGAGGAAACCGGCGGCGTCCTTGAATTTCTTATACTCGATGAGCTGGCGGATCAGCTCCCAGCGCGGATCGTCCTCCTCCGCGTCCTCCTCGGGCGGCTGCTCGGTGCGCGGCAGCAGGGTGCGGGACTTGAGATACATCAGGTTCGCGGCCATCACGATGAACTCGGAGGCGAGGTCAATGTTGAGCAGCTTGAAGGTGTTGATGTAGTCCAGATATTGACTGGTGATCCGCTCGATGGAGATCGAGTGGATGTCGAGCTCGTCTTTCTTGATCAGGTAAAGGAGAAGGTCGAGCGGACCCTCGAAGATCTCGAGGTGGACTTTGTATTCGGTGGTTTCCAAGGGTGTCGTGGTTGGCGAAGATTCTACTGGCAAGCCGGGTGCGGTTGGCTTTTCATGTGCGCGGAGAATGAGCGCACAGTCAGAGTCAGAGCAATTGCAAAACTTTCACCTTCGTCTGAGCCAGTGGGTTTCCGGCCAAGGCTTTTGGTTTCAACTAAGGTATTCCCTTTCCGGAGGGGGGGGCAAGGGGGCGCTTACCTTCCACGTATTGCGGCTTGCAGCGCGCATCGGCCTATTTCTGATCCTTCTTGCGGGCGGGTTTATTTTTTTCCTAATCAAACATACCGGTTCGACGACTTTCCAGCAGGGCATGCGAGCCTCCTTTATGGAGAAACTGGGAGGCAAGGAACTCGAAATGAAAGGACTTGCCAGTGAGCAGGGGGCGCTTTCCATCAGCCGTCTCGCAATGACAGGGAAGGAAGGGACTTTCTTTACGGAGCTGGAGATACGGAATTTGAAGTGCCAGCGAGGCCTTTTCAGCGACTTCCAGAAGGACTGGGATCCGGGTGTGGTCAATATCTCCCGCGTCGATCTGAGCTTGCGTGCGGGATCGGACTCGAGCGAGGCAGCGGAATCGATGGCCAACGTGTATTTCCAGGATACGGGCAGGCTGAAGTTGCAAAAGATCGTTGTGAACGAAATGTCAATCAGATGGGGCTATTCGGAGCGCACGCGAGGCGCCATCATCGGCAGCCAGATGACCGCAGACCGGCTTGCTGATGGCTGGAAGCTCAGGTTTAAGGGCGGTACATTTTCCCAGAACTGGCTCAAGCGCCTTGAGATTGAGGAACTCGTCGTCCAGTTCGGCAGGAAAGGGCTCGTCATCGAAAAGGCACTTCTCAAGAAAAACGAGGGCTTCGTGACGTTTCTGGATATGAAAGTGAAGGCGGGCGAGAGGCCTGAGGTCAGCGGCAGAATGAGGATGCGCAAAGTCGATCTGTCCTCCATCCTGCCGGTTGCCGTCCGCAATTTCGTGGAGGGTTTCGTCTCAGCGGAGCTTAACGTATTCGGTTCCACAAACTCCACCGAAGGGGTCGGCTTCGAGGGGGATTTGATGCTCGAGGGTGAGGATTTCATTACGATACGGGATCGCATCCACGTCCTGCGCGCGATCAGCGTGGTCGACGCCTTCAACAACTACAGGCGCATCGACTTCCGCCAAGGCGGCTTTCACATGAAAACCCACGCTGGCAGGCTTGAGGTTACCGGGGCAAATCTCGTGGCGGGCGATTTGTTCCGCATGAAAGGCAGCCTGACCGTACGTCCAGCGACGACTGAAGAGGCCATGTCCTTGACAACCACGTCCATGACCGTTGACGACGAACTGGCCATCCTCAACGACGACGAATTGGAAAATACCCTGGAGATTACCTTGGAAGGTGCCGCCAAGGAGGGCGGAGATGCGAAGCGACAGGGCTTCGCGAAGGAGGGTGAAGAATCCCTATTCGAGAAACTCGGGATCAGCCTTGAGAACCGGAGATTGGAGGAACTTGGTGCCGAGCGTCTTTCACGCTCCATGCGCTACGAGGGCGAGTTTGAAATCAACCTGCCGAAGGAAGCTTTCGAGAAAACACCGAAGCTCACGGAACTTTATCCGCTCAGGGATCCATCAGGGCGCGTACTGATGAGGGTGCCGCTTGAGGGAGTGATCTATGATCTCACCCTGAAGCAAGCAGAGGGGATTTACGAGAGTGGCGCACGCTGAGTCTCTCACCAGCCGAAGACCAGCGGCGGTATGATGATCCGGACGTTGCCTGGGCCGTTGTCCTCATCTTCCTGCAGCGCGGTGACGAGTCCATCCTCGAACTCAACCACGGTCTTGCCCGTTTCCTCTCGTGTGATGTGAGAAAGCTGACGGAAGGTCTGGCCGGAGGTGGGGTCGACCTGCGTGATGTAGTGTTTGATCTCGTCGTATTCGATGTATTCCCAGCTTCCTGCCTCGCCCTTCGCCGTGCGGCGGACGGAGGCTTTTGTAGGTTTGCCGCGCGATTTGTCCACCTCGTCTAGGGTCATGCCGATGGCTATGCCCTTGTCTTCGATGATCATGTTCACTGCGATCTGGCGCTCGTAGAGTTGTTTGAGCTTTGCCACGAAATCTGCCTGTGGGTGGGAGAATGCGTGCGGGCCGACCCAGCCGACGATGCCGTTGTTCGTCCGTCCCTGGCCGCGCACGCGGTAAGCTTTGTCCGTCATGCCTTCCAGTTCCACCGTCTGATCCGCCTTCAGGTAACCGAGGCGGTTCTTGCCGTCCTTGTCGGAAAAAACGGCAGCCTCCTTGATCACCTTCAGCTTGATCGGCACCTCCAGGATTTCCGCGAGGTAGATCACGCCGGGTTCCGAGTTGAGGAGTGATTTCCGCTCGCCCTTCGCCTCCGTAGAGAAGAATAGGGCGAATGCGAATGGGAGCAGAGCGATCTTTCCAGCTTTCATTGGGATATAAGTTAGGATTTCGGGCGGAAAAGGAAAGCGGGATTTCCCGTGCATTCGCGCGTTGGACGAGCGGCGGGGAATTCCATTCGGTCTTTTTTCCTCTGGGTTCCTCCATTAGGGAGGAGACATCGGAAAAACCCGGTTGAAAATCCATATTCACCGCCAAGACGCCAAGTGCGCCAAGCCCATCGAATGGAAAACCGCAGTGACGAGGAGTGGAAATTTGTTTCCGAACCCTCATCTTGGTCTTCCTTGGC
Organism: Akkermansiaceae bacterium; assembly: GCA_043747935.1. GTDB lineage: Bacteria > Verrucomicrobiota > Verrucomicrobiia > Verrucomicrobiales > Akkermansiaceae > Luteolibacter. The sequence goes on from JAYTOE010000113.1 coordinate 13,285, forward strand.
GAACTTGGCGTCTTGGCGGTTCAATTTCTGCCCACTCGTATCAAATTTCTCGTGCAGTATCCCTGGTGGAGGAACCCTGCATGATTCGCCGGGCTTCTTTCTGGACTCCTGCCGCCGGTATGCGAGGCTTTGTCGTTGCTCCGGCATTCATACCTACCCCACCACCATGAGCGAGAAAGGCTATCTTCCCCACCCGGTCATCAAGGCATTCGTGTTCTGGATCCTCACCGTCTGCATCGCCGTCGCAACCCTCGCCGGGATTCTCCAGTCTTGGGGCACCATCGGAAATGTCGTCGCGAACCGCTGCGTCTGGAGCGCGGTGATCCTTGCCCTCGGCAGTCTCGCCTTTCTACTCGTCAACCGCCTCTTCGGCGATCTCGGACGCCTTCTTATGGATACCACGCCTCCGCCCATGCCGGGTGTTGATCCCGCCTTCGCCGAGCGCCTCAGGAAAGCCAAGGCTGAGGGCAGGGCAAACCCGTGAATACTCCGATGTCGTAGCGCTGGCCGGCGCTGCTTTTGGCAGGAAATTTCTAAGAAAGCTTTCGTTTTGCTAAGTTCGTTACTGGATTCGTGAGGGACTTGGCGTTCAAGGAACCCCTTTGTGGTAGTCCAATGAGTCGAGCTTGCCGTTCCTGAAATGGGCGATCCAACTCTGGGCTGGAAGCTGAGCATAGGATAAATCGGCTTCTGGAGGAGCATTGGTCAAGAACAGGGAATCTTTCCCAAAATCCGATGGCGTGGGTGTGATGCGAAATGTGGACGGGAAGAGGTCGTGAAAGTCCGATCTTGTTGTGCCACGCAGGCTATTCCGAAACGCATGGTCGTGATACATTCCCGGGAGTGAAATTGAGCGATCATATTCCCGAAGCCCCGCCTTCCACATGAGATAGCGCAGGTTTCTGTGATCGCCCGCTTCCAGCCGCGATAGATGGTTTACCACGGCAAGCAGGAACAGGAGACAGAGAACGCCTATCCCGAGAATCCATTGGAAAAGGTTGCGGCGGGTGTGTGAGGTCATGGGACTTTTTCCACAGAGTTTTCCCCGACCCGATAGACGGGGAGGGGGGAGATGGATTCGGTGGAATCGCGCCAGCCGAGGTGGGTGGTGGTGATGAATTTCTGGGCGTGGGGGGGGAGGTGGCGGAGGAGCGCGTTGCGGCGGGCGGGGTCGAGCTCGCCGAAGATGTCATCGAGGAGGTAGATGGGTGTTTTGCCGCAGCGGGTGTGGAGGAGATCGCCCTGGGCAAGCTTAAGGGCGAGGGCGATGGTGCGTTGCTGGCCCTCGCTGGCGTAGTCGGAGGCGGTCATGCCGTGGAGGCGGATGGAGACGTCGTCCCGGTGCGGGCCGACGACAGCCTGGCGGGTGGCGGTCTCGCGCTGGCGAGCCTGCAGGATGGAGTCCTTCATGCAGGGGCCGGAGGCGGGGAGGTAGGTGAGGGTGAGGGCTTCGTCTTTCCCGGAGATGTCCTTCTGCGCGGCGGCGGCGAGCGGGGAGAGATCGGCGATGAGGCGAGCGCGGCTTTCGGTGAGGAAGGTGCCGTGCTCGATGAGGATGTCCTCGTAGGCGATGAGCTCGGGGAGGCGGAGGCGAGGTTCCTTGAGCAGGAGGTTCTTCGCCTTTAGGGCGCGGCGGTAGCGGGTGTAGGCAGTGCGGTAGGCGGGGTCGAGCTGGGCGCCGAGGAAATCGAGGAACAGGCGGCGCGCCTCGCCGGAACCGCGGACGAGGGAGAGATCCTCGTTTCCCATCCAGACGATCAGGCCGCCATCGGCGAGGTAGGAGGTGCGGGAGGCGCGCGGCTCGCCATCCGCGAAGAGACGCAGGCCGCCGGGGGTATTCTTGATTTTCCGCTCCTGCCCCCATGGATCCCCCGCCACGCCGAAGCCGGGGGTGGAGAGTTTCGTGAGGGTGTGGAAGCCGGAGCAGCGCGGCGATTGCAGCCGGACGAGGACGCAGATCGCCTCGAGGATGGAGGTCTTGCCGCGGGCGTTATCGCCGATCAGGATCACGCCCTGCTCCGGGGCATCGAGTTCGAGTGAACTGAAGCAACGGAAGTTCTGGAGGCGGAGATGCTGGAGCACTAAATCTCAAATTTCAAATTTCAAAGAAGAGGGCTTCGCGACTCACATCGGCTGCCGTAGCTGCTCCAGGGCTTTTTGGTAGGAGGATTGGGTGAGGTAGTGGCGGAGCTTGGCGTCGAACTCGCGCTGATGGGCCGCAGTATAGGCCTGGATGGCTTCGGAAACCTCCTTGAGGGCGGTTAGGTGGGCGGCGGGGTCGCGGTCGCGGAAAGGGTGATCGGCAATGACGTCAAGGCGCTGCTGGAGGAGGTTTTGGAGATGCGGGTGCATTTGAAAATTTTTAAGCACGAAGCACGAAATCCTAAGCAAGAGGAAGACTATGGCTTTGGGGTTGCGGCGAATTTGTAGAAGAGTTTCGGGGCGGAGGGAATGAGATGGATGGTGCCGTTGGGAAGGGTCTGGATGTTTTGCGCGGGGACGGGGATCCAGTCGTTGTTGAGCGTGGCGGATTGGAGGATGGAGAGATCCGCGAAGCGCAGCGCCTCGGCGGATGGGGTGTAGGAGGCGGTGCCGTTCGGGAGAAAGGTGAAGCCGGGGTCGGCTTGGGCGGGGTTTGTGCCGAGTAGAAATTCGATGAGGTCGGGGTTCGGGTCGTTGTCCGGATTGTCGAGGAAACCGCCCGCGCCGCTGGCCCAATCGAGGTAGGGCTGGTCGGGGTTTTGCGCGAGGATGTCGGCGAGGATTTCCCGGTTCGTGAGAAGCGGGATGGGCGTGGCGGCGAAGGTGTTGATGGCCTTGAGGATCTCGTTGGCGATGAGCGCCTGAATGACGGTTCCGGCGTGAAAGCCGTCCTTACAGAAGAGGTGCAGCGGCGGATTCTCGGGATGCGGAGCGGAGGAGAAAACCGTGCCGTTCAGATGGAACGGTTGCTGGTCGAAGATTCGGTCCGTGACGGCATCAACTCGGGCGATGTAGGTGTTCGGGAGCAATCTCATCTCGGCGATGCTCGCGTTGAGCGTAGCTACCCTTCGCCGCGCCGCCGAGGCTACCGCAGGATCGGAAAGTTTCTCCGCCGGGGTGGCGCCGATGTCCGGCAACGTGGCGATGATGATGGGCAAGTTCGCGGGTGCGTTCGCGCGGACATAGGAGTGGATGCGCACGATGGACTGCCGGATGGCGTCGTGCTGCGCGTCGCTATTGGTGAGGCTGAGGTCGTTTCCGCCGAGGAAAATGAGGACGGCGTTCACGGCGGAGAGGTCGCCTGTAAGTTCCACCTTGGTGTTGATGTCGAGGAAGTCGAAGGGAGTCGAGAGCAACAGCTCATCCCAGCGCGCGGCCTTGAATCCGGGGACGCCGTAGTTGTATTCGTAGCCGGCGTTGCGGTAGTCGAAGTAACTGCCGAGTGAGGCTGTGGAGCTTCCCATCGTGAAGGCCGACGGGCGGCGGGCGTGGAGAAGTTCCACCCAGTTCTTGGCATTCGCGACCGACGGATTGCTGTCCGGCGCAGAGAAAGGAATTTCGTAACGGTATTCCTCGGTGAGAGAATCTCCGATGGCAAGAAGACGGAACGGCGCCGCGTGAAGCGGACTTGCGACCAACGAAAGTGCGATCCACAGCGTGGCGCGGCATGTAACTCTGCTAATCATTTCCCGAATCACTACCGGATAGGTAGCGCGGAATCGCCGGAAAGAAAGCGTTTCTTGCGGCAGGATCGCTGAATGCCGCGGCCTTACTTCAGCAGCGCGAGGATGGGCGCGGGATAGACTCCGAAAACGAGGGTGAGCGCGGTGAGGGTAGCGATGGCGATTTTCGAGATGCAGGGGAGGGGGATGGCGGAGGTATCGCTGGCCTCGATCCACCACATGGCGCGGATCGTCTTGAAATAGTAGTAGAAACCGGCGGCGGCGGCGATGACGGCGATGGCGAGACCCGCCCAGAGGTGCGCTCCGGCTGCGAGCTGGAAGACGAAGAATTTCCCGATGAACCCGGCGGTGAGCGGCACTCCCGCGAGCGCGGCAAGGAGGACGGTCATCGCCATCGCAAGCAGCGGGTTGCTTTTTCCGAGGCCGTTGAAGTCGGTGATCGCCTCGCCATCGCGGTGGATGCGGATTTGCGCCAGGACGAAGAACACGCCCATGGTCATGATCAGGTAGGTGGCGAGGTAGAAGGAAACGGCCTCCACGGAAGAGACCGAGGAATCCGTGCCCGGAGCCCATGCGGCGAGCGCGAGGATGAGGAAACCGGCGTGGGCGATGGAGGAGTAGGCGAGCAGGCGTTTGAAGTTCGTCTGCGGGATGGCGGCGAGGTTTCCGTAGAGAAGGGTCGCTCCGGCGAGGATGAGCAGGATGGTCAGCACCTGGCTGCGGACGGGGGAATTATCCGCGAGAAACGGCGTGAGGAAACGGATCAGCAGGATGAAACCCGCCGCCTTCGAGCCGACGGAGAGGAAGGCGGTGGTCGGTGTGGGTGCGCCCTGATACACATCGGGAATCCACATCTGCATGGGGAATGCGCCGACCTTGAAACCGAGGGCTACAAGGACGAGGGCGATGCCGAAGAGAAGGGGGATTGGATTTGAGATTTGAGATTTGAGATTTGAAATTTCAGAAAGATTCATGGTGCCGGTGGTGCCATAGACCCAGGCGATGCCGTAAACGAGGAAGCCGGTACTCAGTGCGCCGAGGATGAGGAATTTCGCGCCCGCCTCAAGCGAGGCCGCGTTGCGCCGCATGAAAGCGACGAGGATGTAGAAGGTGATGGTGACCAGTTCCAGTGCGACGAAGGCTCCCGCGAGATCTTTCGCGGAGGCCATCCACATCATCCCGGCGCAGGCGAAGATGGGGAGGCAGTAATACTCGCCGGTGCCGTTCTCCGAGTCCGGGTTCTCGGTGTAGCGGGAAAGGATTTTCCGGTAATCGATGGCCATCAACAGCACGAGGATCGTGGTGAGGAGGGCGAAGATTTTGAAGAAACGCGCGAGGGAATCGAACTGGTAGAAGTTCCACAGCGGCCACTTTTGCCATTCCGCTTTAGGCTCCGGAACTTCGCGAACGTTACAAACTCCATCGACTCCCATGACATTCGCATAACTCATCTTTGGTTCGGAGCCGATTGCGAAAAACGTGGCGACGAGGATCAAGGCGAGGCCGATGGCTCCGGCGAAGCCGACCCACGATTTTTGCTTCGAGGGGACGAAGGATTCGGCCAAGAGCATGACGAGGCCGAGAGTGACGGTGAGGGCTTCCAGATAGTAGGCGGGCATGAATTTAAAAGTTATTGGTTATTGGTTATTAGTTAAAAGTTCTCTTCCTAATAACTTTTAACAAATAACATCTAACTCAATCCAAGAGATTGAGGAGAAGGTTGGGGAAGCAGCCGACGGCGAGGAGGGCGGTGATGAGGAGGACGGCGGGGATGTGGTCGGTGAGGGTGAGGTCGGCGGCTTTCTCGGTGGATTTCACGGCGGGTCCCTGGAAGATGTTGCGGTAGGCGCGGAGCATGTAGACTGCGGAGATCACCACGCCCCAGATCGCGAGGATGCAGGCAATTTGGACGGAGCCGAGGCCGATTGCAGGGTTGTAGTTCTGGAAGGCGGAGAGGAACACGAGCACCTCGCCGGAGAAGTTCGCGAGGCCGGGGAGACCGATTGAGGCCATCGCCGCGATGCCAAACAGGAACGCCATGCCGGGCGCGGATTTCGCGAGGCCGCCCATGTCTGCCAAGTCGAGCGAGCCGGTGCTTCGCTCGATCCTGTCCGCGAGGCCGAAGAGCAGCGCGATGGAGACACCGTGCGCGAACATCAGGACGACGGCGGCGGGGAGAGCGAGGGTGTTGCCTGGCACGGCGATCAGCGCGGCGATGGCGAGGAAGATGTAGCCCATGTGCATCACCGAGGAGTTGCCGAGCAGGGTGTCGAGGCGTTTCTGGGAGATCGTCACGAAGCCGACCCAAAGGATGTTTCCTAACAATAGCACGAGCAGCGGCGTGAGCCATGCCTGCATGCCTTCCGGCACGAGTGGCACGGCGACGCGGAGCAGGCCGTAGAGTCCGAATTTTTTCAACACACCGGCATGGAGCATCGCGGTGGGGGCAGGGGCGCTGGCGTAGGCGGGCGCGGCCCAGGAGTGGAAGGGGAAAAGCGAAACGAGCGTGCCGAAGCCGATGATCAGCAGCGCGGCGATGCCTTTCTGCGCGGCGGGATCGATGGTGCCGGCGATGTTTTTGATCTCCCGCATGTCGAAGGTGCCCGCCAGCGAGGCGAGCCACACCAGTCCGGCCAGCAGCACCAGCGAACCGAGGCCGAGGTAGATGGTGATCTTCCATGCGATGCCGCGCCGGTCGCCGCGGCCGAGGATGCCGATCATCAGGAAAGTGGGAATCAGCGCCATTTCGTGGAAGGCGTAGAAGAAGAACAGATCCGTCGAGGCAAAGGCGCCGATGGCTCCCGCAGCGATCAGCAGGGAAGATCCGTAGTAGAGCTTTTCGCGGCCTTCGGGGGCTTTCCCGGAAAGGACGGCAGCGAGCGTCACGATCACGGAGAGGACGACCATCACCACGCTCATGCCATCGAGGTATCCGAAGCTGAGGTTGAGCGCGGGCTTGGCGAGGACGGGAAGGTGTAAATTCCAAATTTCCTCTTTCCAACAAAACACCGATCCGAGGCCGAGGATCAGATTGACGACTGAGGCGGCGATGGCCGTGAGGCGGGCTGGGGCTCCGAACAGGATCGCGAGGAATGCGAGGATGGGCAGTGCAACGAGAAGGATGAGCATGGGAAAAGGGCGGGTGGCGGTGGTTCCGTGTCGGCAGGGCGAATACAGCGAACTTGCGGCTATGCGGAAAGGGCAAAATCGGATTTTTCCACCAAGATGCGGTCACATCCGGCTGATGGGTGTGGCCAAGGGCAGGGGAAGACGGCCTTTTTCCCGGGGCGGATCTGCTGTGAGCGGTTTTCTGGACGGAATGCGGGTCAGGCTAAACCTCCACCCGATACCTCATCACCTTCGCATCTACCTCCTGGCTCCAGGCGTCGATGCCACCTGTCAGGCCGAAGGTGTTGCTGATCCCGTGACCCCGGAACCACGCGACCTGATCCAGCACGTATTTCCCCGTGTGGTCGTAAAGCACCACCAGTCCGCCGGGTTTCTCCGCGAAGATTTTTTCCTGAAGCCCTTGGTGGAAAAACTCCGCGCCCTCGATCTTCACCGCCTCGTGTTCTTCGCGCGTTCGTACATCCACGAACCTCACCTCATCCTTCCTGGCCGCCACTTCGGTCGGCTCCATCAGCATCGTAAGATCGTGCTCATGGCTCGCGTGGAGATGGGCGAGCACCTCACCCGCATCCAGCTCCGCCCTCGCGCAAAGCTCCGCGAGCGTCTCCCCGTCATCGAACGCGCAGCTCTGGCAACCGCCGAGATGATACCGCGCGAACAAAGCTCGACGTGCACCCGGCAAAGCCTCCATCACCTCACCCATTCTCCAGTTCGTGTCCATACCCGACCATCGACCCCAGCCCGCCACCCCGCAATCCCAAACACCTTACCGTTTCTCGATCGCCACGATGGTTACATCGTCCATCTGCGAGCCATCGCCGGTAAAGGATTTCACCGCTTCCTGAACCTGTTTCACCACCGCTTCTGCACCCAGCCGGGCGGCTGCGCGAAATGTTTCTGATAGCCTATCCAGTCCGAATTCCTCCTCGCCCGCGTCGAGCGCCTCCTTCACGCCGTCGGTGAAAAGCAGTATGCAATCCCCGGAGTTCAAAGTGATGCGCTCATCGGCGGTGACGCGTTCGAAAACATTTCCCGAATCGATTCCGAGAGCCAGTCCCTTCGGTTTCGAGATCTCCACCGCGCCGCTCGCCTTCCGGAAAATCAGTGCGGGTTCGTGCCCCGCACGGCAGAAGAGGAATGAGCCGTCGGCGGGATCGAGGATGCCGTAGATCATGCTGATGAACATGTCTTCGCGGATGTCCGGGAAAAGGTAGCGGTTCACGGTGGAGAGCACGGCGGAGGGGGATGCGTTGGCCAGCGAAAAGGCGCGCAAAAGGCTGCGGCACATCGCCATCAAAAGCCCGGCGGGAACGCCTTTGCCGGAAACATCAGCGACCACCACGCCCAACTTCCCATCCGGCAGATCGATGTAATCGTAGTAGTCTCCACTGATGATTTTCGCGGGCACGTTGGTGCCGTTGACGCGGAAGCCCGTGACCACCGGATCCTCCTGGGGCAGCAGCACCCGCTGCACTTCGCGGGCGTTCTTCAGTTCGCCCTCGATCTCTTTTTTCTCGTTCGCTTCCCGGTGCACACGGGCGTTGCCGATCGCGAAGGACGATTGCTCGGCCACGGAGCGAAACACGGCGAAATCATTGTCCGTGAAATCTTCGACGCCGACCGGTCGCGCCACGGCGAGCACGCCGATGTCCTTGCCCGCGTATCGCAGCGGGGAAACCATCACCGATATTCTCTCTTCATTACCCTTCACGCGTATCGCCTCGAGCATGGAAAGTCCCTTCCCGATCAAACCGTCTCCCACCGCCACACGCGCCAAGCGCAGGTGGCTTTCCAGAGCCCTCGGATCGATCCGCGCTTTTTCCAGGATGTCCGGAGGCACTGTTACGAGCGGCGGGCAGTTTTCCGAAACATAGGCGGGATTGAGGAAACCCGGCTCGTTCGCTTCCTGATAGATCGCTCCGCCGCCGGCACCCACCACTTTCAGGACGCCTTCCACGATCATGCGCGAGAGCGCCGAATCGCTCGGCTCCCGGCCAATCACCAGCCCGAGATCGTGCAGAAAACTGAACATGCGTTCCTCCTCGCCCTCCATCTCATGGAACTGTCGGCGCATGCGTTGCGCCCTGCGGCGGTGGTTCATCAGTGCCAACAACAAGGCAAGTGTCAGCGCGAGAGAAAACCCGGTTACCGCTAAGTTGGCGAGATCGTTCATTCCACTTCAGTCCTCAGCCGGGTGTCTTCGCTTTTCCTGCGAGTTCATCCTCAAGCAGATCGATGACACCGGAAAACATCTGTCTGTTACCATCGTTCGCTTCGGAAAGGATTTCATGTGCTTCCAGGATGTGTCGGGTGTGGAGCACCGTGCCCGCTTTGATCCCCGCCACTTTCGGTTTCAACAGATCGCGCGCCTTTTCCTCCAAACCCTTCCAAACCCCTTGGTCTGGATTGATCGCCATCAGGAAATCCAAACCCAGATCCTCCAGGGAACGCCGACTTTTCTCATCCGCCCCCATCACCTCAAGCACACCGTCTTTTTCCTTGAGCCGATTGGCAAGCCCCGCGAGCGTACCCATGAATGTCGAGTCCATCGCGGTGCATGCCTGCAAGTCCACCACTAGGCAAAGCTCCCCGCGTTTGACCCGAGATTCCCCGAATTCCTTGACTGCGGAGCTATTCAGGAACGACCCCTTGCCCTCGCAGCGAATCCAGCTGAAACCCTCAAATTTACCTACTTTGATTGGACAAGCGATAGCCACGAATGATGCGCCGTTGATTGATGACGACTTACACGCAACCTACCGCCACCTCTTTGAGCGGTCAACCTCCTTCGCCATTATCTCCTGTCATTGCGCCATTCTCTCGACAAAATCCGACCCATGAAATCCCGCTACCTCATCCTGATCCCCATTATCCTGCTGGCGCTGCTGATCCCGCTCGCCATGGTCTACAATAAGGCTGGCAACCGCCCAAAGGTTTCGCCTGCCGCTCCACATCAAGCCACCGCGGCCGTCGTCGAAGCCCCCGCCTACACCACGGCGCCCGCATCCCCGGACGGTATCGGAAAAATTTTCATGGGGCGCGAGATCTCCCATGTCATGGGGCACCAAGGCCTCAACTGGCTGGAGCGCGACGAACGCGAAATGGAGGAAGCCCCCTCCCGCGCCATCGCCCTCCTCGATCTCGCGCCCGATGCCGTCATCGCTGATATCGGCGCGGGTTCCGGCTACTACTCTTTCCGCATCGCCCCCCTCGTCCCGCGCGGAAAAGTCATCGCCGTGGACATCCAGCAGGAAATGCTCGATTTCCTGAAAGCCGAATCCGCCCAACGCGAAGTCACCAACGTCAATCCTCACCTCGGCGCCATCGATGACATCCAGCTCCCGCCCGAAACCCTCGACGCCGCGCTGATGGTGGATGCCTACCATGAGTTCTCCCACCCCATCGAGATGCTCACCTCCCTCCACAAAGCCCTCAAGCCCGGCGGGAAAATCTACCTCCTCGAATACCGCGCCGAAGATCCCCGAGTCCCCATCAAGCCCCTCCACAAAATGTCCGAAGCCCAGGTGCGCAAGGAATTCGAAGCCCTCGGCTTCACCTTCGTGGAAAATAAACCCGGGCTCCCGTGGCAGCACTTTCTGGTTTTCGAGAAGTAGCTGACGTATCCCGCAGCGAATTCCTCTTCCTTGGAGTTTAAGGTTTAAAATTTAGAGTTTCCACCAAGAGCATCCTGAAACGCCTGCACAATACCGTCAACCCACTCGCGGTTTCGGATGCTTTTGTCTTCTTCGATCCACCGGAGGAACGATAACCGGAGCCATTCCAGAAAGCTCTTGGTGAGATGGCACATGGGAAACATCCAGCCATCGATTTGGATGCGCTCCGGGGTCACATCCACCTGCTTCGGTATGGAAAGTATGGGAAGATCCTTTATCTCCATGATCCATCGGCCATCCGGGCTCAGGCCGAGTGGGTGCGCAGGGAAGATGTCGGGTTGTCCGCGATCAAATGAAGGGTCGAAGTGATACATCACTAGTGGCTTGTCGGCGATTGGAGGAAAGGGTGAGGTCTCTGGGCGTCTCCCTCAAGGGGGGGAGTGGCTCAGTGAATTTTCCGTCCCGGCTTCCGGGTCTTCGGATAGTTTCAGTCGCCGCTCGATCTCCCGCACGACCACCAGCAACAAGAGATAGAATCCGATGTAAGCAAATCGCTGGGGCAGGCCAGGGAACTCAGGTAGCAATACCCTCCCGAGAAATCCTCCGCAAATCCAGAGAAGCAAGACCCAGTGCGCCACCGTCCAATACCCGGAACCCGAATCCCTCCGCTCCCAGAGAAAGCGGGCTCCAAGAAGCACCAGCATCATGCAGGCCTGAGCCCAAGCGATCGCCTAGTTGTGAAGCCAGTGGTTTCGCAGACTGGTATCCAGCTTCGGAGTGGCCATGTGGCTGGATTCAGCCACGGCTTTGAAATCGAGTGCTGGATCGGTCTTCGCGAGCGATGCCTGATGACCAGCCTTGCGGTTCGCCTTCCGTTGGATTTCGGTGAACCCTTCTTGCGAGGGTTTGATGGGATACCATGCCACCTTCTCCAAACATCTTCCCGCTCCGGCGATTCGAAGACGGATGTCGGTGCAGGGATTTGAAACAGGAAGATCGTGAGTTGGAGTGGGAGCGTTCATGGTCAGGTGGCGAGGGGAAACAGACTGCCACGATCCGCCCGGACTGAGTATCGCGCAGTTCCCATGTCACATGACTGCGCGGTCATGATTGGGGAATCGACACCGCCCCATTTTCTGAACCGGAAAAAATCAGTTGATGATCCTAGGCTACTTGGCTAAGTTCTCACCGTTATGCAAGTCACCATCCATGAGGCAAAAACGCAGCTTTCCCGGTTGATCGCGGCGGCAGAACGCGGCGAGGAAGTCATCATCGCCCGTCGCGACAAGCCGGTCGTGAGGCTGAGCATGTTGGAGGATTTCTCCGGCAAAACCCGGATCGGCGGACTCAAAGGGAGGAAATTCAAGATGGGCGCGAAGTTTGACGACCCCGCGCTCAACGCTGAAATCGCCAAAACCTTCCACGCCCCATGACCGCCACCACCGTGACCGGCTGGTTGCTGGACACCCACGCGCTGCTGTGGATGCTACACGGCGACAAGCGCCTTTCAAAAAAGGCCGTCCAAGCCATCGACGGCAAGCTTCCCCTCTATCACTCCTCCGCGAGCTTTTGGGAAATCGCGATCAAACTCTCCGGCAAGGGATTCGACTTTGAAATCACCGACGACTGGAACCAGCTTTACCCGGACGAATTGAAACGCATCGGCGTGCCACTCCTCTCTCCAACCATCGACGACTGCCGCCTCCTCCAGGAACTCCCAAAACATCATGGCGATCCCTTCGACCGCATGCTGGTCTGCCAGGCCAAACGCCTTGGATTGGGAATCATCTCCGTGGACAAAATCATCGACGACTATCAAGTCAGGAGGGTCTGGTGATGCCGGGAAAGCGTCCGATGTGAAGATCACCGACTACCATTGACCACCATGAAACGAAACACCGACCTGCTACCACTGCCCAACTTCTTCGCCGAGACTCTCCGCGGAACCATCGATGAATGGGATGTCTCCCAAGCGGAGGTCTCGCGCATGACCGGCATCCCCTCTCCGCACCTGACCGACATGAAAAAATCCCGCCGCCGCTGCACGCCGGAATACGACCTGCGCTTTAGCCGCTACTTCGGAACCTCTCCCGGCTTCTGGCTCCGCCTCCAGCTCGACTACGATCTCATGCGCGCCGAACGCGAGAACGGCGAACGAATCCAACGCGAAGTCCAGCCTCATGCCGCGTGAGTTGCCGGAAAATGTTGCGATGATACTCCTGACCCGAAACACGAAACATTTTGCTGATTCAAAAAAATCAGTATCTTGCAAGTTGCTGATTTTTTGGCATGTTTTGTCAGGTGTTATATCGAGATTGCTGAAGGTGCTATCCCAGAAAACTGCGAAGGTCATTCAAGCAGGCATCTCTCACGAATCTCAATCGGAACGGTCTCTTCGGGAATGAACCTACATCATGTCGTCTCAAAGGCTGCTGCGCCATGATGGCATCAGTTTTGGCGGACTATTTCGTTAGCTTAGGAATTTCTGTCAAACGCTCAACGCTTCCAGAAGTAATTTTCCAAGCATCGACAAACTCAAATATCCCTGAATGTGGTTGATGCTGCATCCAACGATGTCGGTATGTTTCATCGTCCATTGCCGCAACATCCGTAGTCTGACCACCATCAGGATCGTCTGATTCATCTAGTCCTACATCAAATCGGACTCCAGCCAGTTCAGTCAGAATGTAGCGGCCGTGAAACTCATCACGACCCGGCAACTCGCTCCAGCGATAGAACGTCAATTCATGGGATTCTGGCAAACCGAGGTAGCGAACTTGTTTTTCTAGTTCCATATTAAACCAGTTTGCCGTGGCACCATTAAACTTCATGTGATACTCAAGTCTTTTTACAGTGCTACCTGTGCAAGCATTTCGGAGAAATGCTGCCAAAGGACGGTTGTGACGAGGCTTACAATTGTAGTGTTGATCTACAAATATAATATCTGATGAAGCTTTGAGTAGTTTTTCTGCCGCTGCGGCCATATCGCAGGCTTTTCTCCGCACTGGTGGAATCCCCGATTTCCAGCACGTAGGTTTTTCTCTAATTTTCTCATGATCAAGGCCACCAAAGACATCAGCACGTTCTAAAATTGTGATGATTGCTTGAAATTCGGAGAGAGCATGGGATTGAGATGCATTACTAATCCAATCCAAGTCCTTGTTGAACTCTCTTCCGGAAGCGAATAGTAGACTCTCGTCTATATTTTTCAGGGCAACTTCGATGTTCTTTTTCTCCCCGTCTGGCATGCCCGCGCAAGCTTCGTAAACTGATTTCTTCCACTTGCTTGGAAACTTGGAAATTAACCGGCCCTTATCCAAACCGAATTGGTCGATAAGGTATTTGAAGTTTGCCCAGCTTCTGAGTGCCTCGGGGTCCAATGCGTATTCGTGGAACATTAGAAAAGTTCGTTGGCTCGTTCTTCAAAAAATCCATCTGGCCACCGCCGGTCAAAATCGCCATTGGGAGTTATCGGCAGTTCGATCACCGTCGAGCCTTCGTTCGATCCTTCAAGAGGTGGCTCCACATAAAGCACCGAAATATCTTCAGGCCTGATACCGTTCGGGCACGCTTTGCGTAATTCGTCCGGCCAATCATCCATTTCACCCTCGGTCGATTCCCTAATCCTCCTCAGAATCCGCAGAATCAAATGTTCGCTGTGGGTTTCTAGCAGAAATTTGTTCTTATTCTCTCCGAGCGCGGATTCAATGAAGACATCGCCGAGTTCTGCCTGGAGGGCTGGATGGAGGTGGAGTTCGGGTTGTTCGATGGCGATCAACTTCTCTTTCTGAGAATGGGCTTCGATCACAATGGGGATTACTTGGCTGGCTCCTACTCCAACGTCCTGAAGGGCCACCCATAGATCGTTTTTGGAATTGTGAAGACGCGGTTCAATCCTTTCCACCTTCGAGTCGATCAAGTCCTTCATGTGCTGCTCCGAAAATGCTTCGGCCATCGCAGCCCGAACGTTTGGATCTTCGGAAACATGAAGTCGGAATGCATCGTTGTAAAATCTGGCATGAGTGCCGTCATTGCTCCAATCGTCTAGGAAGTTCCAAGCTAGCCTGACCGCTTCCTTTTGGAGCCATTCGTCGCTTGGTTGATCTCCCTCTTCGTCGCTCTTGTCGGGATTCTCCTCGAAATAACCACTCCAGTCTTCGTCGGTCATTTCTCGTCCGGCGGTGATCATTTCTTGGAAGAATTCCGGATGATTTTCCAACCAGATTCTCTTCTCTTTGTGTCCGAGGTTTTCCCATTCCTCGCGGGCCGCTTGCATCGCGTCGGATAGGGCACCGAGATTCCTGCCTGCTTCAGCCTGACTCACAAATTCAGAAAAGACTTTTTCTAACCCATCTGCCGGGATCTGCTTCCGCAATTGAAGGCGATGTTCAAACTTCAAGAGCTTCAAGGTTGCGTTAACTTTGTTGAGCAACTCGGGTCGCTTGCCCAACGAACTCCAGCCTGGAAGCTCGCATGAACGAATATCCATCGAGCGGTCTGGGATCGCTCGCAGCGGAGGTAGGTATTGAATCTCCCTTATAGTTTTACTCAGATCTTCAAACACGCTGATGACAGCAGATGGCAACTCTTGAATAATGAAGGGAAGGAATTTATTTACATCCAGATGGCTATTCGGATTCTCAACGATGATTTTCTGGAAGTGATCCAATTCCATCCGTCTGGGCAAAAATCCTGCTCCAAGCAAATCGTATCCGCCATAGGTATTGATAGAATTCAGACGTTCGTTGATATCCTCAGTGATACCCGATGCAAATGGCATCGCCGGATGATCAAAATTGATCTTTGAAGAAAACGTGCCGATCTGCCCTCCTTTACGCATCCATGCTGTAAGAAGCTCGATATCGTCTCCATGAAGCCTGAACATCTGCAAACATGGACTCTGGTTCTTTCCTAGTCTTCTGAAGACGAAGGTCATTTTGAATTGGGAGATGGAATCAGTCCATTTTTCTACATCTGGATTCAAGTGGGGGTTATCTATTGTGAGAGAAAATTTGAGGTAATCCTTTTCGGAATTCCTGTTCCGGCATGAATCAAATCCCCCCAAATTGATAGACTGGCCTGATAAAGCTGGATTGAACACATCGGTTTCACCACGAGATTCCACGTGGTTTAGCCACAGCAGCGAATGGAGCAGTGAGGACTTTCCGGCGCTATTCGACCCGAAAATAAGGGTGATTGGCTTGATCGGGATGAACTGCGGTTCTTTAAAGGCCTTGAAGTTCTCTAGGGTGATTCCTGTGAGCATGGTGAAGTTTCAGAGTTGATGGGGTTCCAAGGTTTCCTTTTCTAATCCTCGTCGGAGTAAAACCAGCCATCCTCGTCAGATCGAGTGAAATCGTCGTTGTCGGTGGCGAGGTCGCCCATGAGGAGTTCGTGGTTTCGGTCGTCTTCGTTGTCGTATCCGTAGTCTTCGTAGGAATCATCGTGATCTGACAGATCAGGGGCGTCCACGTCGTCGGGGTCTATGGAAGAATTGGCGGTTGGGTGTTCAGGATTCATCGGAGGGAGGGGCTTGGTTGTGCTTGCGGCGATTGCGACCGGCGTTGCGTTTGGGTAGGGAGGACTCCCTGGAGAGTTGGTTTTTCCCGGAGGTGAGGTGCCAGGCTTTGCACTTGGGGCAGAAGTAGGGGCGGAGGAAGGAGGTGTTGGCTCCGCGTTTCTTGATGCGGGTGCCGGCTTTCTTGGCGGAGGACTCGCTGGGGAAGCAGCTTTTCCCGCAGGGGCCGATTGTCGGGGGGTGGGCAGTGCTGGCGTAGGGGGCGTGTGCCGCTGCGGCTTCGGGATCGACTTCCTTCGGGGGCAGGCCGATCTCGCGGAGCAAGTTGTCGATGCGTTTGTTGGGTTTGGGTTTCATCAGAACACGGGGCGGCGATCAAAGTTCTTGGGGGGAGTGGAGGAAGAGTCGTAAGGCCAGTTGCAGCGGCAACCGCCGCAGTCGCACAGGAGCCCGCGACAGGTCGGGCAGACTTTGCTTACGAGGTGATTGAGAGTGGTTTTGCAGCTCCAGCAATGGGTGTTCTTCACGCATGGCACGGTGTTTCCGACACCGGCATCGGCGACCCTGTTCCTGAAAAGCAGTGTGCCCGGATTGGCCCAGCAAGTGGTCAATCGTTCCACAGGCACCATGATGTGGAGTTGGCCGTTCGTGGCTTTGACGTTGTAATGTGTGGGCAACGAGCGCTCGACATCCGCCCATGCGGCGGGACAAACGATCCTGAACGATTTCGTATTGTGCTGGATCCGCACCAAAGAGCCGACGGCGAAGGTGGCTGGCCGGTTAGTGGCGGAAGGAACTGATGTTGGGGAAGTGGTGGTCATGCAGATTCAAATGGATAGATCGCTCGGCTTGCTGGTGGCTGTGGAAGGATTGGACGCGTGGCGGTGGTCGGGCGCGGGGACGGATTGGTTGAAGTATTCCAGCAGCACGGTGAGGGCTGAGTCCTTTACCTCGAATTCGGTCTTGGTGAGAGTGCGCCCCTCCTCGGGCGGCCCGCCGTAGTTCTTCGGGGCGGTGATTTCCTCGGTGAAGCTGAGGAACCGGAGGGCGGCCTCGATCTGGCCTGGGAGATGGGAAATTTCAGGGATGAACATCATGCGGTGGCGATGAAAAGATCATGCCATGAATCTTGGTTCTTGCTATCTCTCGAATCACATGTCACATGACTCCGTGGTCATGAAGAGCATTTTTTCTAAGGACGGGATTTCGCTGGATCGTTTACTCTCGCTGGAAAAGGTGGTGCAGGCGGGCAGCATCACGGGCGTTGCACAGGGGAATACGAACGTGCAATCCCAACTCAGCAAGCAGATCACGGATTTGGAGAGAACACTGGGGATGAAGCTGTTGGATCGCACCCGGAAGCCGTATTCGCCGACGGAAGCGGCCCGGCGGTTGGCGAGTGCCTGCGGACGTTTTGTAAACGATGTGCAGGAGATCGCAGCGGCGGAAAGCGGGTTGCAAAGTCCGATCACGGTCGGCGCTGGCGAGGCGGTGATCCGGGAGTTTCTCATTCCGCAGATCGGCAGGCGGAAGAAGGGGCAACCTGGGGTCAAATGGATTATGCGAAATCTGCAGCGGAAGAAAATTCAGGAAGGTTTGGCTGCCGAGTGGTTGGATGTGGGGATTGCCTCTGGATTGGAGGGAGACGGAAATGTGGAGGTGGTGAAGCTGAACAGTTATGGTTTCAAACTGCTGCTTCCGGATGGTGAAGTGCCTGATAAAGCCGGATGGAAGCGGCTGGCGGATATGCCAGTTGCAATGCTGGATGGAGACGCGGGTTTCAGGCGGTTCTTGGCTGACAGGTGCAGCAAGGACGGCGTGGAACTGGCCATAGGAGCCGAGTGCACGAGTTTCCCGCAGGCAGTGGATCTGGCAGAAGAAGCAGGCTGGGCGGTGTTCGTGCCGGAATACTGGTGGAAGCGGGAAAAGACTTGGGCTGCACGCACTCAGAAGCTGCCCGGATTGGAGGTATACCAGCGCGAGTTTCAACTCGGATGGAACCGGAAAGTCGTGGAGCGGCGGCCGGAGGTGGCGAGGCTGGTGAAGGCGCTTCAGGGGAAGAAGTGAGGGGGACGTAGGGGCGATCTTCGGTCGCCCTCCCATCCCCCAGAGAAAACGAATGGGCGACCGAAGATCGCCCCCACGTTTCCATCAACCAGAAATTCGGGCTTTGCTCCCGAGACGGTCTGGATCTGGAGTCCCCAGCCACCCGGCTGAATTCTTCTTCCTTGGAGTTTAAAGTTTAAAATTTAAGGTTTCCCCATGCCCGGCCTCATCATCGCCCCACGCGCCCGAATCTTCCACGGCCACGAGTGGGTTTACGCCACAGAAATCAAGAAATCCTTCGGCAATCCGCAGCCGGGCGATGTAATCACGCTAAAGGATTTCCGCGACCGCCCGCTCGGCTCCGCGATCTACAACCCCGCCTCCCAGATCGTCGCCCGCCGCTTTTCCCGCCGCCGTCAGGATCTCGACCTCGATTTTTTCACCCGCCGCATCCGCCAGGCGATCAAGCTCCGCGCGGAAACCGAAGGCCTCGATGAAACGCTTTGCCGCATCGTCTGGTCGGAGTCCGACGGCATACCCGGCCTCATCGTGGATCGTTACGGCGACCACCTTTCCGTCCAGACACTCACACTCGCCATGGACATGCGGAAAGACCTGATCCGCGACGCGCTCATCGAACTTCTCGCCCCGAAATCCGTCGTCCTACGCAACGACTCGCCTTCCCGCAAAGCCGAGGGCATGGAACCCGGCATCGAGCTCCTCCACGGCGAAAATCCGGGTTCTTTCACCGTCGCCGCGAACGGCCTCAACTTCGAAATCGATCTCATTGACGGACAGAAAACCGGCCTCTACCTCGACCAGCTCCAGGCTCACATGGAGGTCGCGAAAATGTCGAAAGGCCTCCGCGTCCTTGATTGTTTCACAAACCAGGGTGGCTTCGCCCTCGCCTGCGCGAAGGCCGGCGCCGCCAAGGTCACCGCCGTGGACATCTCCGCGTCCGCCTGCGCTGCCGCGCGCAAAAACGCTGAGATCAACGGCCTCGATATCGAGGTCATCGAGGCGAACGTCTTCGATTTCCTGAAATCCGCCCAACCGGATTACGACCTGATCATCCTCGATCCGCCGAGTTTCACGAAGAACAAGAAAACCCTCATGGACGCCATGCGCGGCTATAAGGAGATCCACCTCCGCTCGCTCAAGCTCCTCGAAAAGGGAGGTCTGCTATCCACCTTCTGCTGCTCCCACCACGCCTCTCGCGAACTTTTCCTCGAAAACCTCGCGGATGCCTCCGTGGATGCGAAGAAATCCCTCCGCCTCCTCGCCGAGCATCACCAGCGCCCCGACCATCCCGTCCTGATCACCCTCCCGGAAACGTCCTACCTCAAGGGCTTCACCTGCCAAGTGATCGCGACGAGGTGATGCGTCAGCCACCCGGCATGTGGGGGCGATCTTCGGACGCCCACCAAACCCCGTAAAGCGTCCTGAAATGCCGTTGAATTACAACAAGTTCCAAGAGTGAGTGAGACATCATACAAATTGCCAGAAACGGAAGAAAGCGCCGAGAGTTCAGCCTGGAATCGTCTCCAAGTCTTCGCCGGGATCGCTGACGAGAAATTCACCGACCCGGAGCGGGAAACGGATGACCGCGAGTTTTCCCGCATCCCCGGCCTAGAATGCAAGGACTGAACTCTTTGAGACATCATTGAAAAATTTAGTGTTCCCTCATCGGCGGACGGTACATACCCTCCCGCTCCGTGCCCACAACCGCCATTCTCGCCCTCGAAGACGGACGCTGCTTTTCCGGGATTTCCTACGGAGCCAGCGGAACGACCACCGGAGAAATCTGTTTCAACACCTCGATGACCGGCTACCAGGAGGTCATCACCGATCCCTCCTACCGCGGCCAGATCGTCGCGATGACCTACCCGATGATCGGAAATTACGGGGTCAATCCCGAGGACAACGAATCCGCCGGGCCGCACATCCGCGCGTTTGTGATCGGCGAACTCTGCGAGATCCCCTCGAACTACCGCTCCACCGAAAGCCTTTCCTCCTATTTGGAACGCCACAATATCCTCGGTATCGAGGGCATTGACACCCGTGCCCTCACCAAACACCTCCGCTCGCTCGGAGCCATGCGCGCCTGCGTCACCACCGAGCTTTCCGAAGCGGAGGCCGTCGAGGCCGCGAAAAAATCCGCCCCCATGGAAGGCTCCGACTTCGTCAAGGAGGTCACCACCAAGGAGACCTACACCTGGACGGAGGAGTCTCGGAAATGGACTCTCCCCAACGCCTCCATCGGCGAAACCGAAACTTACCAGGAACTGCCACCCGCCAAGCACAAGGTCGTCGCCATCGATCTCGGCCTGAAATACAACCAGCTCCGCATGCTGCGCCAGGCGGGTTTCGACGTTGAGGTCGTCCCAGCCACCACCAGTGCCGCCGAAATCCTCGCGATGAAGCCCGACGGCCTGTTCCTCACCAACGGCCCCGGCGATCCCGCCGCGCTCGGTTATATCCATGCGGAGATCCGCGAACTCATCACCAAGCTCCCCACCTTCGGCATCTGCCTCGGCAACCAACTCCTCGCCCACGCTTTCGGCGGCAAGACCTTCAAACTCAAGTTCGGCCACCGCGGCGGCAACCAGCCCGTGAAAGATCTCCGCACCGGGAAAATCACCATCACCTCCCAGAACCACGGCTTCGCGGTCGATCCCTACTCGCTCCCCGACGACGTCGAGGTCACCCACATCAACCTCAACGACAACACCGTCGAGGGCATGCGCCACAAAACCCTCCCCGTCTTCTCCGTCCAATACCACCCGGAAGCCGCCCCCGGTCCCAACGACGCCTGCTACTTCTTCGAGGAATTCGCGGCGCTCATCGAGACAGGGAAACGTTAGAAGTTATTGGTTAGAAGTTATTAGGGAAGACGCTCCGCGCAATCGCACCGCCCCTGATAACGACCACCAATAACAAATAACCTATCACTTTTAACAAATTCGAAGAATTTCATGAACACAGTTATCACCGGCCTCCAATGGGGCGACGAAGGCAAGGGCAAGATCGTTGATTACCTCACGGAAAGCGCCGATGTCGTAATCCGCGGCCAGGGCGGCAACAACGCCGGCCACACGGTCATCGCGAAGGGCGTGAAATACGTCCTCCACCTCCTTCCCTCCGGCATCCTCTGGGATGACAAGGTCAACGTGATTGGCAACGGCGTCGTCGTCGATCCCATCGGCCTCTGTCTGGAAATTTCTCGCATCGAAGGGCAGGGGATCGCCATCGGGCCGGAGAAACTTCTCATCTCCGACCGCGCCCACGTGGTGATGCCTTTCCACAAGGAACTCGACGCCGCACGCGAAATCTCGCTCGGCGACCAGAAGATCGGCACCACGAAGCGCGGCATCGGCCCCGCCTATGCCGACAAGGTGAACCGCTGCGGCCTGCGCATGGCTGATCTGTTAGACCGTCCCTTCGCCGAGGCGCAGATCGCCCGCCGCGTTTCCGAGGTCAACGAGATCCTCGTGAAATACGATCTCCCCACATTCACCGCCGAGGGTGTCATTGAGGAAATCTACACCGCCTTCGAGCGTCTCCGCCCGCACGTCACGAACACGATCCCTGTCCTTCACAAGGCGTGGAAGGCAAAGAAAAAACTTCTCTTCGAAGGTGCGCAGGGCACCTTGCTCGACATCGATTTCGGCACCTATCCTTTCGTCACTTCCTCGAACACTACCGCCGGCGGCTCCACGACCGGCACGGGACTGCCGCCGACCGCTATCGAGGCGGTCATCGGTGTCTGCAAGGCCTACACCACCCGCGTCGGCTCCGGCCCGTTCCCGACCGTGGACGAAGGCCTTTCCGAATATCTCCACAATCTCGGCCGCGAGTTCGGAGCCACCACCGGCCGCCCGCGCGGCTGCGGTTGGCTCGATACCGTCCTGCTCCGCTTCGCCTGCATGGTCAACGGCGTCACTGGGCTCGCCGTCACCAACGTCGATGGCCTCGACGAATACGAGGAACTGAAAATCTGCGTCGCCTACGACATCGATGGCACCCGCCACGAGCTCCCGCCCGCCGACCGCTCCTTCTGGGATCGCGCCAAGCCGATTTACGAAACCCTCCCCGGCTGGAAACAGGACACCACCGCCTGCACCAGCTACAACGATCTCCCGCCCAACGCGAAAGCCTACCTCACCCGCCTTTCCGAACTCTGCGACGCGCCCATCGCCTTCGTCGGCGTGGGGCCGGATCGGAAGCAGACGCTGGAAGTATAGAGAATTGAACCGCCAAGACGCCAAGAGCGCCAAGTTTTCGGAGAAGAGGCGATTGCTTCCATGTTGACCGGGAGGGTTGGAGACAATAAGGATTTCAGATAGTGAAAATCACTTTGAGATGGTTTCTTCGGTTGGTGATCGGATTCCCCGCAAGTGGTGAGGAAAAGGATTACCCTGTTTACGGAACAGCGACACTTACAGGCAGTGACGCGCAAAAGGCTGCCGAGCTGTGGTCATCTACGCTTAAGGATTTTCTCAGTGAATATATTTCCCAATATCCATAATTGCTGGGGATTTGATGCCGAATCGAAAACTGCGAAAGACCTTTTGGCCCTGTTCGATAAGGCGTTGCCCTATCCCAAGCCGCCCGCCAAAAGTGAATAGTCATAGATTGGACAGCGTATAGGTGACCGCGGTGGCGCGGGCGATGGTGTGAACCAGCAGCCACCCCAGCAAAGCGAGAACGAGCAATCCGCTTCTTTCCTACCGAGCGGCTCAGCCGTTCCACTCGCCGAAGTTGCGGAACTTGTTGTAGCGCTCGTCGAGCAGCGTTTTCGTATCGAGGGAGCAGAGGTGGTCGAGGTGTTTCGAGATCACTTCGCGGAAAGAGTGGGCCGTTGCGTGGTGGTCGTGGTGGGCTCCGCCGATGGGTTCCGGGATCACGTCGTCGATGAGCTTGAGTTTCATCAGGTCGGGGGCGACGAGTTTCATGGCCTCGGCGGCTTCGGGGGCGTGCTTGCGGTGCTTCCAAAGGATGGCGGCGCAGCCCTCGGGAGAGATTACGGAGTAGTAGGCGTTCTCCATCATGATCACGCGGTCGGCGACGCCGATGCCGAGCGCACCGCCGGAGCCGCCCTCGCCGATGACGACGGCGACGACTGGGGTTTTTAGGAGCATCATTTCGCGGAGGTTGAAGGCGATGGCCTCGGCGATGTTGCGCTCTTCCGCACCGATGCCGGGGAAGGCTCCGGGCGTGTCGATCAGGGCGATGACGGGCATGGAGAATTTTTCCGCAAGGCGCATCAGGCGGAGGGACTTGCGGTAGCCCTCGGGGTGGGCGGAGCCGAAGTTGCGCTTGAGGTTCTCTTTGGTGTCGCGGCCTTTCTGGTGGCCGAGCACCACGCATTTCCGCTCGCCCAGCATCGCGAAGCCGCCGGGCATCGAGGCGTCGTCCCCGATGTGGCGGTCGCCGTGGAGCTCGGTGAAGTCGTGGAATGCCAGGGAGACGTAATCGAGCATGAACGGGCGCTGGGTGTGGCGGGCGATCTGGACGCGCTGCCACGGGGTGAGGTTTTCGTAGATGGCGGCGCGGGTCTCCGCGAGCTTGCGTTCCATGGTCGCGATTTCCTCGGACAAGTCGAGGTTCTGCGCGGCGGATTTGGCACGCAGCTTTTCGATCTCTTTCTCAAGTTCCGCAGCGGGCTTTTCGAATTCTAGGAGTTGCATGGGTGGTGGAAATTTTTAAGTTCTAAATTTTAAACCCTAAGAAAGAGACTGGTTTCATGGAGAATAAGGGGAAACGGGCGGGGAGGGGAATTAGAAAACGGCGGTCATTTCGTGGGGTTGCGGATCTCGACCTCGTTGCCGGTGCGAGTGAGGAGGAATAGTTCCTCGATGTCGGCTTCGCTGAGGAAAATACCCGGGGGCGAGGATTCGTCGTTCCCATCGAAGGGCAGGATTTGGAGCGGCGGGTTCTTTAGCTGAAGGGACTTCGAGGTGGCGCGGTAATCCTTCGCGGTTGCTTGGACGGCGCGACCGTCGATGGTGGAGCGGCGTGAGTCGATGAGGGTCTTGCCGCTTTTCGGTGCCGTTCCGCCCGATTTGAGGATGGGATACTCGCAGATGAACCTGGCACCGTCCCAGAGGGAAACGGCCTTGCGCTGGGGTTCGATGAGGAGGCGGAATTTGAGCGGGAGGATCTGCAGGTCATCGCCGGGCTGGAGGTTTTTCAACTCCATCATGCCGTTGAGATGCATCAGCATGTCCATCGAGGTTTCGTTGCTGCTCGCGATCGCAAAGTAGGAGTCGCCGCGCTTCACCTCGTAGTTGGATTTCCCCTGGATGAAACCGCTGGAAAGGATCTCGTCGAGGTTCATCTCGCCAACGATGCGGCGGGCGGTCGGGGCGGCCGGTGAGGAGGGGAAAACGTTAATGATTGCCATCAGCTTTTCGCGTCCTTGGGCGACTTTTCCCACGGCGATGAGTTCGTGGGCTTTCTGGAAAGCTCGGTCGCCGGGTTCGAAATCCGGCATCTCGGCGGAGTCGAGGAGTTTCGCGAAATCCTCCTCTTTTTCGACCCGGAGCACAGTGCCTGCCTCGGGGATGATCTTCTCGTAAATCCCACCGAGAGGAGCCACGGTGACATGGTAGGCGAGCATGCCTGTGAAGGTGACTACACCTGCAACGGCAAGGCCGGCAATGACCTTGATGATGATCCAGAACCTCATGCCGTTAGAAATAGCGTGCCACGCCGATCAGATCAAACCCTTCCTCTTGAAGTCGAAGGCATTGATCTCATGGGAGCGGAGGATCATCTCGAAGGAAAATTTGAGGATGGAGATCTCCCAAGTGTCATCGACGCCCTCGATGATGGCTCGCGAAGGGTTACCGCTGCGGCGAATATCCTCAAGGACACGGGCGCGGACGGACTCGATGGAGTCGTGGACAAGTTCCTCGTTCACCGCGCCGCGCTTGAAGCGGAAGCCGTATTGGAGGAAGGCGAGATCTTTCCCCTCGGACTTGAGCCTGGAGACCATCTCGTCGAGCCGGGCGCGGGCGTTTTCATCGAAGCCCTCCAGTTCGATGTCGCGGTAAGGTTCCGGGCGAAGGATGCGCGGCTTCATGGCTTCCACCTCACCGGTGCGGATGCGGACTTTCCCCACCTGATCCATCGGTTCGCTGAGAAGCTGGAACTCGAAGCGGGTTTCGCCAAAGGTCTGGATGCGGTGATCCGGCTCGTGGAGGACACGGGTCATCTCCATGGCGTATTGGATGTCGTCTTGGGAGGGCATGCTGGAAAATCTTAAACTTTAAATTCTAAACTCTAAATTTACAGCCTAACGCTTAGCGCCTGCGCCGTGCTGGACTGTGTGCTGGATTCGGCAAGAAAGCAAAGAAAAGGGCGGGAACCTTGCGGTGCCCACCCTTTTCGGGAGAATGAATGGATTCGTGATCAGCCCTTCTTGCTGGTGATGAAAGACACGACGTCCTTGACCGCTTGCAGCTTCTCGGCCTCATCATCCGGAACCTCCACATCGAATTCTTCCTCAAGAGCCATGACCAGCTCGACGGTGTCGAGGGAGTCCGCGCCGAGGTCTTCGACAAATTTGGCTTCCGATGTGACCTGGTCGGCGCTGACGCCGAGTTGATCCACGATAATATCTTTTACGCGTTCTTCGATCGATTTGTCTGACATTTGGAGTGTTTGTGTTGTTGGTGTTGGAAACGGTTACCGCTTGCGCGGCCAGCATGGCAACAACGA
This sequence comes from Akkermansiaceae bacterium, assembly GCA_043747935.1. Classification (GTDB taxonomy): domain Bacteria; phylum Verrucomicrobiota; class Verrucomicrobiia; order Verrucomicrobiales; family Akkermansiaceae; genus Luteolibacter. Next base: position 38,982 of record JAYTOE010000113.1, read on the forward strand.
AAAAATCCCAAAGGAAAAAAGCGCTCGTCGGTGAAGATTCTACGCGTCCCCCGAAGCCTGTCCTGTATCGCCCCCCGGTTCGACCAGGGCGTATTCGATGATTTCCCCGGAGAAATTCGCGCGGATCATGGCCATGAGCTTCTCTGCGGGTTCGCCGTTTTCCTGCTTGAAGCCGCCGTAGGTCAGGCCGTCGATCTTTGTGCGTCCGCCGCCGGATGTCGCTTCATAATCGATGACAGCGATTCCCTTGGTGTCCCATTTCCGCAGATCGAGGGTTTTCATGTCCGCGTAGGCTATCGTTTTTCCGTTGGCCGTGGTGAGGGTGTCGGCGTCGGCGCGGATGCTGCGGCGCATGGTGCGGATCAGGAAAAACAGGTTGAGGAGGGCGAGCGAGAGGCAGACGTAGAAAACGATGATCTGTTCGCCGATTTTCCCTGCGTCGAAGGGCTTCTTCTCCACCTTCTCGGCCATCCGGGTTTCGCCGGAATACTGCTGCCACAGAATATGCGGTTGGCCGGGCTTCATCCGCTCAAAATCGGTGAGAGCATCGGGCCACGGCATCGGGATTTCGGCTCCCACGGGCAGCAGGGAAAGGTCGGATGGGAGGGCGACCGTCTGCTTCGAGGCGAATTCCTTCCAGGACTCCGGCGTGAGATCGCCCTCGGATTTCATCCTCGTAAACTCGCTCCCGGCTTTCTGGAACGCGGAGTGGAGGTGGTATTCCAGGTTCTTCTTCCGGTATCCGGTGGTGCCATCGATGTAGAATAGCACCGAGAAAACGCTGAACATTGCGAGCATAGCGAACGCCCGGAGGGCGAACCAAGGGGTGGGTTTGCAAACGATTGGCTCAGGAACTTGCATACGATCTAGCTAGAAAAAGGGGGAATCGGCCCGATGGCAAGCCGCTTCGGAAACCGGGTCATTTGAAACGTTCATTGAGCCAGCCATCGAGCAGATCAGGCCAGCCCGCCAAGGAGCCTTTCCCGTTGAGCCCGTATCCGTGTCCTCCTTTTTCGAACATGTGGAGGGTTACGGGAACCTTGTGGGCCTTGCAAGCGGCAGCGAACAGTAGGCTATTGCGGCAATCGACCCCGTCATCAGAGGTGGTGAGGAGGAATGTCGGCGGGGTCTCGGCGGAAACGGCCTTTTCCGTGGAGAGCGTGGCGAGGAGTTCCGGCGTGGCCTCGGCACCGCCCAGGTTCGTCCTTGAGCCACCATGGGCGTGGGCGGCGTCCATGCTGATGACCGGATAGCAGAGGATCGCGAAATCCGGGCGGGCGGAGAGTTTGTCGATTTCGTCGCCGGTTTCCTCCTTGAAAGCGTCCTTGAAACGGGTGGCGCAAAGCGAGGCTAGGTGGCCGCCTGCGGATGAACCCATCACGCCGATGCGATCGGGTTTGACGCCCCATTCCGCCGCCTTCGAGCGGACGCTGCGGATTGCGCGGCGGGCATCGAGGAAGGGGACGGGGTATTGGTATCCGAGGCCGGCGCCGACGCGGTATTTCACGACGATGGCGGTGAAGCCTCGCTGAGTGAGCCACTTCGCATATTGGTCGCCCTCGTGGTCCGACGCGAGGATCGAGTATCCGCCGCCGGGCAGAATGACGACTGCGGCTCCGTTAGATTTTCCTAACTCCGGCTGGTAGAGGAAATACTGCGGAACTTCCACGCCGGTGATTCTGCCGCCATCCTTGACGGTTTCGGTTCCGGCGGGAGGTCGCTTCGCGCCCGGAGCTTCACCGGGCCAGAGGTTCTGCCAATCCGCGTGGAGGGGGGAGATGGCGAGCAGCAGGAGGAGGAGGATAGGCTTCATGGTTATTGTCCCAGTTTCCTGGATTGGAAGCCCCGCGACGTGGACTTTTCGGCGGCAGGGAAATCCTTGGGAATGGGCTGTGTGACCTTTCCGGTGGCCGCCCACTCGGAGCCGCGCAGGAAGGTGGTGATGAAGCCGACCCCCTCAAAGGCCTCGGTATCGTGGCCGAGGGTGGTGTTGAAAACACGGCCTTTTCCGTAATCGACCACCATCAGCATGGGCTCGTTGCGGCCCGCTTTCTGGAGCTCGGGCGTGTCCGCGGCGGTGGCGAGGATGGTCATGTTTTCCGCCGGGCCGCGCAGGGTGGAATAGCACTCGTCCTTGTTGTGCATCCAGAAATCGGGCAGGCCTTTGGTGATCGGGTGGGTCTTGTCACGCATGGTGATGAGGAACTCGCCCTGCGGGCCGTGGCCGCCGCATTTCCCCGGACCATCGTCGCGGACGATCATGCCTTCGGCGTCGTAATACACATACGGGCCGGATTTCTCGTTGCGTCCGCCCCAGCCGCCGAGGCCGATCATCTTGTTGAATTCCACCCAGCCGCCCCAGCTGTTGTTCGCGGCGTGGACGGCGACGAGTCCGCCTCCCTCCTTCATGTAGGTTTCGAATTTCAGCCGCGTAGCCTCCGGCCAGTCCGCCGCGCCGAAGCCGAAGTTGCTGACTACGACGTCGTACTTCGAGAAATCGGGTGA
>JAYTOE010000114.1:0-13400 GCA_043747935.1 Akkermansiaceae bacterium
TGCGGGTGCGTTCGACCCTTGGATCTTCCACCTCCCGGAGGATAAGGATGATGGATGGAAGCGGAGCGGGGTTTGTTTCTTCAGGTTCTTGCGGTGTGGCCATCCGCGAATCGTCGGGATGTAATTACAAAGTACAAGTTTATTATCAGGGAATAAGAAATTTAGATGCGTTTGCCCTGTCCGCAGAAGGTGCTGGTGGCGGTTCTTATCCGCAAACACACTTCAGTGGGAAACCGCTGGCTTGCGGGACGCCTCTCGATGGGGCATACGGCAGGCCTGAGCAGACTCCTCGGAACCTTTCAGAAAGACGCAAGCAGCCAAATAGCGCTGGCAAAGCTGGAAAAAATGTTGAGATGAAGCACCTAGTACCAAAAGATAACGGAACTGAAGAATCAGGGCGATCAGGCGGCCGTTGGGAGCTCGCGGCTTATCTGGTGCGTGAGCGGCGGCTGGGGGTGGCTATGTTGGGCGGCGGATTGTTGTTTTTTATCATCGCGGGTCTCGGGTGGAATCTCATGCCCTGCCCTTTCCTACAGGTGACCGGCTTGCCGTGTCCGGGATGTGGGATGACCCGCTCTTGCCTCGCCTTGCTGCGGTGGGATTTCCCCGAGGTCTGGCGCATGAATCCGTTCGGTCCGGTGTTCGCGGTGTTCTGGGCGGTCGTGGGCATCGGCATCGCGCTGCCGCAGCCATGGCGATCCCGTTTCGCGGAGCGCCTCAGTCGTTTCGAGCGAAGGACACACTGGCCCGTTTGGGTCTGCTGCGGTTTGGCAATCTATAGCTTGACCCGTTGGATCTGAATTTTGTAATGAAAGGAGCGCTGAGGAAAATGGTTTTCCCGCAGCATCTTCAACAACACAATCAACTACTATTATGTTTGCTATTGGACTCGCTATGCTCGCTGTGGGGGGAATCGGATCGCTCGTTTGCTTGATCATGGTTCTCATCAAAATGTTCCAGAACGAAAAGCCGCTGCTCGGCATCCTCGGGATTTTTTGCGGCCTCTGGACCTTCATCTGGGGCTGGATGAAATCCAGCACCCTGGGACTTAAGAAAATCATGTTGATCTGGACCGCTTGCTTGGTCATCTCGATCATCGGCAACATCCTCTACGGGGTGGGCATGGCCCAGAAGATCCAAAGCGGCGAGATCCAAGTTACTCCCGCTCCCGCATCCTACTAGTATCCCGAATTCGCCGGGCTTCTCCCTGCGATCCGGACATATCCACACAACGCGCATCTTCCGGTGCGCGTTGTTTTTGTTCACGCTTGAGGCTGGCTCTTGCGGTAGCTTTGTGCCGCCGTGCGCAGGACTGAATGCTGTCCGCGTTGAGGGGGGGATATTTTCGGTTCGCGGCGCGGCGAAATTGTACGCAGGTTGCAAGAGTCCCGGTGATCCGAAGGTTGGATGCCGGATGTGTAAATTCGGTGTAAACCGGAAGGATTGCGTTGACCCATCGCGGGTGGGCACGGCAGGTTCGAACGGATTTGGAGGGACGAATTTTGCAAATGTTCCAAGGATTCGTCTCTCCGTGTGTCGTAACGAAAGGGGCGGATCGTCCCGCCGTCACTCAGCACCATTGTCCCGAAATAAAAAAACTCATGAAACCGCTCATCATCTGTCTGTTCACGCTCGCCCTCGCGGGAATCCGCGCGGATGCCGCCCCTTCTTCCCTCCCGCTGATCCAGGCGGAGATGCGGAGCCTCCAGTTCGGCAAGGCCATCGAGCTCGCCGACAAAGCCGTTGCCGGAAAGGATGAGAAGGCGGATCAGGCGCTCTTCCTCAAGGCAACCGCACTTTTCCAAACCAAGAAATACGAGGATGCAGTGAGTGCCGCCGATAAGCTGATCGCGGATTTCCCGGAATCGGATTTGCGTTTTAAGGCGGTTTTCCTGAAGGCGCAGGCATTGGTCGAGCTGAAGAAATTCGCGGAAGCGGCGGCGATCTACGAGGCGGAGTCCGCCCGCATCCTCGCGGCGGAGCGCAAGCAGGCATTGGTCGGCGAGATCCTGCGGTTCGCGGAGAAACTCGAGGCCAAGCCCGACCCGGATGTCCCCGATGCGCCGCAGCCGGATTTCCGTAAAGCCTACTCGCTCTACACCAAGGCGCTCGCCATTGAGCTGCCGCGCGACTTCCGCGACGGCATCGTGTTCCGCAAGGCACGCGCCATCCAGCAGGCGAACGATCCCGGAACCGCGATCCAGGACTACCAGGCATACCTGACGGAATACGATCCGAAATGGACGGGAGCCGCCGGTTCCGGCTCCGAGAGGCTGCCTATGGTGAATCCACCGCCTGCCGGGAAGCATGTGGCGATGGCCAGGTTCCGGCTGGCGGAGGCCTTCCTCCAATCCGGCAATCCATCCGCTGCCCGCATGGAGTTGGAGGATCTCCTAAAAATGATCAGCGCTCCGGTAGAGGAACTCACGGCTCTTGCCACAGAACTCGCCACGGAAGAGGGCAAGAAACTCCCTGCGGAAATCCGCTGGCTCACGGTGCAAAGCTTTTTTTCACAGACGCCGGAAATGCAGCAGCGTGCCGTGGTGGGGCAAAACACCCCGTTGCAAATTCATTCCAACACCGGTGCTTTCATCGGCAACACCGGCGGCCTTCCCACGACCGACGTGCAATTGTTCGCGCTTTCCAACGGCGACCTCGATCAGGCGATCAAGGCTTGCCGCGAATACATCGCCGCCCAGCCCGTCGGCAGCCGTGCGGTGCGTGCCGCATGGATGATCGCCGAGGCGCTGCAAAACGCCGGCCGTGCGGATGACGCCATCGTCGCATACCGGGATTTCATGGAAACCAAAGGCTTCAGCATTCCGGAGGGCGAGGCCGCCACCGCCATCGAGGAAGAACTGCGCGCCGCTCCCGCCACACACCTGGCCAACCTGAAGATGCGCGCCCTTTTCCGCATCGGGCAGATCCTCGCAAGCCAGAAAAAACAGGAGGAGGCGATCGCCACCTGGGAAACCTACGTGAAGGATTACCCGAACGGCCCGGAGTGGTCGGAGAGCCAGAATGCGATCATCAACGCTAAGTTCCAGATGGGACTCGATGCCCTCACCGGGAAACAGGAAAAGCTCGCCATGGAGCGTTTCAACGACTTCCTCCGCGCCCATCCGCTCGACGAGCGCGCGCCCCGCATCCTCTACCTTTTCGGGGCACTCCACGAAGCCGAGGCGCTCGAACTTGCCGAAGCGAAAGGCGATAAGGAAAAGATCGCCGGGAGCTACACAAAAGCCATCGAGGAATGGGCGAAGCTGGTCAGCAAGTATCCCGAAAGCGCCGAAGCCCGCGCCGCCATGCTCAAGAGCGGCTACATCCTTGAGGACAAGCTCGGCGACTTCGAAAGGGCGCTGAAACTCTATCAGAAACTCGCGAACGAACGCGGCGACGGCGAGGCGCAGGTCGCCATCAACCGCCTGACCCAAAAGGCACTCCAGCTTTCCGCAGATCGCGTTTTCCGCACCGATGAGAAAGCATCCGTCCACCTCAAGCTCCGCAACATCGAGGAATGCGAGGTGCGCCTCTACAAGATCGACCTCCAGGCTTACTTCCGGAAAATGCACGGCATCACCGGCGTCGAGGGGCTCGATGTTTCCCTGATCCAGCCGGACAAGACATGGAAGCTCAAGCCCGAGGGCTTTGCGAAATACAAGCCGACCGAACAAGACGTCGAGATCCCTTTCGAGGGCGCGGAGGCCGGGGCTTATGTCGTCACCATCGGCGACGACGAGTGGGAGTCCACGGTGCTCGTGCTGCGTTCCGATCTGGAGGTGGTGGTGAAAGCCAGCCGCCGCGAGGTGCTCGCGTTTGTCCAGGACATGCGCACCGGAGAACCCGCGAAGGATGTCGAGCTGCTGGTCAGCAACGGCACCGCCGTCGCTGCAACCGGCAAGACCGGGGCCGATGGCGTTTTCAAGACCTCGCTGGATGCGCTTAAAGATCTCGGCGATGTCCGCGTGTTCGCGTTGCGCACCAACCACGCAGCCGCTTTCAACCTGCCGCTCGCCGGGCTGCAGCTCTCCTCCGGCCTCAAGGCGAAGGGCTACCTCTACACCGACCGACCCGCCTACCTGCCGGGGGAAACCGTTTCCATGCGCGGCATCCTGCGTGATGTGAAGGACGGCTCGTATGCCGTTCCCAAGAACTCCAACTTCAGAATCCGGGTGAACGATCCGCAGGGCCGTCTCATTTCCGTGGAGCCGGTGAAACTCAGCAAATTCGGCACCTTCGATGCTACCCTCGCTCTCCCCAAACAGGCGGCGATCGGCGCCTACACGATGACTGCCGTGAACGGCGAATCGCTCAGCTTCCAGGGCACGTTCGAGGTGCGCGAGTTCAAGCTGGAGAAGATCAAGCTCGCGATGGATTTCCCGCGCCGTGTCTGGTTCCGCGGCGAAAAGATCGAGGCCACGCTCCAGGCCGAATACTACTGGGGCGAGCCGCTCGCGGGCCGCGTGCTGCGCGTCACGCTCCCCGACCGCCGCATCGAACGCATCACCACCGATGAGGACGGCAAGGCGACTTTCAGCTTCGACACCACCGCGATGGCTCCCGGCAGCCAACTCGCTTTCATTGCATCCCTCGATGGGGAAAATGTCACTGTCACCGAGTCGGTGACACTGGCGCGGCTGGGCTTTTCCATCGTCGCGAAAACGAGCCAGCCCGTGGTCATTGCGGGCGAGCCTCTCGACCTCGACCTGACAACCATGGGAGCCGATGGCAAGCCGCTCGGCGTTGCCCTCAAGGTCGCCGTCCTGCGTATGGAGGCCACCAAGACCAGCCGCATCCTCACCTTGCTGCCATGGCCGCAGGCCGATTGCGCGCCGGCTGCCGAGGTTTTGGAATCCGAAATCGAGGCCACGACCGATGCCGCAACCGGCAAGGTGCGTGTTCCGCTCAAGCTCGAAAAGGGCGGCGATTACCGGCTGCGGGTCACAGGAACGGATCGCTTCGGCCAGTCTATCGTTGCGGAAACCGGAGTCGAGGTCTCGGATGATAAGGACGCGAACAAGCTCCGCATCTTCGCGAACAACGCGACGTTGAAAGTCGGCGAGGACGCGAAAGTCCGCCTCCACTCGCGACTGGAAAAAGGACTGGCCCTGCTCACCTACGAGGGCGAGACGATCCTGCGTTACCAGATTGTCGATCTGAAACGGGATCACAACGACCTCTCCTTCGGCGTGGGCCACGACCTTTTCCCCAACTTCCGCCTCGCCGCCGCCGCGATCGATGGCCGCGATCTCCGCATCGCTTCCAAGGAATTTTCCGTGGAGCGCGAACTCAAGGTGACGCTGAAGCCGCTCAAGGAAACCTTCCTCCCCGGCGAGGAGGGCAAGTTCGAGATCAGCGTGACGGATCAGGTCGGGAAACCGGTCGAGGCGGAGCTGAGCCTCGCGCTGGTGAATGAGGCGCTGTTCGCGGTCGTGCCCGACACGCTCGAACCCATCCTCGATTTTTTCCAGAAGGACGCCCGCCGTTTCGCGGAGTTCCACACCGGCGCGACCTGCGGCTTCCGCTACGATGGAGCCACCCGCCCGGTCGCCAAGGCGCTGACGGATGAGAAAGACCGCCTCGCTCGGGCGGATAATGAGGTGCAGCTTCTCGACGAGGCGAAGAAGGAGATGGAGCAAGCGTTCGCTCGGCCTTTGGGGTCCGCCGTTGGCGGAATGGATGTCCGCGGGGATCGTGACGATATGAGGGCCCGTAGGGAGATGAATGCGCCCGCGCCTGTGGTGCCGCTTGATGGCTTCATCGAAAAGTCGCGGCTCCAAGCGGATTTGACGCAGTCCGGCGCCATGATGAAAGCGGAGCAACCCCGCCGTGAGGTGCTCGGCGAAGGTCGCTGGCTGCCATCCGTAATCACCGGCGCGGACGGAAAGGCCGTGGCCACGATCAAGATGCCCGAAACCACCACCGCATGGCGCTTGACCGCACGCGGCTGCTCGTTGGAAACGCTCGTCGGCGAGGCGACCGCCACCACGCTCACCCGCAAGGATTTTTTCGTGGAGCTGAAGACCCCATCTTTCCTGCGCGAGGGCGATGAGATCAGGGTCGTCGGACGGGTGCACAACCTCACCGACTTCGCCGGTCAGGCTCCCCTCACCCTGAAAATTTACGATCCGAAAAACCCGGACAAGGTTCTCGTCACCCGCGAGAAATCCGTGGAGGTGAAAGCCAAAGGCGGAGTGGAAGTCGCCTTCGATGCGTTCGTGATCCCGAAGCTCCTGAACCTCACCTTCGAGCTGGGTGGCAGCGCCGGGGAACAGAAAGACAGCCTCGTCCTGGATGTCCCGGTCCAGCCGTGGGGCATTCCTTACGCCGCCCACGCCGGAGGCTCCGCGAACGCGGATATCGCAGCCATCCTCACCCTCCCGGAAGGCCGCGAATACTCATCCAACTGGATGACCATCTCCGTCGGCCCGGAGGTGAAAAATGCGGTGCTGGACATGGCGTTGCAAAACTACGGGCCGTTCACTGAATACGCCCGCATCATGCCGCCGATCTGGGGCGGGCATCCGTCCAACGACCTGCTCGCCACCGCCACCGCCCTTGCCTATGCGAACAGGGACCCGGTGGACGAGATCTACCGGCACCGCCTCGCCGAGCAGGCGCGGACTCTGGTTGCGGAGCTTGTTTCCAGCCAGGCGGAAAACGGAAGCTGGAACAGCGGCATCACCAGCGAACCCACCACCGCACGCGCTTTCTGGGCATTGGTCGAGGCGAGGAAAGCGGGAATCGAGGTGAACGGTGCCACGCTCGACAAAGCGGCCGAGTTCCTGCTCAACCAGCTCAAGGGCTTTGAAGCGAACGACAGCGACAGTAAGGCCATCGTCCTACACGCCCTCTCCACCGACAAGCAAGCGGATTTCGCCGCCTGCAACCGCCTCTACCGCGACCGCAACACCCTCGGCTCCGCCACCCTCGCATTGCTGACCCGCGCGTTTTACAACCTCGACCGCAAGGAAATCGCCGTGGAACTCGCGGGCATCCTCGAAACCAAGGCGAAAGCCGATCTCGATCAGCCGGTGATCTGGGAATCCGGCTACAAGGCGGCATGGCTCAACGACATTCCGGAAACCACCGCGATGGTGCTGCTCGCGCTCGCTGAGTCGAAGCCGGACTCGCCCCGCTCGAAAGAAGCGGCGGAATCCCTGCTACGTTTCCACGGCTGCTTCGGCTACCACTCCGGCCGTGCGCGCGGGGTGGCGGTCGCGGCGCTTTCCACATGGTACGGCCTCGGCAAGGAACAGGACACCGACCTCGAAATCACCGTCCAAGTGAACGGCAAGGAAATCGGCGTGGTGAAATCCGAAGGCGCCAGCGGCCTGAACCTGTTAGAAGTTCCCGCCGATGCGATCAAGCCCGGGAAAAACCTCGTCGAGTTCAAGGCGCGCGGACGCGGCACCTACACCTATGCCGCCGACCTGTCCGGCTTTTCCCCTGACACCAAGGCGAGCGATATCCGCCCCAGAATCAACCGCATCCGCCACCTGCACGCAGCGCTCGAATACCGCGGCAAGCCGATCAATGCCTCCAGTTCTTCGCCGGTGAAGAACCTGGAGAACGGCCAGCGCATGCACTTGATCATCGACACCACAGGAGAAAGTTCAGAGAACCGTTGGTATGCGATAGATATCCCGTTACCCGCCGGCACCCGCTTGGTCGATGGCTCGCTCAACAACGACCTCCGCGCCGAGATTCACGATGGTTTTTTCCGCATCTATTACAAGGACTACTGCCCGATCATCAGGTATGAACTGACGGGTTACGTCCCCGGAAAATTCCGCATCCTTCCCCCCGTAATCCGCGAGATTGGGAACCCGGCTTTCATGTCAGTCGGCGTAACCACCGAGATCACTGTGCTGGCCACCGGCGAGAAATCCCCCGACCCGTACGAAATGAATATCGTCGAACGCTTTACCCTCGGCGAACTCCACTTCAACGACGGAGATCACGCGAAGGCGCTCGAATACCTCGGCACCGTTTTCAAGGAGAACCCGAAATACAACGAAAGCGAACTCGCTCGCATGTTGCTCTGGATCCACACCATGCCGGAGCATTACGACGCCCGCAAGATCGTCGAGATGTTCGAGATCCTGCGCGAACGTTTTCCGACTTTGGAAATCCCCTTCGACAAAATCCTCATCGTCGGCAAGGCCTATCAGGACATCAACGAACACGAACGCGCATGGCTCGTCTATCGCGCCGTCATTAGCGCGAGTTTTACCAACGACGCCAACATCAGCGTCGTGCTTGAGGATGAGGGGCGCTTCCTCGGCTCCATTGATTTCCAGGAACGCGTGTGGCGCGAATACCCGGACACCGCCGAGGTCACCTCCGCCTATTTCGTCTTCTCCCAGCTCCTCTACGAGAAAGCCCCGCTCGCCCACGAGCTGCCGAAGGAGGACGGCGTGCAGCCGGAAAAGGTCGCCATGCTCCAGCGCACGGCGGATCTGTTAGGCTCCTTCCTCGCCCTCTATCCCACCGATCCACTGGCCGACGATGCGGGCTTCAGTCTTTGCAACGCGATGCTCGACCTCAAGAATTATCCGCTGGTCGTGCGGCTCAGCAACGAGTTCGCCAAGACCCACCCGGACAGCACCTTCACACCCGGATTCCAATACATGGCCGCGCTCGGCCTGTTCTGGCAAAACCAGTACGGCGAGGCGCTCGCCGCCGCGCGCGTGGTGGCCGACGGCGAAAGTAAGGACAGGGACTTCGCCCGCTACATCCTCGGCCAGATCTACCACGCGGAAAGCAAACCCGCGGATGCGATCACATGGTATGAGAAGGTGAAAATCCTCTACCCGGATGCGGCGGAGGCCATCGCCTACTTCGAGAAAAAATCCATCTCCATGGACGAGGTGACGGTGGTGAAACCCGGCAAGCCCGTTTCCCTGAACTTGAAATACCGCAACATCAAGGAAGCCTTCGTGCAGGTCTATCGCGTCGATCTGATGAAGCTTTATCTACAGCAGAAAAACCTCAGCGCCATCACCAGCGTGCAGCTCGCGGGCATCGAGCCGGAGTCCGAGCAGACCATCGCTCTCGGCGACGGCAAGGACTACGTGGAGAAGGAACGCGCCATCCCGCTCGCCCTCAAGGACGAGGCCGCATACCTCGTCATCTGCCGCGGCGACGACCTCTTCGCCAGCGCGATGGTGCTCATCACGCCCCTGAAAATCGAGGTGCAGGAAGACGCCGCCAGCGGACGAGTCCGCGCCAACGTGCTCGACACCGCGAAAGGCGGCTACCGTCCCGAAGTCCACGTGAAAGCGATCGGCAGCGCCGACAGCGAGTTCCGCTCCGGCGAGACCGACCAGCGCGGCCTCTTCATCGCAGACAACGTGCGCGGCAAGGCCACGGTCATCGCCCGCGAAGGCGACTCAAGGTATGCATTCTTCCGCGGCAGCGACTGGCTCGGCACACCGGAAAACGCCCCCGTCGCTCCACCGCAGCAAGAGCTACAGCAATTCAAGGGAGATGTGGACTACAAGGGCAACCTCCAGTTCCAAAACAACGACATCCAGAAATTGAACAACGGCAGTTGGAACGAGCAGCGCCGCCAAGCTCCGCAGAAAGGCATCAAGATCGAGAAGGCTTATTGAGAACCGTCCCAAATTGCCGCTGGAAGCTTCGGGTTCCGCGGGATAGAGATGATTCCACGACCATGAAAATCCTATCCATCGCACTCGCCGCATTATTCGCCGTTTCCACCGCCACCCGCGCGGAGGAAGCGCCCCAGGCACTTAAAAAAGGCGACCGCATCGTTTTCCTCGGGGATTCCATCACCCAGGCCGGTGTGAATCCCCAGGGCTACGTCACGCTGCTCACCGCAGCCATCAAGGCCGCGAACCCCGACCTCGGGATCGAGACCTTCGGCGCGGGCATCAGCGGCAACAAGGTGCCGAACCTCCAGGCGCGACTGGAAAATGATGTGATCGCGAAAAAGCCGACAATCGTTTTCATCTACATCGGCATTAACGATGTCTGGCATTGGAAGATGGACAAGGAGGGCAAACTCCTCGGCGGCGGCACCACCAAAGAAGCCTTCGAATCCGGCCTCACGGACATCATCGCGAAGGTCAACGCCGCCGGCGCGCGCGTGATCCTCTGCACACCCTCAGTCATCGGGGAGAAAAACGACGGCAGCAACGAGCGTGACGCGATGCTTGAGGAATACAGCGCAGTCAGCCGCAAGCTCGCCGCCGACACCGGCAGTCAATTGTGCGATCTCCGCAAGGCCTTCATCGACCACCTGAAAGCCAACAACCCGGACAACCTCCCGAAGGGCATCCTCACCGGCGACGGCGTCCACCTGAACCCAGCCGGCAACGCCTTCGTCGCCGCGGAAATGGGCAAGGCCATCGGCGTCGAGGTGGAGTGAGCCTTGCTTTTCCGGGATTCCCGCATGAACTCAAATTCATGCGCGCGACCCTCACCCTTTCAGCGTTTCAGCTTCTCAGCGTTTCAGCATTTCTCCAAGCCGAGTCCTTTCCCGCCGCCAACGGCCTTGAGCGCACCCTCATCGCCGAGCAGCCGCTTCTGAAAAACCCGGTTTCCGTCTCGATGGATGTGGACGGCACGATCTACGTCACAGAAACAGTCCGCCGCAAGGAGGCGGATCTCGACATCCGCGAGTTCGTGAAATTCGGCTGGGTGCCGCGCGATGTTTCCCACACCTCCATCGAGGACAAGCGGGCGTTTTTCCAACAGCAGCTCGACGGGAAAAACTCTTTCAAGGGCACGTCCCTCAAGGATCATAACAAGGACGGGAAGATCGACGTAAAAGATCTCACCGCCATTTCCGAAAAGATCATCCGCATCACCGACAAGGACGGCGATGGGGTTTACGACACATCGAATGTCTTCGCGGAGGGCTTCGACACCGAGGTCACCGGCAAGGACGGCAAAAAACATTACGCGCCCCACGAAGGCGCCGTGCTGCGCTGCAACCCGGACGGCAGCGGCTTTGAGATTTTCGCGCGCGGTCTTCGCAACCCGCAGGAAATCGCCTTCGACAAATACGGCAACCTTTTCTCCGTGGACAACGACGCCGATTTCAAGGGCGAGCGCGAGCGTTTCGTCCACATCACCGAAGGCTCCGATACCGGCTGGCGGAACTACTACCAATACCGTGGATCCGCCTACAACCCGTGGATGGCGGAAAGCATCTGGGAACCCACAGGCGAGCACCAGCCCGCCTACATCACCCCCACCAGCGGCAACTACACCGACGGCCCCTCCGGCTTCGCCTACAACCCCGGCGTCGCACTCAACGCGAAATACGTGGACGCGTTTTTCGTCACCGAGTTCCCCAAAGGAAACCTCCGCTCTTTCAAGGTGAAGCCCAAGGGCGCGACCTTCGAGATGACAGATGAACACATCGTCCTCTCCGGCCCCATGAACGTCGGCATCGACTTCGGCCCCGACGGCGCGCTCTACTCCGCCGATTGGGCGGGCGGCTATCCGCTCAATGAAAAAGGTGCCGTCTGGAAACTCGATGATCCGAAAGAAACCGGTTCGGAACTCCGCAAGGAAGTCGCCGTCATTCTGAAAGCGGGCACCAAAGAAATTCCTACGGCAGATCTAGTAAAACGCCTCTCCCACGCCGACATGCGAATCCGACTCGACGCGCAGTGGGAGCTGGCGGCGAGAAAGGCGAAGGATGAGCTCATCGGCACGGCATCCTCGGAGGCATCGGATCAGATCGCGGTCATCCACGCACTGTGGGGGCTGGCGCAAATGAAGCTTTTCGATTCCGCCCTCTTCGAAAAGCTCTCCAAGAGCAAGGATCCCGAACTCCGTGCGCAAGCCCTCCGTTACGCCTCCGAAACGGGGGCGCTGGTGCTCAATGGACTCAAAGAGCTCATCAAGGATGCAAGCCCCCGCGTCCGTTTCCATGCGGCCATGTTCGTTTGGAAATCCCATCTCATATCGCCGACCTGCTTCTCGACGCAAATCCAGGAGGCGCTTCTGGAAATGCTCGCGGAAAACAACAATCGGGACGCCTACCTCAGGCATGCGGGAGCGCTGGCGCTATCGACATTCGGCGATGGCCTGGCGGTAAAAATCCTGGATCACGAATCCCCGACAGTCCGCCTTGCGGAAGTTGTCGCGCTGCGCCGCCTCCACTCCCCGTTCGCCGCACAGTTCCTCCAAGACAAGGATCCGCAAGTCGTCGCTGAGGCCGCGCACGCGATCTTCGACGATCCTGCCATCACCTCCGCTTACCCCGCGCTCGCCGATCTGATCCGCACGAACCCGAAAGCCACCATCCCCGCCGCCCGCCGCTCCATCGCCGCGAACTGCTATCTCGAGAACGCAGAATCCTCAGCGCGACTCGCCAACTACGCCGCCGATGAATCCGTGGAAACCTCCCTCCGCATCGCCGCCCTCGAAGCACTTGCCTCATGGAGCGAGGCATCGGAACTGAATCCCGTCGATGGCCGCTTCGATCCGCTGAAATCCGCCGATAAGGAGATCGCGAAATCCGCGCTCATACCTGTTCTGGCTAAACTGCAGATCAAATCAGATCTATCCATCACGGAGGCCACTGCGTCGCTGGTTGAGAAACTCGGAATGGTCGGCACCGTTGGCGAGCTCAGGACGACTCTATTTGATAAAACAGCCGATGCGGCAATCCGGCTGCGAGCTCTCGCCGGACTGAACGCCAATTATCCTGAGGTATTCAAAGGCCTTGTTCACGGTATGTTGGCAGACGCATCGCCTGAAATAAGGATTCAAGCGGCGTTCCTTCTTGTCGCAACCGATCCTCAAGCGGTGATCAAATACGCACGCCGAGCCTTAACGCCTGAACATTTCAATTCTTCCGAGGCACAGAAGATAATAACCATTTTAGGCAACATGGATCATCCCGATGCAAAGCGATTTCTATCCGAGATCGTCGAACAAGCACTGCGCTCGGATCCCATGAAGCCCATGGTGATTCCGCCATACTGGCCAGAGATTACTATAGAATTGGAGGAAGCGGTTTCACCGGCTCAAGCAGCACAGTTGAAAACCCTCATATCTAGTTCGCGCGACAAGATTCCGTATCTTCGTTCGACTTGGGGCGGTGACTCAGTAGCAGGCGAGAAAATTTTCAACGAGCACCTCGCTGCCCAATGTACAGCTTGCCACAGTATCGGCGACGAGGGGAGTGACGTGGGGCCACCTCTTGGAAAGATTGGGCAAAATCTAAGCGACTGGCTGATTCTAAAATCGCTAATCGATCCGAACGATAGAATCGCCCCCGGTTACGGCATGATGAGCGTGAAGATGAAGGATGGCACGACGTTCGCGGGAGCGCTGATCGAGGAGAAGGGGCAATTCCTGAAACTCATCCTGCCGGACAAGAAAGAGGTCGTCATCAACCTCGCCGAAATCGA
>JAYTOE010000115.1:0-24909 GCA_043747935.1 Akkermansiaceae bacterium
CTGCTTTATAGCGCCTTTACTTATTACTGCGGTTTTCGCGTCAACAGCGGTGAATACAAGCTGATGGGTTTGGCTCCCTACGGCGAACCGAAGTACGCCGATCTGATTTATGAGCATCTCATTGACCTCAAGCCCGACGGGTCTCTGGCGATGGACATGCGCTATTTCGATTTTTGCGCCGGATTGACGATGACGAATGATGCTTTTGCGAATTTATTCGGAGGTTCCGCCCGCAGTGCGGAATCTCAAATAACGCAGCGGGAAATGGATCTGGCGGCATCAATCCAAAAGGTGACCGAAGATGTGGTGCTCAGGATGGCTCGTACCGTCAAGGAGCTGACCGGGGAGCGTTATCTATGCCTGGCTGGGGGCGTCGCGCTGAACTGTGTGGCCAATGGCATCCTATTAAGAGAAAAGATTTTCGAAGACATTTGGATTGTCCCTCCCGCAGGGGATGCAGGCGGCGCGTTGGGCGCGGCTCAGTTCGTGCATTACCATTTATTGGAAAATTCACGCAATCCGCGAGGTCGTGATTCCATGAAAGGTTCTTGGCTCGGTCCGAAGTTTTCCAATGACGAAATCCAGAAATTCCTCAATGAAAAGAATGTGCCGCATACCTATCACGAGGACGAGGCGGAGCTTTTATCCGCCACGGCACGCGCGATGGTAGAGGGCAAGGTAGTCGGGTGGTTCGCAGGGCGCATGGAATTTGGTCCACGTGCACTCGGCGCCCGCAGCATCATCGGCGACCCACGCAATCCGGAAATGCAAGCTCAGATGAATCTACGCATCAAGTTCCGCGAATCCTTTCGTCCCTTCGCGCCATGTGTACTTAAGGAAGACGCTGCCGAATGGTTTGAGTTGGAGGAAGAATCACCTTACATGCTGATTGTAGCACCTGTTCGAAAGGAGAAAAGACTCGTACTCAGCGAAGAGCAAAAGCGCGCAATGAACGATCCGGACCTAAGGAAGCGTGTGAATGTCCCGCGCTCACAAATCCCAGCCGTCACCCACGTAGACATGAGTGCCCGTATTCAAACGGTGGACGAGGAACGCCACGGGCGCTACTATCGCCTGATCCGTGAATTCAAGGCTCAAACCGGCTGCGGTGTCATCGTCAACACCAGTTTCAACATTCGTGGCGAACCAATCGTATGCACTCCTGAGGACGCCTACCGGTGCTTCCGGGCTAGCGACATGGACGTGCTGGTGTTGGAGAATTCAATCCTTTACAAATCAGAGCAGTCGGCACTGAGTCCCATGGAACGTGAAAAGTATGTGGCCAGCTTTGATCTAGACTAACCAAACATCATGCTTAACCCATTTTCAGAAGTAAACTGGAAGCCAGATATTCAGGAGCGAAAAAAATTCGCGCTGAGTCTCATCATCGGCTTTCCGTGCATTGCCTTGGTTTTTCTGCTCGTGGGGTTCCTACGCGAACCCCACGTGATCACGGCGTTACCCTTGTGGTTGGGTGGCGTCGGTCTTAGTGCCGGAGTTATCTTCTGGTTACTGCCTCAGATTTCGAAGCCGTTCTACTTGGTTTGGTATTCCCTCGCTTGTTGCATGGGTTTGGTGATAGGAAATCTGATCTTCAGCTTGGTCTACTATCTGGTCTTAACCCCTATCGGCCTTGCCATGCGCATGCTCGGCCGTGATCCCTTGCAGAAGGGCTTTGACCGATCGGCAGCGACCTACTGGAAAGCCGTCCCGGAAAACATTGAGAGCAACCAGTATTACCGACAATTTTGATCACATGAACAACGACTTTGAACAGAACGGCAAAGAGAAAGCACCGAGCTTGCTCGGCGAGATTTTCGCGATGCTGAAGCAACACAAGAAATACTGGCTTATGCCTATCGTGATAATCCTGTTACTGCTCGGATTGCTTGTCATCCTTGGTGGCTCTGCGGCCGCGCCGTTCATCTACACTCTATTCTGAGTTCCAACCATGCTGAATTCCGATATCCCCAGCGCGCCCAGAAACAAGGTTTTCCAGAGGCTCATTTCGATTCACAAGACGGTCGCCTTTGTGATCCTGAATACGTTGATCCTGTTCGGACTCTTCAACATAGCGTTCTACATTATATATTCCATGGTGGATTGGAAGAAAGCAGAGAATCCTTTCGCTGCCCATCCGGAGGAATGGCAAGATGCGGCCTATCCTGGCTGGAAGCCAGAGGATCGCAGCGTGCTTTACAATGAAAGCTACGGCCATGAATTGGTTTTTGACGACTATGTGATGTTCAAGAATGGCCCGTTACAAGGCAGGTATGTCAACATCAGCGATGTCGGATTTCGAGTCAGCAAAAATCAGGGTCCATGGCCTCCCGATCCTAACAACTACACCGTGTTTGTCTTTGGCGGGTCCACAATGCTGGGTTCAGGGGTTACTGATGAGGAAACGGTTTCGTCCGGGCTTCAAGACGCTCTTTCCCGTCATATTGATAAAAGAGTTTGCGTGTATAATTTTGGGACGAGCTTCTATTACTCGACCCAGGAACGGATATTGCTGGAGCGTCTACTTAGCAAGGGATACACTCCAGATGCCGCCATTTTCGTAGATGGATTAAATGATTTCATCCAGTCAGAGGACACTTCGGCTCATCGGCAGAAATTCAAGGACGCATTTGAGATCGAGAAGGGTAATAAAGAGTTGCTCGCCGCAATGTTTACGAAACTTCCAATTTGGCGACCGGTGAACTCAATTCAAGCACGGCTTCAGCCCCCAGCGATTCCGGATGCTACCGATCACGCGGACAAAGCAACCCAGACAATCGGAACATATCTGAGCAACAAAAGCCTGATAGAATCCGTGTGCAAAGCAAAAGGAGTGACTCCCATATTCGTTTGGCAACCGGTTCCGATCTACAATTATGACCTGGAATACTTTCCGTGGTATAAACAGTTCTCGATGCACCAACTACACCCGGTAGGTTATCCAATGATGCGTGAGTTAGTTGACAACGGCGGACTCGGAGAGAATTTCCTGTGGTGCGCGGATCTGCAACAAGATGAGAAGGAATGCCTATATGTTGATTTTCACCATTACACCGCGAGTTTTTCAATGAAGCTTGCTGATACCATCTGCCAAATGGCTATGGAGCGTGAGCTGTTGATGCCTGATCAGGCGCAGCCGCAAAAATAGTCATTGTATCCTTACGCGGTAACACAACCCGCCGATTTGTCCGTTTGTCTGCCTGCTTACAGACCGTAGTTCCTGAAATTCCAAAAATCTCCGTGATCATGCCGGTGTGGAACGGCGAGAGCCATCTGCGGGAGGCGATCGATAGCATCCTTGCCCAGACGGAACGCAACTTCGAGTTCCTGATCATCGACGACGGCAGCACGGATGGGACGGTGGCGATCATCGAAAGCTATCAGGACGCGCGGATCCGGCTGATCCGGCAGGAGCATGAGGGGATCGTGGTGGCGCTCAACCGCGGCGTGGCCGAGTCCCGTGCGGACTGGATCGCGCGGATGGATGCGGACGATATCGCCTACCCGCAGCGTTTCGAGAAGCAACTGGCGCTTGTCCGGGCGAATCCTGAAGCCGTCCTATGTCACACCCATATCCGGATCATCGGGGAGGAGCGTTATGTGACACCTGCCGGGAGGTTTGTCCGCAGCGAGAGCCTGGCGCTGCTGCGGCTCTGTTACCAAACCCCCATCGTCCATCCCACGGTGATGTTCCGGAAAGACGCGTTTCTTGCCTGTGGTGGATATCTGGCCGAAGAGCGGCACGCGGAAGACTACGGGCTTTGGGGGCGGCTCGTGCTGCAAGGCGCCGTGGTGGGATGCGCCACGCCGCTGCTGGATTTCCGGGTGCATCAGGCTTCGATCTCCAAGCAGAAACTGGAAGTGCAGATCGCGCTGAGCCTTGTGATCGCGCTGAAACACTGCCGGGAGTTCATGCGGCTCAATCCGGCGGAAGCGGAGCGGGCGCTGGATGCCCTGAGATACATGCGCTCCGCAAGCACGCTGCGGGATTGGTTCTGGCTGATGTTTCACTGCCTTCCTCGGCTGAGAAAACAAGGTGCCGAGCTGTGGGCATGGGCGGCACAGAAAACAGCGCTACGGATTTATCACGCGATCAGCCATAAGGAGGCACCACGCTCTTGTGGATAATCGGGTGGATGAACCCGTAGCCAGCCCCTCTGTTTCCTCTGGTTCAAAAATCTGAATCCAAGAGTCTCACAGGAGCAAACGGAGAAAACGGAGGATGTGCCATCGAACCATTTTCCAATCCAAGGCCAAGAAGCGTAGAATTCAAAACGAAAGCCCGGCGCGCCAGCTCCTCCGTTCCCTCTGTTACCTCCTGTAAAAATCTGAATCCAAGAGTCTCACAGGAGCAAACGGAGAAAACGAAGGATGTTCCAGCCATCCATTCTCAAACCTTTTGCGAAAGAATCAAAGGTTTTATGCCATAGCCCGGCGCGCCAGCCCCTCCGTTCCCTCTGTTACCTCCTGTTAAAAATCAGAATCCAAGAGTCTCACAGGAGCAAACGGAGAAAACGGAGGATGTGCCATCGAACCATTTTCCAACCCAAGGCCAAGAAGCGTAGAATTCAAAAACGAAAGCCTGGAGCGCCAGCCCCTCCGTTTGCTCTGTTTCCTCCTGTAAAAGAATCTGAATCAATGCATCCATTATTTTACAAGGCTACCAGGCTAACCGAAGAAATCATCGGTGCCGCGATTGAAGTCCATCGCGACAAAGGCCCCGGATTGATCGAGTCAATCTATGAATGGTGCCTTTCCAAGGAGCTAGACCTCCGGAGACTTTCCTATGTGAGTCAAAAATCGGTCGCGATTACCTACAAAGGCTTCATCAAACAGGAAGACCTCCGCTTGGATATCCTTGTAGAAGAATGTATTCTCATCGAAGCCAAGTCCGTGGCAAAAATTCTTCCGATCCATAAAGCCCAACTCCTGAGCTACATGAAGCTCCTCAATATTCCGGTTGGATTGCTCATCAATTTCAATGAAATGAAAGTCATTGATGGAGTTCATCGGCTGATTCTTCCCGGTGCCAATAAGGACGTTCACGATTCAGAAAGTGACGTTTCGGACATTGATTTGAACTAATCCCCGGCGCGCCAGCCCCTCTGTTTCCTCTGATCCCTCCTATTCAAATAATCCAAAGCCCCATCGTCCCGGCTTTGCGTCCCTTTGCGGCCTTTGCGCCTTGGCGGTTCAAAATTCTTCGCCTCTCATGAAAATCGCTTTCCTCACCACCGATAACCGCGAACAGTTTTCGGATTACGAAAATCCACACCCCCACTTCGGCACGGCACCTGCGGCGCTTTTGGATGGATTCTCCCATTTTTCCGAAGAAGTGGAGGTCCACGTCATCTCCTGTACCCGACGGAAGATGGCAACCCCTGATAAACTGGCTCCAAACATCTGGTTCCACCAGCCATTGGTGCCGCATTTCGGCTGGGGCAGAACATTCTTCGTGGGTTGCGGATTGGCCGTGCGAAAAGTGATTCAAAAAATCCAACCGGATCTCATCCATGCCCAGGGCACCGAGCGCGACTGTGGCGTTTCCATGATGTTCGCTCCGAAAGAGCCGCGTCTGCTCACCATCCACGGCCACATGGCGCGCATCGCCGAGATCCTTGATGCCAAACCTTTCAGCTACTATTGGCTCGTGAAACACCTTGAAGCCTTGGCGGTGCGTCGGGCGGATGGTATAGTCGCCATCACGAATTACACCCGCCAACGGCTAGAGGACAAGGCACGGCAGACCTGGGTGGTTCCGAATGCCGTAGACGCTTCTTTTTTCGAGGTTGATTCCCCCGGCCAAGGCAATCTCGCCCTCTGCGTGGCATCCTTGAGTCCGTGGAAACGCCAGCTGGAGCTGATCGAAGCGCTCGACTCGCTGCCGGAAAACCTGCGACCGCAGCTCGTGCTGCTGGGAATCGGCGCAGACAGCGAATACGGTGCGAAGGTGGTGGAAGCCGTGGAAAAGCGCCCCTGGTGCAGCCATCCCGGCCCGGTGACCCGCGACGGCTTGAAAGAATGGCTCAAGAAGGCAGGCCTCTTGATTCTACCCTCCACCGAGGACAACTGCCCGATGGTGGTGCTCGAAGCGATGGCCGCCGGAGTCCCGGTAGCGGCATCCAACATCGGCGGCATCCCGGATTTGATCGACGACGGAAGAACCGGATTCCTATTCGATCCTCTGGACGCCGGATCCATCCGGCAGGCGGTCACACGGTGGGCCGAGAGTCAGGCAAAGACCGCTGCACTCGCGGCAACCGCGAAACAGGAAGCGCTCGCCCGCTTTCACCCGAAAGTGGTGGCCGCACGGCATCTGGAAATCTATCGGGAAGTGCTGGGGAGGTGAGGGGAAGAGATAAGAGATAAGAGATAAGAGATAAGAGATAAGAGATCAGAAGTCAGAGATCAGAAGTCAGAAGTCAGAAATCAGAAGTCAGAGATCAGAGATCAGAGATCAGAAGTCAGAAGTCAGAAATCAGAAATCAGAAAGAGAACCGTATGCAGATCAAATCAGCAAAGGAACTCACTGTGTATATGGCAGCCTATAAACTGGCGATGGAGATCTTTGAACTGAGCAAGAAGTTTCCATCCGAGGAGAAATATGCTCTCATCAGCCAGATTAGAAGATCCTCACGCTCAATCAGCATGAACTTGCGTGAGGCATGGGCAAAGCGGCGCTATGAGGCGCACTTCATCTCCAAGCTCACTGATTGTGAGGGAGAAAACAGCGAGACGGATACGTCTCTCGATTTCGCCCTAGACTGCGGTTACATAACACCCGAGCAACATCAGCACCTCTCCGACCTCTGTGCAGAAATTGGTAAAATGCTTGGAGCCATGCTACGGAACCCAGAGCCGTTCTTGTTGAAATAGAGAGTAGGAGTCAGAGATCAGTTAGATGCTTGGCGTTTTTTCTCTTGCCGCCCTCCGCCCTCCGCACTCCGCCCTCCGCCCTCTTCTCCCATGCGCATCCACCTCGTTACCTACGCCACTGGCATATTCCTGCACCGGCAATGGTTTTTGGCCAAGTCGGCGCTTGTCAACAAGGTGGTGGACACCGTGACGAATTGGACTCCTTCACAACTGACCGCCGCAGGCTTCGGGAAGCGCGCTCCGGAAATTTCACTCGCATCGCGCGGCTCCGGCTACTGGGCTTGGAAGCCCTTCATCATCGAACAGCAGCTTGCCAAGGTGAATGATGGCGACATCGTCCTCTACTGCGATGTGGGACGACGCAACAATTTCAAACTCCTCAATCGTTCGCTTGCTCCACTGATTGAATGGATGGATTTACATCATCAGGACGTGCTGCCGGGATTACTGATTCCTTGGAAGGGCCCGCTGTCGATGTGGACCAAGCGCGATGCCTTTGTGTTCACAGACATGGACACGGCAGAGACTCACGCGGCTACTCCGATCCAAGCGAGCTTCTCTCTTTGGCGAGCGAGTGCGAAATCGCGCGCCCTCGCCGCCCATTGGATGGACATGTGTTCCCAGCCTCGGCTGGTCAACGATGAGCGCGGGCTATCTGGCTTGCCCGAACTCCCCGATTTCAACGATCATCGCCATGACCAGTCGCTACTGACGCTTTGCTGCCTCGAACACGGGATCAAGGGTCTGGATCTTGGTGCGGAGATGCCACCGATCGACACCCAGCATCCATCAGAAGTGAGCGCCTGGTATTGCCATTCCGGCGCTGCCAAATCCACCTTCGCTGGGAAAATGCTCAGGACTGCAGCATGGGCATGCGAAACTCTGGAAAGAACCATCCGCCGGTTCGCTAGGATTGGCTAAATTTCGTTAGTAATTCATCCATGTCACGACGCTTCCATCCATCCGACCCCCACATCTCCAATGGGGCATTGGCGGAAGCCTTGATTTGGTTCAGTTGCCACCAGGTGCCCATCCTACGGCGTCTTTTCACGGCCTACCTGAACTGCGACCTTGGCATGGCCTTGCCGGAGTCCGTGTTCCTGCCTCATCCCTTCGGCATCGTCGTGAGCAGCGGCGTAGAGTTCGGCGAGGATGTGGTGATCGGCCATCAGGTCACCATAGGCAATCGCAGCGGGGTGATGGCGGCACCGAAAATCGGGAACCGGGTTTATATCGGCGCGGGTGCGAAGATCCTCGGTCCCGTCGTCATCGGTGATGACGCCGTGGTGGGGGCGAATGCGGTGGTCACCAAAGATGTTCCCGCCAAGGCGACAGTGGTGGGGGCGAATCGGATATTAAATTCTGAATTTTGAATGTTGAATCCGCAGTTGCTCGCAGGCTCTGCCAGTCAAAATTCAACTTGACCTTTTTATCTCACAAGGCATTTTTGATACATGACTGAGCAAATCAGACTTCGGATTGACAGCCAACTGGCGGCGGATGCGAACACCGTATGCCGTGAAATCGGGATCACACCTACTGCCGCCGTGTCGATGTTGTTTGCACAAATGGTAAAGTTACGCGGGTTACCTTTCCGCCCCAGTGACTTTCCCGCCTTGGACGAATATAGCGTCACTCTGAGCCAAGCTACATTCGCGGAAGACGCCGCCATCGCGGAAATCGTTGCGTCGCGCCAAGCAGGCAGGCTAAAAACCTTCGCAGGAGCGCTATGATCGAAGTCCTACTTTCGGAACGAATCCGAAAAACATCGACCAAACTGCCGCCCGACCTTCGTGAAAAAGCGTCTCAGGCGATCACCCAAGTGGCTCAAGCCTTTGGTGATCCTCATCAACACCGCGGCCTAGGGCTTCGCAAGCTTGCCAAGCGTTCCTATGAAATCCGGGTGCATCTTCAGTGGCGGGTCGTTTTCATTTATGATGACACTTCCCTAATTGCTTACGATATCATGAACCATGACGAGGTTGCACTCTGGTTGCGTGGCCAGCGCAAGTGATATCTGAACCCACAAGTCTCACAGGAGCAAGCGAAGGAAATCCTGATAGGGCTGCCCGGCCACGGCCCTGCTTGCCCGGCGTAGCATCGCGGAGACGGAGGCTGTTCTTCATCTCCTCTTCCCAGCATCACCGCCATCCGGCAGAAAAGTGGGCGCGGCGTGCCGCCACGCCCTACCTATTTCGTCTCTGCGTCTCCCTCCGCGTCCTCCCCAACTCCGCGTTTCGCTTCATCTGCCACCCTCAAATCCCATCGTCCTGGCTCCGCGTCTCCTTGGCGACCTTTGCGCCTTGGCGGTTCAAATTTCTTCCCATCCGCATCGACGCCCACAGAGCGACGCTTCTTTCTTCCTCTTTCATCTGCGTCCATCCTGTTCATCTGCGGTTCGATTGTCCTTTTAATCCCAAATCTCTTCCTCCGCGACCCTTGGCGACCTCCGCGCCTCCGCAGTTCAGATACATCCCCACTTTCTTCCATTGCCTGATTCCCAGACCAGATCCGCCGCGTTCGTCCGGGGCTTTTTCACTTTCCTTGAATCCCAGAAAGTGCGGTCTGCCGTACTGCATGGCGGTGAGGATGGCTTTGAGCGCGAGCTTTCCGATGTCGATTTCGCGGTGGACGCGGAGACCTTCGCCAACCTGCCAAAACTGATCTGGGATCACTGCGGGGCGAGCGGCTGGCTGCTATGCCAAATCCTGAGACACGAGACCACCGCCGCCTATTTCGTCTGCACCGACGCGAACAACCCGGCGTGCTCGATCGCTCTCGACGCGTGCTCGGATTACCAGCGCAATGGCACCACATTCATCCGCTCCGAAGACCTCTTGGAAAACCGCCGGCTCCTGCCATGGGGTGGTTACGGCCTGCCGGCGGCCATGGAACTCCGCTACCGTTTTGCCAAGGCCGCGGCCAAGCACAAAGACAGCGGAGCCGCCGCATTGGAATTCCAAGCATATCCGGAGGAGGCGCGCCTCGATTGCGAAGCCTGGCTGGCGGAACGCTGGGGGATCCCCCCGACATCTTGGGGCGCTGCCGACCTCGCGACCGCCTTCGCGACGATCCGCGACAAATCCAACCCCCGCCCTTCCCTGACACAACCAGGAGCGGCAAGCCGCATCATTTCCCGTATCCTGCATCCAACAGGACTGGTCGTGATCGCAAGCCATGGAGACTACGATGCTTGCTCCGATTCCCTGGAAAGAGCTTTCGGGCACCTTCATTTCCGCCGCTTCCGGAAGGCGGCAAACTGGCAGCCGGGAATGTTAAGGGATCTCATCTCCAGCACACTGATCGTTGTTCCGGAAATGAACCCGATCTGGAGGCGAATCCTCCCTGTGGATTGCGTCCATGTCGCCGATCCCGTATCCCCGGACAACGAGCTCGCCGTTTGGCTGCACGAGCGCTGCAAACGCCGCGATAGTATCTGAGCCTTTTCCTCTCCATAACTTCCATCCGGGTAGATTCGTTGGCGAAATTTGCTGGTGGTTCAAAATACCGCGCTCCATAAGGGGGGAAGCCTGCGGAAAGCATATTTGGGAGGTTTGTAGTGTTTTTCCCCACAAAATTTTCAGGTGGTGACCCGATTGTCGGGGTGTCCCTATGACCATAGGCTGTCGGAGCATGAACCTCCGCCGGCCCATGGAAATCAGACACCTCTCCCTACTCTGTTCCAAAGGCTCGATCCAAGAAGCCGATCCGCCGCTCACCCATGAAATCCCGTTCATCCCGAATGCGGGAATGAGAATCGTCCACTGGGCACCGCAGTTCGGATCCGAGACGGGTACCGGCAAGGCCATCGCAGGATGGCTGGATGCGCTCAGTTCGCGAGGCCGGGACTGCACGGTCGTCTCCCCTCCAGTGACAGCGGAATTCCGGGAAACCTGCCCCAGGATTCAAGTGCGTTCGCACCGATCCCCTTTCCAGCGGCTGCGGATCCTCGGCCAGGAAATCAAGACCTCCCATATCGTCCACCTTCACGGTGCATTCGATCTCAAACTGTGCGCAGCCCACGCCGTCATCGCGTTGGAGAAAATGTGGCGGATGTTCACCGGCCAACCGTTGCACATCGTGATGACTCCCCACGGGGCACTTGCCGACCATGTTTTCACCACCCGCCCCCACCTCAAATGGCTCTACATGAACTTTATCGAGCGGTCGCTGGCCAAACAGACCAGCCTTGCGGTGTGCAACACCATGACGGAGGCCGACACCCTGCGGAAACTGATACCCCGCAGCCGGGTGGAGGTGGTGCCGCTGGTCGTCACCGGGGAGGAAATGGCGGCCGCCGCCACCGAACCCGCCCCGTCTGGCAAACCTCCACTTCCTCCTATCCTGTGCACGCTCGGGCGCTATGACATCCAGATCAAGGGGCTGGATCTGCTAATCGGCGCGGTCAAGAAGCTCTACGAAGCGGGATATCCGGTTCGCTTGCGCTGCATCGGCTACGACGAGGGGGGAGGCACAAAGAAACTGGAGGAATATGTGAAATCCGTAGGGGCGGAAGACCTGGTGGAATGCGCGGGGCCGCGGTTCGGGGCGGAAAAGTTCCAAGCCATCGCTGAGTGCGATGTTTTCTGCATGCCATCCCGCTATGAATCATTCAGCTACGCGTTGCTCGAAGGCCTCGCCAGCGGAAAACCTGTGCTGGTGGGATCCGGAGCCTGCCTGACCGGATTTTTCGACCCGACGCAGAAGCAGGCCATGGTGGTAGAGCCGGAAACTGCCGCTTGGGAACGCGCAATCCGCAATACCTTGGCAAATCCCGGGGCCAACACCCGCTGTGCCGGACAAGCGCTCGCGGATCTCCGGAACAGTTGTTCCCCCGCCTCCGTCGGCGACTCACTGGGCGGTTACTACGACTCCCTTTTCGATATGGAGTTCGAGAACCTTTGGCGCGAGGGCGGCTTTGTCCCGCGAGCAGATTCCCATTAATTCCAACCAATGAGTCCCAGCACCTTTTTCCGCAAGCTACATTGGAAATTACGGTGGAAGGTCACAGCTAAACCAATGGTGATCCGCTCCTGGCACAATGGGATGTGCATCTCACTGCCGCTGAGCGGTTCGGCAGCGCAGGTCTATTACCGCAAATATTCGGAACCCTTGGTGGAGCATTGGATGCGGAACCATCTGCGGGAAGGCGACTGTTTCGTGGATATCGGTGCCCACATCGGGGAATACAGTCTTATCGCGGCCGCCAGCGTCGGGGCAGCCGGAAAAATCATCGCCCTGGAGCCCCAGGCGGACTTGTGTAGCACGATCCGCCGGAATTTCTCCGACAACGGAATCCGGAATTTTCAGGTGATCCACGGCGCACTGGGCGATCACAACGGAACCTGTCACCTCTTCACAGACGGCAAATCCAAGGGCGCGGTGCTCGATATGGAATCGAAAAGCACGGATGTGCCGATGTTGGATCTCCCAACCCTGCTCGAGGAGGCTCCGGAATCCGGCGCGGTCTGGATCAAAATGGACGCAGCCGGATACGAACTCCCCTGCCTGATGGCGGGCGAGGAGTCCCTGCGGCGACGCCCGATCCATCTCATCCTGAAAGCCTACAGCCCGCAGGAGGTCAGCAACCGCTTCCCGGCGATCACCACTTCGCTCCACCCTTTTCTCACCGGGCTCGGCTATCGCTGCCAAAAATTTCGGGAAGGGATCCCGGTCGCGTGGGACGGAAGCATAGACGGGTATTGCGAGGTGATCCTCTGCACTCCGCCAGGCTTTGGGGATGATCCGGCAGAGATGAAACGATGAGCACGTACAGCATCAAGAATCTAGCAGCAGCAGCACTTCGAAAGGCTAGCTCCCTGCTGGCGCCAACCGGCACGGGTCGCAAAGTGATTTTCTGCCTTCACTCGGTGAATCCCGCTGCGAATCACAGCACGATCCATCCGGAGGACTTCGAGGGCATTCTAAAGTGGCTGACGGAACACACCGACGTCATGGGCCTGGAAACCCTGCTCGACGCTGACCGCGATGGGAACCCACGCCCTGCCGTGGCCTTGACCTTCGACGACGGACACAAGGATAACCTGACCCACGCACTGCCAATCGCCAGGGATCACGGCGTCACCTTCAGCGTGTATGTCACCGTCGGCCTGCTGGAAGGCGACGCCCGGGCGCGAGCCCGTTTCACTGCGCTGCTGAGACAGGGGAAGGAGGACTTCACGGCCCTATCTTGGGACGATGCGGAAAAGCTTCTGGAAGCGGGCTGCCCGATAGGCAGTCACACCTGGGATCACCCGATGTTGAGCCATTTGCCGGACGAGGGCATCGAGTTCCAACTGCGCGAGTCCAAGGAAATGATCTCCCGGAGGCTGGGTCTGCACTGCATCGGCATGTGTTACCCCTACGGGAAAATCGGCAGAAACGTAGATCAACGGGTGATCCGCGCCACCGAACGTGCCGGTTTCGCCTACGGGCTGTGCGTGGAGCACCGAGGAATCCGGCCCGGCGAGGAACGCTTCGCTATCCCACGCTTCATCATCAATAGTGGCGACCTGGAACGCCTGGGAGGCCAGATTTCGGGAGAGGAGGATTTCCATGGTGCCATCTCGCGCCGCATGCCGGAGTTCTTGGCCAGAGCGCTTTCTCCCTCGGACTTTCATGAGCCACCCCATACGCCGACTCCCTTGATTTCATTTCCTACACCCCTCCCACGACCGTGATCAGCGAAATCCTATCCCTATTGGGTCGCGCCTATCCCATCCGCCGTGGGCGCTGGACCCTTTCCCGTCACTTCAGGCGCTGGTGCCATGGCTGCGCCATAACCCGGCTCCGCTGCGGAGCGGCCATGCTGGTGGATCGGTACAACATGGTGGATCGCGTGATCTATCTTTTTGGAGATTACGACCACGAGGAAATGGAATGGATGATCTCGAAGATCCGGGATCCCCGGCAAACCCTGCTCTGCGACATCGGCGCGAACATCGGCGCTTACAGCGTGATCCTACCCACCCTGGTGCCTGGACTCGAGGTTCACGCCTTCGAGCCGGATCTCCGGAACCTGACTTTTCTGCGGGCGAATGTTTGCATCAACGGCTTGGAGGAACGTGTGGCCATCTGTGACAAGGCCGTGGGCGCCGAGGCGGGAACGGTGGAATTCCTCGAATACCGTGGCGGGGATTCCCTCAATACAGGCAAGAGCCGGGTGGTCACGGAATCCGAAGGGCAGCCCGGTGTCAGGACGGTGGCGCGCATCACCTTGGACGATCACGCGGAGTGGAGCGGGCGGACCATCCTGATGAAGATCGACGTGGAAGGCTACGAACTGGACGTGCTTTCCGGAATGCGGCGCACCCTGCGCGACAACGATTGTTTCCTGATGATCGAGATTTTCGCCGGGAATATTGCCCGTTGCGACGCCTTGATGGCCGAACTGGGCTACCAAAGAACGAAAGCCTTCGGTTCCGATGACTGGGCCTACGAGAAAAAATCGTGATACGGCTCCGGGAACCTGTCGGTTCCTCCCACTTTTTCAATCGACCACCATGACCAGACCAAGGACATCCATATCGGCATATGCGTGTGAACCCGACCGCGGTTACGGGCTGGGAGTCGGCCTGCGCTGGACAAACGGGCTTTCCGGGTGGGTGAGCGCTCACTCAGTGGATCTGCACCATTTCGCTCCCCATGGAAACATGGGACTGGCTCAGTTGCTGCGGGATTTGATGGCGGAAACCCGAACTGGAATCCCGGAACCATGAACACCGCACCCACCGGAAGATTTCGCTGGTTGGTGCCTCCCCAGGTGTTGGGATTTGTTTGGCTGTTCGGCTGCTCACTGATCGACTGGCTAACGGGTCCTGAGCTCTCGATTGCCGCATTCTACCTGCCCGGGGTCGTATTGGTCGCATGGTTCTCCAACCGCAGCCTGGCGATCCTTGCGGCCATAGTGGGGAGCGCCGCCTGGTTGATTCCGGAACTAATGTCCCACAAGCAATATTCTCATTATTACATCCCCTACTGGAATGCCGCCATCCGCCTGTCGTTCTTCCTGATCACGGTGTTGCTGATCACTGAGGTGAAATCCAGGCAACGGGTTGAGGTGGCATTGAAAACCCGGGAAATCATCCTCCAATCCATCCTGGACAGCATGGCGGATGCGGTCGTGGTGGTGGACGACGACGGGATGGTGATCGTCTTCAATGATGCCGCCATGAAAATCTTCGGATCCAGCGCGATCGGGCGGGACGCAGTTCACTGGGCTTCGGAAGTCGATTCCTCCCTGAAGGCGGGGATGACATCGGTAGGCGGGGCGACCGGCCCCTTCCAGCGCGCGCTTACCCGTGGGCAATCTGGAACCTGGGAAATCTCCCGACGAAAGGAAGGTTCCGGGGATGTTCAGTATCTGGGGCTGGCCACCCAACCCGTGGTTGGCAAAATCTGTGCAGGCGGAAGTGTAGTTCTTGTTGTCGCGGATCTAACAGAGCGCCGGCTCGTAGAAATGCAGATCTCTGAAGCCACCGAGCGGGAACAATCGCGGATCGGCCGGGATCTCCACGATGGCGTCTGCCAACACCTGGTGAGCGTCGCGTTTGCAGCCGGAACACTCCAACGCCGCCTGAACTCACTAGGCCACATCCCAGAGGCCGCAGCGGCCGGTGACATCGCGGCTCTCACCAACGAAGCGATCACCGAGGCGCGCGATCTCGCGCACGGACTTTATCCCGCCGCGCTGGCAGATAGTATCGAGGTCGCCCTGCAGTCTCTTGCCAGAACCACTGGGGAAATGACACAAATCCGATGCATCAGCCGCATCGGCGGGGATATGTTGCAGATCGACCCTGTTGCCGCAGTTCATCTCTATAGGATCGCCCAGGAAGCGGTCTCCAACGCATCCCGCCACGCCGCCCCAAACACCATCTGGATTTCTCTCGATAACCATGGCAAACTCATCTCGTTGACCATTGAGGACGACGGCAAGGGGCTTGGCGAAAGCCCGTTTCCCCTACGGGGCATCGGGTTGAATATCATGCGGCAACGCTCCCTTATAATCGGTGGGATCCTTGAAATCGACTCCTCCTCCGACGGTGGCACCCGAATCGTTTGCATCGTGCCGATTTCCAACCTCCCCGCCCCCCTCCCATGAGCCAACCGACAAAAGAAATGATCGCCTTACGCAAACGGGTTTTCCTCGTTGATGACCATCCCATGATCCGGGAGCGCCTGGCCGTCATGATCGATCAGGAACCGGATCTTCAGGTCTGCGGCGAGGCTAGCGACGTGATGGAGAGCTTGGTGGCGATCGAGCGCTTGTCGCCGGATATCGTCATCGCGGACCTCAATCTCAAGGCATCGAGCGGACTGGATCTGATCAAGGATCTCAAGGCAAGGAATATCGAGGTTCCGGTGCTGGTCCTTTCGATGCACTCGGAAGAACTCTACGCGGAGAGAGTCCTCAAGGCGGGCGCGATGGGCTACCTCAGCAAGCAGGAAAGCACGGGCACCATCCTCATCGCCATTCGGAAAGTGCTCTCCGGGGAAGTCCACCTCAGCCCCCAATTCTCCGCCAAGCTCATCAAACTCATGGTAGGTGGAGCCGGGACAACGGAAGAAGCCCCGGTATCCACCCTGGCTGACCGGGAGCTTGAGGTATTCCAAGCCATAGGACGTGGCATGGGAACTCGCGAGATTGCGGAAAGCCTCAAGATCAGTGTGAAAACCGTCGAGACCCATAAGGCGAGAATTAAGGAAAAGCTCAACGCAGGGAACCATCTCCAGCTTCAGCAGCAGGCGATCCGATGGATGGAGGAGTATGAGGGTGGAAATTCGGCATGACCCGAGATCGGGAAATCCCCGACAATGATTACCACCTTTGGATTGCGCCCTTGTCCTCGAACCAGTATGTGGACAAGCATCTCACCGCGCTGTGCACGCCGTGAAACAATTTGAACAATCCCGGCGCTTCAGTTTTCAGCATTTACCCACCAATGCCCTTCATCTCTTTCCTAGGCTGCGACGGCTACGGTAAATCCGCCGTGATCGTCGGCGTGTCCGGGCACCTCCGGGAAAAGGGCGAAAGCGTGGAACTCGGCCACTGGCGACCCAAGCCCTTTTCCCAACAGAACACGGACACCCCAGCCGCAGCCGATGATCCGCACGGCCAGCTACCAAGGGGTTCTTTGGGATCAGCACTGAAGCTCGCCTGGCTGGGGTTCAACTGGTGGGTCGCATGGTTCCGTAGGCTTCGCAGGGAATCGCGCAACGGCTTCGTTCTATTCGACCGATATAACGGAGATCTGCTTGTCGATCCGCGACGCTACCGTTACGGCGGCCCGACGGCAATCGCCCGCCTCGCGGTGCGGATGATGCCACAGCCGGATCTCGTCATCTTTCTTGACGCGCCACCAGAGGTACTCCTTTCACGCAAGCAGGAGGTAGGGGAGGAGGTACTCGCCACCGCGCGCACGGAATATTTGGTTTTCTGCCGCGCGGAAACGCGCTCTCTAATCGTCGATGCCAGCCAGCCATTGGACAAGGTGATCGCGGAAGCTGCGCGAGCTTGCGAAAACGCAAATTGAAACAATCACAATGCAATACCAATCCAAACACGAAGCCATCCTCAGCCGCTGCAAAGGCAAAAGGGTGCTGCACCTCGGATGCGTGGGCAACAACGACTACAGCACCGAGCACAAGGTCGCCGCCTCACCCAGCACCCTCCACGCCAGGCTCTCCTCCATCGCCGATGTCACCGGCGTGGATATCAGCGCCGATGCCGTTGAGGAATACCGCAGAAGCGGGATTTCGGACAATATCCTCGTCGGCGATGTGGAGAAGCTCGGTGAGCTCGGACTTGGGCGCGAATTCGATTGGGTTGTCATCGGTGACCTAATCGAGCACCTGTCTAATCCGGGCATGATGCTGGAAGGCGTCCGGGCGCTTTGCCGGGAGGATACAAGGGTGATCCTGACAACCCCGCATGCTTTTGGGTTAGCTCCCTTCCTCCGCCATCTTTCCGGCAATTTCAAGGAGGGATTGCAACATGTGATGACCTTCAATGCCCAGAACCTGACGCATCTGGTGGAGCGCCATGGATTCCGGGTCGAGGAAACGGGAACTTGCCATCAAGAGGAATCGGATACCGGCAGCGTTGTATTCACGCTCGGTAAAAAAGTCTTCGAACGGTTTCCTAAGCTAGGGGGCACTCTTTTCTTCGTTCTTGCACCAAAATAGATTGCTTGTCCTGTGCCATAGATGAAAATCCTCCTTTCCGCATACGCCTGCGAACCCGGCAAGGGATCCGAGCCGGGCGTGGGCTGGAAGTGGGTCGAAGGCCTGGCGGGGCGGGTGGATCTGGCGGTGCTGACACGTGCGAATAACCGCGAACCCATCGAAAGGGAGATCGCGGCACGCGGGGCGGAGGATACCCTGAAATCGGTGAAATTTCATTACCATGATCTATCCGCACCGTGCCGCCGCCTGAAGCGCGCGGGGCTACTGCCCACCCTGCCTTACTACTTCCTCTGGCAATGGACGGCTGCGCGTAAATTCGCCACCGAGGCGGATGCGGCGGATGTGGTTCACCACCTCACGTTCTGCACAGCGCTTTGCCCGGGTTTCTGGAACCGGACGAAGGCGGCGCGAGTAATCGGGCCGGTGGCGGCACCCTTGGTTCCCGATCCTTACCTGCCGCTTTTCGGGGCTCGGCGTTACATTCAGGCGCTGCGGAATCATCTGATCCGCCGTTTTCTACGCCTACCCTGGCTCCGAAGGTCATTTGGCGGCGCGGCGGCTGTTTTCCCGGCGAACAGCGACATGAAAGAGCTGCTCAATGGAGCGGGGGTGGGCTGCGAGCCAGTGATGCTGGACACGGGAGCGCCTGATTCCGCAATACCCGCCATGCGGTCTGAAGCGAGCGGAGCCTGCCGTTTTCTTTACGCGGGTGTTTTGGAGCGCCGCAAAGGGCTGGAACTTGCCTTGCGAGCTTTCGAGAAAGCATCGGAAGGGGAGGCTGCGCCGTCCATGCGCTTCGGCATCCTCGGGAACGGGCCGGACAGGCGACGCTTGGAATGTCTGGCGGTGGCTCTCGGCATCGCGGATCGGGTGGATTTCCTCGGGGCGGTGCCCCAGTCGGAAGTCGCCCGCCACTTCGCCGAGGCGGATGTATTCGTTTTCACCAGCGTCCGGGACGCCTCGGCCGGGGTGAACTTGGAGGCGATGGCTGCGGGTTTGCCCATTCTTTGCCTCGCCCACCAGGGAGTGGCCGATATCACCGACGAAAGTTGCGCGATACGAATCCCGCCGGGGTCGGTGCCCGACACCATCGAAGCCCTTGCGGCAGGCATGAGAAGACTTGCGACGGAGCCGGAAATGCGCAGGGATCTTGGCGAAGCCGCACGGCTGCGCGCCCGGGATCATTTCTCATGGGACGCGAAATTCGTGCGGATGGTCAGGATTTATGAATCGGTCGGGTAGGGCTGGGCCGCCGCGCCCCGCCCACTTCCAAAACGGTAGGGCTGAGGCGCTGCCCTCCGCCCACTTCACCTTCTTCCGCCGGGGGCTAAATCTTCCTCTTCGTATTCGATTCCTCATCCGCTGAGAATCAGGGACGACCACGGCGGGATCGTCCCTACCCATTTCAAAACGGTAGGGCTGAGGCGCTGCCCTCCGCCCACTTTGACTTCTTCCGCCGGGGGCTGAATCTTCTTATTTCCCAAGGGCTTTTTCGTGCCACGGACAGCCCTTGCCGCCATTCGGCGGGAACTAGGAACGACCGCGGCGGGATCGTCCCTACCATAATCATCATGGAACCGATCGGTCGCAAAAGATTGCCGCATGATGGAGCGCCGTTCCGGGCGTCGTCCTCGGAGGGCGAAACCTATTTCATCACGATCTGCTGCGTTCCGCGTGATACGAACCAATTGGCGCGGGAAGAGATCTGGCAGGCCATCGACGAGACGCTCCGCTTCAGGGAATCGAACGGGGATCTGCGCTGCGGTCTCGCCTTGGCGATGCCCGATCATCTTCACGGGTTGTTCGGGTTTCCGGGGATGAAATCCATGCAGCAAGTGATCACCGCCGTGAAATCATGGATGGCCGGGAAGCACGGTATCCGTTGGCAACGGGATTTTTTCGATCACCGGCTGCGGAATCCTGACTCTGCTGCGGAGAAAGCACATTACATCCGCATGAATCCCGTCCGTGCGGGTCTGGTGGAAAGAACGGAGGACTGGCCATACCAACGGTAGGGCTGAGGCACCGTCCTCCGCCCACTTCCAAAACGGTAGGGCTGCGGCGCTGCCCTCCGCCCACTTCACTTTCTTCCGCCGGAGGCTAAATCTTCCTCTTCGTATTCGATTCCTCATCCGCTGAGAATCAGGGACGACCGCGGCGGGATCGTCCCTACCCATTTCAAAACGGTAGGGCTGAGGCGCTGCCCTCCGCCCACTTTGACTTCTTCCGCCGGGGGCTGAATCTTCCTCTTCGTATTCGATTCCTCACTCGCTGAGAATCAGGGACGACCACGGCGGGATCGTCCCTACCCACTTCCAAAACGGTAGGGCTGAGGCACCGTCCTCCGCCCACTTTGACTTCTTCCGCCGGGAGGCTGAATCTTCTTCTTCGTATTCGATTCCTCATCCGCTGAGAACCAGGGACGACCACGGCGGGATCGTCCCTACCTATCCAACATTTACCCCCATGGACTTCACCATCGTCACCGCGAGTTACAATTACGGGCACTACATCGGTGAGTGCCTTGGGAGCGTGGCGGCTCAGGAGGGCGTCACCTTCGAACACCTGGTGATGGATGCGGGTTCCAAGGATCATACGGCCGAGGTGGTGGGTGGTTTTCCGCACGCCTCCTTTTTCCAGGAGCCTGACAAGGGTATGACGGACGGGATCAACAAGGGGTTCCGCCGGGCGAAGGGCGAATGGGTGATGTGGCTGAACGCCGATGACAGGCTGAAGCCGGGTGCTCTCAAGGCCGTCAAAGATTTTGCGAAAAGCCGTCCTGACGCCGATGTGATTTACGGCGGGTGGGATTATGTGGATGGGGAAGGAAATTTTCTACGGCGGATGAAGGCGTTGCCCTTCGATTTCGGCATCCTTGTCCAGCAGGGATGTTACATCGGCTCGACGGCCTGCTTTTACCGCCGCGCCACCACGATCGGGCAGGGGCATTTCCTGGACGACGATTTCGGATACTGCATGGACGGCGAGTATTACACCCGTTTGTCTCATTCGGGAAAACGCTTCGCGCACATGCCGGAGATTCTCGCGGACTTCCGCCTGCACGGTGAAAGCATCAGCCAGAGCAGCCTTGGCAAGGGGGACATGGCCAGCGTCTTGCGCTTGCAGCGGCAAATGGCCGAGCCAAGAGCCATCCGCAGAATCTACGGATTCAAGCCCTTCAAGGACGAGAACCTGAGTCTTGTCGTGGATGGGATCCTGTATCATGTGTTCCGGCTTAAGAAGGGAATCCTGAGAATGGTGAAACGGTAGGGCTGACCCGCTGCGGTCGGCCCACTTCACCTTCTTCCACCGGGGGCTGAATCTTCCTCTTCGTATTCGATTCCTCATCCGCTGAGAATCAGGGACGACCGCGGCGGGATCGTCCCTACCCAATCCAATCCGGTAGGGCTGACCCGCTGCGGTCCGCCCATTTCACCTTCTACCGCCGGGGGCTATTCTTTCTCTTCCCCAAGGGCTATTCGTTCCACAATCAGCCCTTGCCGCCATCCGGCGGGAATCAGGGACGACCACGGCGGGATCGTCCCTACCTTTTATCAATCATGCCATTCATTGCATTTCTCGGCTGCGACGGCTGCGGCAAGTCCGCCGTCATCGCGGCGCTGGCCGCGGAGGCCCGGGCAAAAGGTGTCCCTCTGGCGACGGGCCACTGGCGCCCGTTCCCGTTCAGGGGGCACAGCAACCAAGGAGCCGGCAGCGCCGAAGATCCGCACGGTGCGGAGCCAAGGGGCGGCCTCGCCTCGGTGGTGAAACTGCTGTGGCTGTGGCTCAACTGGTGGATCGGGTGGTGGGGCGGCCTGCGGGGAGAGGCGGCTCGGGGGCTCGTGCTGTTCGACCGCTATCATGGCGACCTGCTGGTGGATCCGATCCGTTACCGTTACGGCGGCCCGATGGCCTTGGCGCGGCTGATCGTAAGCCTCATGCCCCGGCCCGATCTCGTGGTGTTCCTGGATGCGGCCCCCGAAATCCTTCTCGCGCGGAAACAGGAGGTCGGCCATGCGGCGCTGCAAGTCTCCCGGGAACGTTATCTGCGGCTGTGCCAAGGCGGCGGCCGATTCGTGGTTGTCGATGCGAGCCTTCCGCTGGAGGAGGTTGTTGGGCGGGTTTCGGGACATATCTCGGGGCTGGGTTTTGGTGTTTGGAGAGAAGATTGAACCGCGAAGATTTTTCCGGTAGATGATGATCGCGGGGCGAGATTCTTCCCATGCGGGTAGGGCTGATCCGGCTCGGTCGGCCCTGATCAAAAACGGAGGATACGTTATCCCGGAATGGTAGTGAAACCGAGGTGAGGCGGGCTTTTTGTTTCGGGATCTCACTCCCGCCAGAGTTAGCGGTGCGTTTGATTTTGGAAATGGGCCGACCGAGCCGGATCAGCCCTACCGGAAAAATTGCCAGGCGTCAGCCACTCCAATCCTGTCCATCTGCGGGTGCTTTTCTCTGGCATGATCGCCGCGCCGACAGGGCGGCCCGTCTCCATTCCCATGACCGATCAAGAGGTGCTCGATCAGGTGCTTGCCTGCATGGAACCGTCCGTGGAGTCGATGCACGTGGTGCGTCGCAACGGGAGCATCCTTTTGGCCTTGCCCCCGGGTAGGGAAGCGGCGGCCAGAGCGCTGGCGCTTTACCAACCGCAACGGACGCTGGCACGGCTGATGGTGACCGGCTTGCGTGGTCTGGCGCGCTGCGGCCTGCATGGCGGCGTGCTGTCCAACACACGCCTCACCGGCGAGCCAACGCCCATTTCCCCCGCAATAACTGGAATCGATCCAGGCACCTGCGGGGTTCTGTTAGGCAGTCCAGAGCACCGGGTGCGACGGGCGATTGTTTCCTATCGAAAAGACGGAAGCTGGGAGGTCGCGAAGATTTCGTTCGGTGAGGCGGGTGCGCGGGTGTTGGAGGAAGAGGCGCGAGCGCTGGAGCAGCTTCATAGGGTAGCCGCAGGCGTCCCCCGCATGCTCGGCCTGCACCACGGCGATCACGTCACGGTGATGCGGATGCCCTTTCTCACCGGACAAGCGGTTAGACCCGGCGAGTCCGCTGCCGCGCTCGGATTGTTGAACGGGTGGATCATGGGCCAGGCGCCGAAGCCGATCACGGATTTTGCTGAGTGGGCTTCCATCACGGCGGCCTTGTCAGGACTGGCAAGCGGCGGGCAAGCGCTGGAGCGCCTTTCCCGGAAATGCCTCAGCCCGGTGATTTGCCATGGGGACTTCGCACGGTGGAATCTGCTGCGGAAAGCGGATGGCGGTCTGGTCGTGCTGGACTGGGAATGGGGTCACCAGGACGGTCTGCCGGGGATCGACCTAGCGCACTATTTCCTGCAAGACGCGCGACTGGTGGAGCGCTTGAGCCCGGCAGACGCGATCCGCAAGACCCGTACGATTTTGGAATCGCCCGACTGCCGGGACTATCTCGAAAAAACCGGTTGGAGCGGCGAGCCGCTGCTGCCGGTTATCGCCAGCCTCGCTTACAAGCAGGGTGCGGGGCATCAGGAGAACGGGGAGATGCTAAAAGAGATTTTGAATTTCAGCTGCATAGACTTTTGAATGAACCTTCGATTTTCGACATCTTCCTCTCCATGCCATCCAAAAAACCGCACATTCTCCTGATGGGTCAAACCCCGCCCCCATGGCACGGGCAGGCGGTGGCGACGCAGATTTTATTCGATTATGACTGGCCGGAATTCGAGGTGCACCGGCTGCGTATGGAGTTCAGCGAGGAGATGCTGGAAGTGGGGCGCTTCCAGTGGAAGAAGATCCGGCATTTGCTCCGTTTGACCCGCAAAGCTAGGGAAATCCTCAAGGCGAATCCCGGCTGCGTGCTATTCTATCCGCCCGCAAGCGCAAAGTGGGTCCCCTTCCTGCGGGATGTCGCCTTCCTAACGAGCGTGAGACATCTGGCGGGGAGCACGGTG
This sequence comes from Akkermansiaceae bacterium, assembly GCA_043747935.1. Classification (GTDB taxonomy): domain Bacteria; phylum Verrucomicrobiota; class Verrucomicrobiia; order Verrucomicrobiales; family Akkermansiaceae; genus Luteolibacter. The sequence continues at coordinate 23,996 of JAYTOE010000115.1, forward strand.
TTCATCTTCCACGCGAGCGGCCTGCCCGTTTTCGTGAATGCTGGCCTGGTTCGTAGGCTGATGAGCCGCGCGGCCTACCGCGGTGCGGACGTCGCGCTGGAGGTGGCGCAGGAAGCGGTCACTCCGCACGAGGTTTTCTCCGCCAAGAGCTGGCAATGGTGCCCCTGTGCGATCGCGGTGCCGGACTTGGTTCACGAACCACGTCCGCCCCAGGCTCCATTGACCGTTTTGTTTGTCGGGAGCCTGCAAGAAGGCAAGGGAGTGGCCGAGATTTTCAAGACGGCGTCCTTGCTCAAGGAGCAGGGACGGGAAAAGGATTTCCGCTTCCGCATCGTGGGCAAGTGGTTCTCACAGGAGTTTGAAAACGACATCCGCGATCTGCGGACGGAATGGCAACTGGAGGAAATGGTGGAGCTCGCCGGGCAGTTAACCGGCGACGAAAAGTGGAGCGCCTATGCTGGGGCGGACGTCTTTTTCTTTCCGACGCATTACGCTTCCGAAGCGACGCCGATCGTCCTGATGGAAGCGCTCGGCGCTGGCTTGCCGCTCCTGACCACGCAATGGGCGGGAATCCCAGCCATGCTCGAGGGCTGTGAGACGGCATGGTTGTTACCCATTCGTTCCCCGCAGCAATACGCGAAGGCGCTGGAGGAACTCCACACCCGCAGGCATGAACTGGATGAAATGCGTGAAGCCTCACGCGCGTTCTATCAAAAGCACTTCCTGCCGGAGCGCTTCATCGAGCGGGTGGGGAACGCGTTCGTCGCGGCGGCCGGGGAGTCCGCGATATCCAAAATCCACCTCACCACCTACCTCGCGGACCAGAATCCCGGCTACGACCGGAGCTTTGGAATCTCGCGAATGTCGCAAGTGGTGCTGGAAGCCCTCCAAGCGGAAGGCCGGGTTGAAATCGA
>JAYTOE010000116.1:0-21853 GCA_043747935.1 Akkermansiaceae bacterium
CAAAGCGTTCGTGAACGAAGCCTTCGCCGGTGCGCGGGAGAAGTTCACGGAAAGGAGGAAGGACGGGGCGCGGCGGATGCGCGGCAGCGGAGCGGCGGCGGCAGGCACGCTTTGGAGCATTAGGGATCTGCGGGTGGGGGTGTAAAGATATCACATTGATTCAGTGAGGTTGGGGAGCGACCCTTACCGCCTATGGCGCTGAAATCCGTATCAAAGGTTTCACGGCTCTTCGCCCGCTGGCATTTAGGTATCCGATTCGAGAAATGTGGTGGAAAATCAATTAATCTGTGAATGAGATTTCTCCCGAACCCGTAGCTGCGTTGGGTTTGTCTTCCCCCGCTTGGTTGTGCTGCGGGACATCGGTCGCTTCCGCGTAATCGCGCAAAGGCCGGATCAGGTTTGCGGAAAGGGGAAATACCCGGTCGTAGATGCCCGGCGCGACCTCGGCGGCCTGCGCGTAGGCGTCGCGCAGCATCTCCATCTTGGCGTCGAGGTTGTCGATGTAATGCAGCGCGTAGGCCTCCGGGGTTTTCGGAAGGACAGGGGATCCGAATTCCAGCTGCCCGTGGTGGCTGCCGATCAGGTGCAGCAGGTGGATGCGGACTTCCTCGGTGGCCGGCTTGCATTTGGAAAACGCCTCGAACTCCGATGCATCTAGTAGATCGCGCCAAAGCTTGTTCACCAGCTCGATGCCGAGCGGAATATGCCCCAGCATCTCGCCGTGCAGCGAGTGGATCTGGGAGAAACCGTCCTCGGGATAGCTGTTTTCCCAGAGTTTCCCGCAATCATGGAACAGCACCCCGGCAAGCATCAGGTCGCGGTTCAGCTCCGGATATACGCCGCAGACGACGGACGCCGAGCGCATCATCTGCGCGACGTGCTCGACCAGCCCGCCGCGCCGCGCGTGGTGGTTCTTCCGCGCCGCCGCCGTCCTGCGGAATCGGTCGCCCATGGTTTCGAAAAACTGGTCGCAGAGTTTTCCCAGACGCGGATCGGTGATCGCGCCGCATAGCCTGAGGATTTCCGCGTAATCCGCTTCCTGTTTCCGCCTCAGCGCCGGATCGCCCGCGAGGAAATCCGCTACCGCCTCATCGGAAAGCAAGGACCAACTCACCTTGTCGCCGTTGACGCCCCACTGGTTCTGCGTCCACTCGCCCTCCAGCCGCACGATGGATTGCAAGGGCAGCTTTTCAGCCTCCGCGTGCAAATGAGTGTCCGACCAGATCTTGAGACTCAGGGAACCCGTCGAGTCCGCGAAAACGAGATCAAAATACGGTTTCCCGCCCTTGGTTGTCTTCACCGTGCGGGATTGGAGCTGCGCGGCCAGTGAAGCGATCAGCGGCACGTCGTTCGCCTGTTCCTTGAGGCTGGAAATCGAAATCAAACTCATGCTGAGAGGCTGCGTGACAAGCGCATGATATCAAGAATCAAAAAAGAATATTACCTTGCTGTGCTTGTGATACGTGAACGACTGCTTAGCTATTCAAACGATCCCAAACGGGGAATCATTGTCCAGCCAAAAGACCGTGATAACACGGCAGGCGCAGGGTTTACAGACTCACTCTGCTCATTGCCAGCAAGTCCCTGATCCGCCCGAGATCGGTGGCGCTCGATTTCGCCACGAAGCCCCGCGCGTGCGCGAAATGGACATCGCCTTCCGCCGCGATGCGCGTGAAATCCATGCGCAGGTCGTCGTTGAAGCGGGATAGCGCGAAGCCCGTTCCGCGTCGGTCCGGATAGACCATCGCGATGACCTGCCTGCCCTCCGGCAAGCCCGATGCGTAGCGCGCCAAGCCCGCCGAGGCATCCTCCGAAAAGTTTTCCGCCCGGGGCAGGAACAGCACGCGGAAATCCCCCGCCTCGTGGCTCATTTCCCAGATCTCACTCGATCGCCCGATCTCGTTGAGCTTTTCGCGCAGCGATCTCAGGTATCCGATCAGATCCCCGCCGACCCAGCGCATCACCTCCCACATCGGCTCACCGGGACGGATTTCCGACATGCCCGCGAAACGCCTTAGGAGTGTGAGATCCAGCGTGGAATTTAGCTTCGCCAGCAGCGTCCGCTCCACGCCGAGCCACGCCGCGGTTTCCACCGGCCCGCGGGTATCGAACCATTCCGCCACTTCCAGCCAATCGCAGTAAAGCCTCGCGTCCTCATACAGCCCGAGATCCATCAGCACTAGGCTTAGCGAGCAGGTCGGCGGATGATCCTTGGGGAACTGATGGTGATCGAAATTCCCGCGCGCGGCATCGTCCTCGCCGCCGACATCGACGACGGCCATCGCCGGATTGTCGAGATCCGCCTGGGTGGGCTCGCGGCGGAAAATCGGCGATTCATGGACGGCCACCAGCAGACAGCAAGCGAGGAACTCGTCCTTATGCGCGCTGCCCGGATGTGTTAGGATTCCGGAAAATTTACTCATAGCCGAAGGACAAGGCAGTCTTTCGCACCGCGATGCAAGCGCTTTCCGAAACGGAGGGGCGTCAGTCGAACACCGGCGTCTTGTGATGCGTGAAATAGCCGTCGCCCAGATACATGGAGGTGGGGTGGTCGGGCAGCGGCCCCGCGTCCGGGTGCAGGGGGATGTATGCCCATCGCGCATCTTCCGGCTGCGAGTAGGAGATGTTCACCGGTGTGCCGACGGCAACCATGCGGAAAAACTTGGGTGCGAGGTTCTCATGCATCCGGATGCATCCGTCGCTGGTGCATGGCGAGTGCCTCACCCAGCCGGTGTGGAATCCGTAGGACGGCTTGAACTCGCACCAGTATGGCATCGGCGTGCCCTTGAACGACCAGCCGACGGGCTTGTTTTCCAACCCGGATTTCCTGATCTGGTTGCCTTTGTAGGCATAGCCGTGCGCTGTGTCCCTGTGCTTTTGCTCCTTTTTGGAAATCCTGAATGTGCCGGTGGGTGTCGGTGAATCCGGCTTGCCCACGGAAATGGGCATCACCATCAGCATTTTCCCGTCCTCCATCACATAGGCGCGCTGCTTGCTGAGCGATACCTTCACCTGCACCGCCGAGGGGCTTTCCGGCAGCGTCGCCGGGCGGTCATACGCTTGGTAGGCCGCCAGTCCGGAGCCGGGTTCCGCTTTCATCGAGCAGGAGGGAAAAACCAATGCGCCCGCTGCTCCCAGCGCCGCGATGAATACTGCTTTCGTTCTCATGCTTTCGATTCAGGGACACCCTCCGGCGGACGGCAAGATTCGGTTTCCGGAAAAATACCCGGTCATTTCAAGCGCTCCCACTCGGCCACTTTGCCGGCGATGAACCACACGGAGCTTTTGCGGTAGGGGATATAGACGATTTCCGGCCCGATGCGCGCGCCCAAGCCCGAATAACGGTAAGGGCCGCAGGAGCCTTCTCCATAGCCGCCGTAAAAGGTGTGAGTCACCACCGGCTGTGTGCCGGTGTATTCCCAGCGCTCCGTCCGCTTCGTCCCGTTGAAGCCTTCCACCCGGTTCGAAGGTTCCCCCCAAGCCAGCGCGACTGCCGACATATCCATCCCTTTATCGATCTCACCGCGCAGCACCATCTCTTTCTGGTCATCGCTGAGTTTCTCAAACGCCATCGGCCGCTCCGCTATCCGTGCCGCCGGCGTCGATGGCGCGCACGAAACGGCCAGCAGGCAAAAGGAAGCTGAACACAGGGAAACGAGGAGTTTTTTCATGCCCAAAGCTAAGCACGGCGCGTGGCGGTATGCAAACGGCATCCTCCTCCGTGTTGCGGGGGTGGGAATGATTTTTCACAAAACTCCAAAGACGAGCTTGCCAACCCCGAAAGCGTGCCTCCAATCTGCCGCCGAACGTTTCAACGAACCATCCCATCCATGTCCGAATTGCTAGAAGAAGAAGAACTCACCGCCGCACTCAAGAAGTGCCCCGAGTGGGAGTACGAGAAAAAACACATCACCCGCACCATCGAGTTCGAGGAATTCATGGAAGGGATCGATTTCGTCAACGACGTCGGCGAGATCGCCGAGGAGGCGCAGCACCATCCCGACATCATGATCAAGCACACCAAGGTCACGCTCAAGCTGACGACGCACGATGTCGGCGGTGTCACCGCACTCGACATCCAGCTCGCGCAGCGCATCGACAACCTCGTCGATTGAGTCAGCGAGGCATCATCATTTCATCGTCCGTGAGGCCGGTGATTCCCCTTAGGCCGCTGAGCAGCTTCCTGAGGGTGATGAAAAGGAATGCCATGATCGGGACCCCGATCACGAGGAAGCCCCAGCCGGTGATCTTCGCGACCTTTTCGTTGTAGATCTCACGCGCATCCGTAGCGGCGTGGTTCAGGTCGCCGAGGAACCAAAGCGACAAGCCGAAGTTCATCAGCGTGCTCAGGAAAAACGACACCGCGAACAGCAAGGTCGCGTTCAGCAGCACCTTGCGGTAGTCCGCTTGCCGCCCCAGCTCGCCGACCATTCTCTCGATCTTCGGAATGTCGAAGATCGTGTCGTTGTAGAGGAATGTCCTCAGCAACGGGGTTTTCGACCAATGCGACGCAATGATCGCGATGCCGAGCACGAAGGGGATGGAGGCTTCCTTGAGTCCGAAAAGCACCGCCGCGTTCTCCTTGATGGAGCCGTCCTTGTTCCAGAGGAAAAGCGTCAGTCCGCCCGTCAGCAGCACGGAGAACAGCCCGAGGCCGGAGAAGAAATTCATCTTCCGCGTTTTCACGAAAAACCACACGCCGTAGCCGATGGGGAAAATGAGCGCCACGAATAGCGCCTTGAGCGGACCGATATGCCAGGGCTTCGCGACATCCTGTATCGCGGGATCCTTGCTCAGGTAGCTTAGCGCCAACACGGGGATGAGCACGTTGATGAGGATGTTCGCCAACGGATGCTCCTGTGCGGGGCTTGGTTTCTTCTCTTCGGTCGTCATTGGAAAAAATTATCGGGCGCAGCAAACACGGGGAATCCGCATCATGGAAGCCGAATCGGCGTCATCCCTTGCCAACGCGGGGCACATTTTCCCGATCTCTTCCTGATCCTTCGGTGTGCGGTGTCCGAAAAGCTCCACATGCGCGGCGATTTCCGGATTGGCGTTCCGCTGCGATCCGATACGCTTCCGGCACCATGAAAACTTTCCGCCCCGCCATCCTTGTCGCCGCACTGTTCACCGCCTGCGCGCCGGGCAACCCACCCGCCGAGGGAAACACGGCTCCGGCCACGAACCTAAGCGACACCCAGAAAGCCGCGATCGGGAGGAAAATCTGGCAGAACGAATCCGGCGGCACCGTCGATGGCCTCACTGCGTGGAATGCGGGCGAGGAATTCCCCTCGCTCGGCATCGGCCATTTCATCTGGTATCCCGCCGGCTTCAACGGGCCCTTCAAGGAATCGTGGCCCGATTTCATCGCTTACGCGGAGCGCAACGGAGCGAACCCGCCCGCCATCGCGAAACGGGCGGATGCGCCATGGAATTCGCGAGCCGAGTTTCAGCGCCAGTTCAACTCCGCGGAAATGAGCGGCCTCCGGAAATGGCTCGCCTCCACGGTAGGCGTGCAGACGGATTACATCATCGCCCGTTCCCGCGCCTCGCTTCCGAAAATGCTCTCCGCCGCACCCGCCTCGGAACGCGCCAAGATCCAGGAAAACTACCGCAGGGTCTCCGCCTCGCCGCAGGGCACCTACGCCCTCATCGACTACGTAAATTTCAAGGGCGATGGCACCAGCCCCACCGAAAAATACAAGGGACAGGGCTGGGGTTTGCTCCAGGTGCTTGGCGGCATGAACGATGTCCCCGCCGGCTCCGCCGCCGCGACCGAGTTCGCGGCTTCCGCGAAACGCGCCCTTTCACGCCGGATCACGAACTCACCGCCGGATCGCGGCGAAGCCCGCTGGCGCGAGGGCTGGCACAACCGCTGCGACACCTACGCCCGTCCACTCTGAAAACGAAAACTCCCCGGAGCTTTCACCCCGGGGAGCATGTCATGACACCGCCTCAGTCTGGCGTGTTAGCGGCGGAAAGTGAAACTGATCGAGCTACCCGAGCGGCTGTTGTAGCTGTTGTAGCTGCGGTTATAGCCGCCGTTGTTATAGCCACCGTTGTTGTAGCTGCCGTTGTTGTAACTGCCGTTGTTGTAACTGGTGTAGGCCGGACGGCATGGCTGGCTGTATTGTCTAACCGGTGTGTAAACCGCCCGGTAAATGAACCTCGGGTAACCGTGGCAATCGTAGCCGACAAAAACTTTCTCGGTGTAGATCGGTTGTCCGTGGCGATAGCCGCTCACGTAAATCGTGTTGGCGGGTGTGCTGTATCCATTACCGCCGCAAGGGCGGGCGTCGGCGTTAGTGGCGGCTCCCACTATGGCGAACACACTGAGGGCGATGGCGATGATTGCTTTTTTCATGGTTGCGTATTTTTTGTTACGCAAGCTTCGACCCACCCGCCGGAGCGATTATTCACGATCCTTCCGGAATTTTTTTTCAGGTTCGCTCCGGCAGCGGCGAAGGGAAGCGTTACCGGCGTTGCGACACTGCTCGGCCTTAGAAATTTGAATTGGGCATTCCCCCCCAAACAACCTATCCCTATCCCTCTTCCTTGGAGTTTAAAGTTTAAGAGTTAAAGTTTCATGCCCGCCACCTACACCACCCACGATCTCCCCGGCGGCCCGCGGCTTGCGCACGCGCGCTTGCCGGATTCCGAGTGCGCCGCGCTTTCCATTTACATCCCGGCCGGCTCGCGCGATGAAACGGGCGGCATCCCCTCCGGCCTCGCGCATTTCTCCGAGCACATGGCTTTCAAGGGCACGGCAACGCGCTCCGCGAAAGAGCTCACGCTCGCCATCGAGTCCGGCGGCGGCCAGGCGAATGCCGGCACCTCCGAGGATCATACGGTCTATGAGGCGCAGGGCGAGGCGGAGCTCATGCCCGTGCTCATCGATGCGCTCGCGGACATGGTCTGGCACTCCACTTTCCCGGAGAACGAGATCGATCTTGAGCGCGACGTGATCGGCGAGGAGATCACTATGATCCGAGAAAACCCCTCGGACTACATCAACGACCTCCTCGCCGCCGCCCTGTGGCCCGGCCACCCGCTCGGCCAATCCATTTCCGGCTCGCTGGAATCCATCGCGGAAATCAACCGCTCCGGGCTTAAAGCTTTCGCGAAAGCCCACCACTTCCGCAGCGACATCGTCATCGCCACCGCCGGGCCGATGTCCGCCGATGAAATCCTCGCGAGCCTCCTCCCGCTCCTGCCGAAGCATTTCACCCCGCCGCCGCCGCGCCTCGCCTACACCCCGGCCCCCGGGAAAAAAATCACCGACACCCGCCCCACGGATCAGCTCCAACTCGCCATTGCCTGGCACACCCCCGGCCGCCACGCCCCGGAGCGCCACGCCCTTCGCCTGCTCTCCCTCATCCTCGGCGAGTCCTCCTCCTCCCGCCTCTTCACCGAGCTGCGCGAGGAACGCGGCCTCTGCTACCAGATCGGCTCGGAAACCTGCCTCTTCCATGAAACCGGCGCCCTCCAGATCACCGCCGGCCTCGACCCCGACTCCCGCGCCGAATCCCTCGAAACCATCTTCCGCGAAACCGCCGACCTCGCCGCCAACGGCCCGCGCCCCGGCGAACTCGAGCGCGCCAAGCGCCTCGCCATCGCCCAATCCAAGCTCGCCTTCGAATCCACCTCCGCCCACGCCGCCTGGGCCGGCGAAGGCCTCCTCTTCCACAACTACATCCCCACCGCCCAACAAGCCCGCGAAAACCTCCTCACTGTCACCGCCGACCAGATCCAGGCCATCGCACAGCAGATCTTCTCACAAGAACCCGCCACGGCCGAGATCCGGGCGTGAGGAAAACCGCCGAATCAGCGCGGTTTGACGCCGGTCATCTGCGGGCCGAGCTCCCGGAAGAGTTCCACCCAGGAGAGCCAGATCGCGTTTTGGATCCAGGCTCAGCCGCTGGCAGAATTCCACATCGCCCATCCTGCCCATATACCATCCGTCGGACCGCGCGCCGGACGCACCCGGTTCGTTGACCAGATCATAGGCGAAGACGGCCGGGCTTTCGGCACAGGTGCGGGCGATGGTTTCCCAGAAGAAAGCCTGTGTTTTCCAACGGGCTTCCTCATCCATCGAATCATACCAGGCCATGCGATCCTTGGTCTTGTAGCAGGCTAGGCCGGTGATCTTGAGATGGATGCCGGAGTTCTCGGCGATCTTGAGGAGCTTTCTGAGTTGGTCGAGCGCGTGCGGATCGGCCTTGTCCGGAGCCAGCAGGATACGTGGCATCTCTGGATGGATGCGGGCAACGGTGGTGCCGGCCTCCTTCATTTCGGTGAACTCCCGCTCGACGCGGGCCGGGTCATTCGCCAGGCGTTCAAGGATGTCCACCGAGGCGTAGTTGTGCCCCCAGGGAATGTAGCGCTCACCGGACGGATGGAGGACGAACCCTTGGTGATCGGGGGCGATTTTCACCGTCTCCATCCCCGCCACACAGGCTCCGCCTACAAGGAAAACCAGCAAAAACCGCAGAGAGCCACGGACCAAGAGAGGGAAAGCCCGAGAATTTATTGCTGAAATCTCGATCGAGTTACTGGCAGGGAATCGCTTTTTCGACGCTGCGCGGTTCATACGATTACGGATGGATAATGTTAGATCTGCGCCCACCGGCGCGATTGAAAGGAGAAATGAAATTGAATGAGCCATCATCACAAACGAAGCTGACCAACCAAGAGGTCCAATGATGATCCTCTTGCAGGTGCCGGGATCGATTGTGTAGGCAAGCGAAAAGGCGAACGCTATAAACGTGGTGCAAAAACCAGTGATCTCGAGGATTCTTGCGATGATCTTCATTTCTGCAGAACAGTTCTATTCGTTCAGTAGGTGCAGGATATCGTGTGGGGGATGTCGGTCAAGGAGGGAGAAGCCGCCTGCGTAAGGAGTTGGAGATGTGGCGGTTGGGGATTTGTTCCGAGTGGTTGTGATTTTAATCGGTGGCCATGGAGTGGCTGCATTCTGCTGCCAGATAAGAATGGAGAACGGAAGACTCCACCCGTCCTCACGGCTTGCCGGGCAGCAAAATGCAGCCCCTCCTTGGCTCCGCCCTTGTCTTCTCCATGCTCGACAAGGCACCCTCCCGCCGACATCCTTTCCTCATGGAAATTCTCGCCATCAAGCGCCCCTTGGAATCGGAGGGTATCCCTCCGCTTATCAAGGATCCCGATGAGGCCATGGAGATCTTCGGGGAAATCCTCCAACGCGGCTCCCTCTTCTACACGGACACCGATGAAACTTCACCTTTGTCACGTGTAACTTACCGCATTGTACCACTGGCGGAAAGTTGAGTTCCTCCTCTTCGGCAGACACGCGCATACTCTCACCACAGAGAGGAAAAAAATTGGGAATCGTATTTCAGCACTTGATATCTTTACTCGGTGTTCTCCTCTTTCTGTCTGTGTCTCAGTGGTGAAAAGTCTGCCCGCACCAAGAACATGCCCACAAACCCTTTCCATCCTTTTTCCGGCGAGCATTACGTGACGCTCGCCATCGGTTTCGCGGTGATCGCGGGGCTGATCGTTTTCGCGAAGCGTTCCGAGAAAAGCCAGCGCACCGTGACCGCGATCATCGCTTTCCTCTGCCTCGCATCCTATCCCTTCGCGCTTTACGCGTGGCGGGATCATCCGCAGGCGCTCGACAATGTGCTGCCCTTACACCTCTGCGATCTCGCGGCCATCGTCGCGGGTTTCGCGCTATTCACCCGGAAGCCCATCCTGCTGACGCTGACGTATTTCTGGGGCATTGCGGCGACGACGCAGGCCTTGTTGACTCCGGCGATCACCATTGGTCCGCCTGCGCTGCCGTTCATCCATTTCTTCGTGCAGCACTTCGCCATCGTCGCGGCGGCGATCTACATCCCGCTTGTCCTCAAATGGCGGCCGGAGATGCCATGGTGGAAATCCCCGCTGATCGTGTTCGGATTTTCCGTCGTCTACCAGGGGATCGCGCTGCTGATCAATATGGCGCTGAATACGAATTTCGCCTTCGCCTCGCGCCCGCCGGACAACCCCTCGCTGATTGACCACCTCGGGGCGTGGCCCATTTACCTATTCGCGATGCAGGGGATGGCCCTTGCGATTTACCTGCTGATTGCGCTGCCGTTCCGGAAAGGACAGGTATCGCCTTCAGCGCCCAAGGGAAAAGGGATATGAAGCGCTTTTATCTTTTCTGTCTATTTGCGCAGCCCTTGTCGGCAGCGGCCGGCGAACTTCCGAACCTTGTTGTCATTCTCGCCGACGATCTGGGTTACGGAGATGTGGGAGCCTATGGCAGCAAGCAGATCTCCACACCCCATATCGATGAACTCGCCGCCTCCGGTGTGAAATTCACCAATGGCTATGTCTGCTCTCCCGTTTGCGCCCCTTCACGCGCCGGCCTGCTCACCGGAAAGCACCCGCTGAGCTTCGGTTTTTCCGATAATCTCACTCCACCGCAGCCGGGACACGATCCGGCATTTGTCGGCCTTCCGCTCAGCCAGAAGACCATCGCGGATCGCCTGAAACCACTTGGCTACACGAATGGCATCATCGGGAAATGGCACTTGGGAGAGTTGCCGCAGTTCAGTCCGCTGAAGCGCGGATTCGATGAGTTTTGGGGCTACCTCGGCGGGGGGCACGATTACTTCCGCGCGGATCCCGAGGGCGATGCCATGGCCACGCCGATCCTTTGCAATTTCAAAACACCGGAACCCTTGACATATCTCACCGATGATACCGGCAACGAATGCGCCCACTTCATCCGCCGCCACAAGGCCGCACCGTTTTTCCTCTTCGCCGCTTTTGCCGCGCCTCACTCGCCGATGCAGGCAACCAAGGAGGATTTGGATGCCTTCTCCCACATCACGGATCGCAGACGACGCACCTACTGCGCGATGATCCGCAGCTTGGATCGGAACGTCGGAAAAATCGTGGGGGAAATCCGCAGCCAAGGACTCAATAGGAAAACCCTCGTCGTTTTCCTCAGCGACAACGGCGGGCAGTGCGCTCCACGAATGGAAAGCGGAGCAAGCAACGCACCGCTTCGTGGTGGCAAGACCATGGTGCTCGAAGGCGGCATACGCGTGCCGATGATTCTCTCATGGCCGGGAAAAATCCCTGCGGGAAACACCGTGGACGGGATTTCCTGGGCGCTGGACATCGCACCCACGCTGCTTGGCGCGGCGGGCGGAAAGTCGGATGGCATGGCGGGCATTAACCTGCTTCCGCATGTTTCGGAAAACCCAAGCGCATTCCCCGAGCGCACCATGATGTGGCGTTACACCGTCGGCAGCGCCATCAGGACGGGTTCCTGGAAACTGGTGCGCCTGCCCGACCGCCTTCCCATGTTGTTCGATCTCTCCACGGATCCGGCCGAGCTCAAGGATCTCGCAACGACTCACAAGGAACGGACGCAAGAGCTTTTGGAAAAACTCGGCCGCTGGGAAGTGCTCTCTCCCAATCCCTTGTTCCGCGAACCGGCCGATTGGCGCGTGCGGCACCTCGGCTTCTACGATGCGACCTATCCTCTCCAACAGCCCGAATGATTCTTTCAAAATAGGCCCCTTTCCCTGATATGGGAAGATCCTTGCGAAAGCGGCAGTAGAAGGAATCCTCGCCGCGTCACCCCTCAATCCGCCCGTAAGTTATCGAGCCACCTATCCGTCTAAATCACCATGTTCATGCATCGCCTATTTTTTCCTGCCGCCCTGCTCGCATCCACGCTCGCGGTCTCCGCGATCACCGATGAGAAAACCGAGGGCACGGCGAACCCGGAGCCGATCCCATCGCTCGATGAAGAGAAGGCCATCCTTGCCACGATCAAAGCCCCCGAGGGAATGGTGACCAAGCTATTCGCGCGGGAGCCGAACGTGCAGACCCCGACGGCGATTACCTTCGACGAACAGAACCGCCTCTATATCGCCGAGACACACCGCTTCGGCCGCGGGATCGAGGACAACCGCAGAAATCCGTGGGTGGCGGAAGATTATCAGCTCACGTCCACCGCCGAGCGGCTGGAGATGTATAAGAAATTCTCGGACAAGAAGCCGATGTCCTATTACACCGAGTATTCCGAGAAAATCCGCGTGATCGAGGATCGCGACGGGGACGGGAAGTGCGACCACGCCAAGCTCTACGCGGAAGGCTTCAACAATGCGCTCGATGGCACCGCCGCCGGCGTGATGGCACTTGATGGGAAAATCTATTTCGCATGCATCCCCCACGTATGGATGCTGCAGGATAAGGACGGCGATCTCGTTGCCGAGAAACGCGAATCGCTCCAGGAAGGCTACGGCATTTCCGTGAGCCTCAGCGGGCACGACCTCAACGGCTTCGTCCTCGGCCCGGACAACCGGATCTGGTTCACCATCGGCGACCGCGGCTACAACCTGAAGACGAAAGAAGGCCGCCACCTCTACAGCCAGTATCAGGGCGCGGTGTTCCGCATGGAGCGCGACGGCAGCAACCTTGAGGTGGTGCACACAGGCTTGCGCAACCCCAAGGAGATCGCCTTTGACTGCTACGGAAATTTGTTTTCCGTCGATAACGAAGCGGACATGCAGGATATGGCCCGCGTGGTCGATGTGGTGGAAGGCGCCCACTCCGGCTGGCAGCGCGGCCACCAAGCTTTCCAGAAATTCACCAACGTCATTTACGGCACGCGCCGCCACGACACGAACTGGATGAGGGAGCGCCATTGGGACATGGACAGCCCGCTGCGCCCGCGCGCCATCCTCGCCCCCGCCGGTTGGGTCAGCAAAGGCCCCTCCGGCCTCGCCTACAATCCCGGCACCGGCCTTTCGGAAAAATGGGACAACCATTTCTTCGTCTGCGATTTCGTCGGCGCGACCAGCGCGGTGATCGGCTTCCGCATGGAGCCGAACGGCGCGGGCTTCAAGGTCGAGCGGAAGGAAAATTTCGTCTCCGGCATGCTCTGCACGGACGTCGAGTTCGGTTACGACAGCAAGGCCTACGTTTCAGAATACGTCGGAAGCTGGACCACCTTTGAAAAAGGCAACATCTTCACCTTCGAGGATCCGAAGGAAACGGCGAAGCCGCAGACCAAGGAGGTGCGCACGCTCTTCGCGAACGGAATCAACAAGCTGGCGCCGCAAGAACTCGCGAAACTCCTCCGCCATCCCGACATGCGCGTCCGTCTGCGGGCGCAGATCGCACTGGCTGAAAACCCCGCGAACCGGAGCATCCTCGTCGCCGCGACGCAAGCCGGGGAACCGCTCACCACCCGCCTCCACGGCGTATGGGGTCTCGGAAATCTCGCGCGTCTGAAGAAGGACGGCGAAGCGGCTGATGCGCTCGTGAAACTTTGCGACGCTGATGATGGGAAAGTCCGCGGCCAAGCGGTGCATGCCCTCGGCGAGGCCGGCCACAAAGCGGGACTGAGTGCCGCCATCGCGCTGCTCAAGGATCCCGACCTGCGGACACGGATGCTCGCCGCGATCGCCGTAGGCAAGCTCGGCTCTAAGGAGCAGGTTCCCGCGCTGATGGCTCTTGTGGAGGATAACAACGACAAGGACGAATACGTTCGCCACGGCGCGGTTCAAGGCATGTTTCTGATCGGCGATGCGGATACCATCTTTCGCTTCGCCAAAAGCGAATCCCCCGCCGTGCGCCGCGCCATTGTCCTCGCCTTCCGCCGCATGAAAGACGCGCGCATCGGGGTTTTCCTCAAGGACGCCGATCTCTCCATCGCGGTCGAGACCGTGCAGGCGATCAACGACGAATACATCGAGGGAGCCCGGCTGGATCTCTCCGCCGCGACACATCTGCTCGGCAAGTCCACATGGGCGGTCGATCTCCGCATCCTCAACGCGATGATTCGCGCCGGTGGCGATGAGAATGTCCGCCGTCTGATAGCCGTCGCCGCCGATAGCACCTTTTCCGAGAACATCCGCACCGAGGCGCTGTGGCTCATCGGCCGCTTCGACAAGCACCCTCCCACCGATCCCACCACCGGGATGTATCGTCCGATCACAGAACAGCGAGTGTTGGGCGAAGCGATCCGCAAGGAAATCCACGACGCCTTGCTCCCGCTGCTCGCCAGTTCCTCCGGCGATCTGCTTGTCGAAGCGATGGGGCTCGCCGGGAAATTCGATGTAAAGGTGCCGACCGAAACCCTAGTGAAGCAACTCACCGAACCGAAAAATCCACAAGCTGTTAGGCTCGCCGCTTTGAAAGAAATCGAATCCGCGAAACCCGATGATTTCACGGAAATCCTTGTGAAACTCACCTCCGACCCGGATGCCAAAATGCGCGGCACCGCCATGCAGGTGCTGGGTCGCATTGCTCCCAACGATGCCTTTGGAGTCACCACGAAAATCCTTTCCTCAGGAACTCCCAGCGACAAGCAACTCGCCATCGCGCTGCTTGGCACCCTGAATCATCCCGATGCACCCGGCTACCTTTTGAAGATGATTCAAGACTTAGGAAGTCAACCAGCTGCCATCAAGCTGGACATCATCGAAGCCTCGAGCAAACGCGGCGGAGATGAACTTGTAAAAGCCATCGCCGCCTATGAAACGGGAATCGCCAAGGACGATCCTCTCGCCGCTTTTCAAGTTTCCTTGGATGGCGGGAACCCCGAAACCGGAAAGCAAATTTTCTTCAACAGCGGCGCAGCGAATTGCGTCCAATGCCACAAGGTCGGCGACCGTGGAGGCGATGCCGCCCCCAATCTGAAGGGCATCGCAGGTCGCCATGATGCGGCATATCTTTTGGAATCCATCGTCGCCCCAAACGCGAAACTTACCGCTGGTTACTCTCCGATGGCCGTAACTATGAATGACGGATCCATCGTCGCCGGAATGCTGATGAAGGAGACGGATACCGAGGTCGTGATTCAGAACATTGAGACCAAAAAGGAAACCGTCTGCCTGAAATCCGACATCAAGACCATACCGCCCGCCATGTCCACCATGCCGCCGATGGGATTGATCCTGAAAAAAACCGAGATCAGGGATCTCCTCGCGTTCCTTTCCTCGCTGAAGTGAGTCCAACCCGCCGCCTGATGCCCTTCGCGGATTTTTTTGGGTTTCTGGAAACCGGATTCTGATGTCTCTTTCCCTCATGCCCGATAAAGCCAGCAGCCGCCCCCGCGTGAATGTCCGCCGTCCGGATGTGATGGAGCTCGTCTCTGCGGAGGTCGCGGTCCATTATCAGTCGTCGCTCGTTGAGAAAATCAAGGACTCGGGCGGCAAGATCATGCGCGGCAACACCACGCTGCTGCTCGCGCAGGATTTCGGCTTCTGCTATGGCGTCGAGCGCGCGATCGACCTCGCCTACGCCTCGCGCAAGGTGTTTCCCGACAACCGCATTTTCCTGATCGGCGAGATCATCCACAACCCGGAGGTGAACCGCCAGCTTCGCGAGATGGACATCGTCTCGCTGCCATGGAAGGAGATCGACGCCAGCTACGATGATCTCACCGCCGATGATGTCGTCATCGTCCCCGCGTTCGGCGCGCCGACGAGTTTCATGGCGAAGATCGAGGAGCGCGGCAGCTACATAGTTGATACCACCTGCGGGGATGTGATGAAAGTATGGCGGCGCGTGCGCGGATACGCGAAGGAGGCAATCACCTCGATCATCCATGGCAAGTCCAACCACGAGGAAACGCGCGCCACCGCCTCCCGTGCCCTTGGCGAGGACGGGAAAGGCCATTATCTCGTCATCCTCACCCTCGCCGACACCGATTATGTCTGCGATTACATCCGCAGCGGCGGCGACAAGGTCGCTTTCCTAGAGCGCTTCAAGGGCTGCTGCGAGGAGGGCTTCGATCCCGATGTCCACCTCCGGAAAATCGGAGTCGCGAACCAGACGACGATGCTCAAGAGCGAGACGCTGGAGATCCAGAGACGCCTCGCCAAAGCTATCTCGGATCGCGATGGCGCATCTGAGAATTTCTCCTTTTTCGACACGATCTGCGGAGCGACGCAGGAGCGGCAGGACGCGCTATTCGAGATGCTGAAGACGAAGATGGATCTGCTGCTTGTCGTCGGCGGTTACAACTCCTCGAACACCGCCCACCTCGTCGAGATCGGCGAGAAGGAGCTGCCGACCTTTTTCATCCGCGACGCGGAGCAGATCAAATCGCTGGAGGAGATCGTGCACTACGACCTTCACAAGCACGCGGAGACCACGACGAACTACGCCAGTGTGTTTTCCGGAAAGGAGCAGGTCACCATCGGCCTGACGGCGGGTGCCTCCTGCCCGAACAACCTGATCGAGGCGACCATCCGCAAGATTTTCGAACTGCGCGGAAGTCCGCTGGAGTGATGAGAGCCGCGCCTCCGGCCGGCTTCTTCCGCATCACAAGAAAATGCCGGACGGAGGCACGGCTCTCCCTACTCAAGCCAGATCCATCACCAGCACCTTCGCCCACATTTCGCGGTGGCCGTCGGAGAAGGCGTCGTGGTTGGGGTCGGCCTTCTGGTATTTCTCGTGGGCCACCATGCTGTCGAATTTCAGCGAGATGCCGTAGTCCCAGGAGTGGTCGGTGACGGTGCGCGATTCGGTGGGCGCGGGCTTGCCCCAGATGCCCTCGGCGATGTTCGTCGACTCCAGGAGATCATCGAGCGCGGCCTCCATGCGGTCGCGGCCAGCCTCGTTCTTGAACTCATCTTTCAGCCAGAAATATACGTGGTGTTCCATGCGGCGATCCTGCCTGCGGTAGGATGAAAATTCCAAGCACGAAGCACAAAATTCGAAATGAAGATTCCGTTTGAAGCTTTGTGCTTTGGATTTCGTGCTTTCCTCAAGCGTATTTGATGAACGCGGTATAGACCTCGGAGGGGATGTCGAGCAGGCCGTAGTCCTTCGAGGAAACGAACAGCAGGCTCTGCTTGCCCTTGCCGAGCAGTTGACCCTCAGAGCCGAAAATCTGGTGCTCCAAGGTGCAGAACTTGCGATTGAAATCGCCGACCTTGATCTTGACCGTGATCGTGTCGAACTCGCGCGTCTCACGGACGAACTTGTGCTCGAAGGAGCGGGTGAGGATATAGAATTTAGTGGTCTTGAGGTCGAAGTCCGGCATGGCGGCGTTGAAGAACAGCTCGCGGGTCTTGCCGACATACATGGGATACATGCCGAAATAAACGTTGCCGACGGAGTTCGTGTCGGCGTAGGTGGCGACCATCGAATAGACGAACCATTTCCCCTCGAAGTGCCCCATGAGATCGTGGGTGCCTGTGGAAACGGGTGCGGCGACCTCGGTGCGGGGCGGGGGAGTCTCGGTTTTGGCAATCGCCTTGATGGCGGGGATCTCGGCGGCGGTGCGCGTGACCTCGCCGGCCTTTTCCGTGACGAGGCGGAGCAGATCCGTGGTGGTGACGAGCCAGACCACATAGACCAGCGGCAGCAGGGAGCCGAGATACATGAGCACGTTGAGCTTCACCATGTAGCCGAAGGCGAAGACTACGAGGCACAGGCAGGCCATCGAGAACATGCGGATCTGCGGCAAGGGCTGCTGGCTGTTCGGCACGAAGCAGCGGGCGATGGCCAGCGCTCCGTAGCCGACGAAAAACGAGGCGAAGAACACCATGAAATACTCCACCTCAAACTTCCCGAAGTAGCCGCCCAGAGCGACCAGCGCGATGACGAGGAAAGTCGGGAGCGGTGAGGCGATGAGCTGTTTCGGGATCAACGAGATCAGCATGTTCTCGCTGCGCTCCACGTTCCGGCCGAGGAACCATTTCAACGCGACATAGCCGCTGTCGAGCGTGGTCAGGACGCAGATGCAGAGGAAACCGAAATAGGCGATGGGGACGAGCGAGTTCCCGTCGAAGGCTCCGCCGAAATGGCGCACCACGAGATCATGCGCGTAGTGTAGGCCGTCGAGGCCGCTTTTTCTCACCGAGAAACCGTCCGGCGCGTGCCCCATCACCCACATCGCCAGCGAGCCGTGAAAGAGGAGAAGCAGGAAAAAGATCAAGCCGCCGAAGATGTAGCTGAGGCGAATCGAGCTTTCCTCACGGTGGATCTGGATCGCGCGCTGCCAGTGCTGGAGATCGAGCCACGGCCCGACGAGCAGACCGACGACGAGAGGTATCGCGTATCCCCAGAAACGGTTCGTGGAGTGGTCGTAAACGAGGCTGCTGGCCGTGCCGGTGATTCCTTTCCCGAGGTCGAAGAGATTGTGGTGGAAGAGAATGGTGCCCACGCAGACCAAAAGCAAAGCCCCTAACAGAGCGTGGCCGGCCTTGATTTTCCCGATGCCGAACTCCTCGCCGAACAGGCAGCCCATCGCCAACAGGACGAATACGACCATGGTCATCGAAAGCCCGAGCAGCACGGGAGTGCCCATCTGCGTAGGCAGGAACAGGGGCATGAAAAGGTATTTCACCAGCGCGAAGACGGTCAGCGAGAGCGCGACGATCTGGTAGATGTAGAAGATGAGCCGGAAGGGCTTGGCGAATTTGTCGAAAAACAGCGCCAGCGACTCATGGCCGCCGGGGTGGCGTTTTGCGACGATCTGGGTGAGGCAGCCGAACAGCATGAGGCCGATCGCATTGGGAATCGCAAACATCAGCAGCCCTTTCATCCCGAACATGAAGGAGATCTGGACGCTGAAAAACAGCCCTAGCCCCCACATCCACGCCAACGCGACGGAATTTCCCCATAACAACGCATTCAGCCACCGCAAATTCATGGGGTGACACTTTCCGCTTTTTCCGACTTCCGCAAGCTCCGCGTGGCATCAGGCACACTCCGGCCAATCAGGTTTCCGTGTTGGACGCTTTCCCGCCCAGTATGCAACTTGTGGCGTGCCTATGCGATTTCACCTGACTACAGCGGTCGCTCTCGTGATCGCACTATCCGCCAGCAGCGCGACCGCCGAGCCGATCGGAACCGCTCGTTTGTCCTGCGATGTGGCGAACACTCAGGATTCGACCGAGCTGACGGTGCGGGTGAAGGGGATCGATGCACCGGTCAGGTTTCGCATCGGCTGGCTGTTAGGAAAGGTCGTGCCCGCGAATTTCAAAAACCAAGCGGGGAAAGTTGATAGGGTCAGTTCCACCCATCAAATCGGGAAAATCACGATCACGCGCACCATTCTTGCCAGCGCGGAAGCGGATTGCATCCTCATCCACGTCATCGCGGATCAGCCCGGCGAGGTCGCTTTCAACGCCCGTTTCCTCAGCGAGGCGCCGGTCAAAATCTTAGATAGGCGTGAAATCGTCCTTTCCGGCGGAAAAATCCACGCCCATGCATGGATCATCCCTTTCGAATCCGATGTCAGCGACGACGGTAAGGGCACGATCACCCTCCTTGGCGAGGGTGAGGCGCTCATTTTACTGAATCTCACTGCGGATTCGGAAAAGAAACCCATAGCGGGCACGTGGACCCGCCTCGGCGAGCTGCATGACCCGGGTCGCACGCCTCCAAACCCGCATTTGGTCTGGGAGGCGGTCAAAAAGACACAAGACTCTGAGACACAAGACACAAGAAAAGAATAGGTCGATCCGTCTTCTTTCTTCCGTCTTGTGTCTTCCAGTCTTGCGTCTTGTGTCTCAGAGTCTTCTGTCTTTCCCCAAGTTTAGGGTTTGAAATCCCCGCTTTCCCCCTTTAACTCTCCGCCCCAGCCATCTGCCATGATCGAAAACCTTCGCAAATACACCGTAGTCATTATCATCCTCTTCGTTCTCGTACTGATCGGGTTCCTTTTCATGGACACCAGCACCATGCGCAGCGGAGGAGGTGGCGGTACGCCCTACATCAAGGTCGCGGGACGCACCTACACCGACAGGGAGTTTTCCCACCTCGGCGCATCCGCTTACGAGCTCACGCAGTCCCTCGCTCAATCCGGCGATTTCCCGCTTTATACATTTCTGTTCGGCATGGCGGGAGACGCGCAGTCACAGGATGAGGCGATGCAAAATTTCTTCGCCAGCCGCATGCTGCTGCGTTCCGCGAAAAAGGAGTTCGGCATCTATCCGGGCGAGGAGGAGATCGATTCCTTCATCCGCAAACTCCGCGCCTTCACCGGGCCGGACGGCGAGTTCTCCCAGGAGCAATACCGGAATTACATCGAAAAGGGCATCGGTCGCCTCGGCCTCACGGAAGGTGACATCCGCGAGCTTGCTTCCGATGTGATCGCTCATAACAAGCTCTCGGAAATACTGAGCGCGGGTCTCACCACTAATCGCGCCGCGGTCGCCAAGAAGGCCTCCATCGACGGCCAGCGCATCGCCGTGGACGTGGCGCGCCTCGACCTCGATCCCATCGAGGAAAAAATCGACCCTACGGAAGAGGATATCAAAACCTACTGGGAAACCGTGAAGGACGCATTTAAGACTCCCGAGAAACGCAAATTTACCTACCTGATCGTGAAGCCGAACATCCCTGCTGACAGCGCCGAGATTCTGGCTCTCGCGGCCGATGCCACCGTGGAAGCCAAGGCGGAATACGAAAAGGAAAAGGCCGCCCGCGAGGCGAAGATCGCAGAAGCTCGCCGTACGGCTCAGCTCGAAATCGGGGCTAAGGTCGATGATTTCGTGAACTACTTTGTGGATCACAAAGATGCCAACTTTGAAAAACTCGCGGAGGATAACAAGTGGGAGCTGAAAACCACGGAGCTTTTCGCCCAAGCCGAGCCGCCCGAAGATCTCAAGGTCGCCCTCCGCTCCTCAAGCACCCCAGGCACCGCAGCGGATGAGCTTTTCCGCATGATCGTCACGTCGGATCCCCTTTCAAAAATCTCGCCCGCCATCCCGATCGGCGAGGATGAGTGGCTCATCGCCCGCCTTGACGAAACGGAGCAAGTCCGTGTGCAGACCTACGACGAGGCTCGCGCCGAAGCCCGCGCCCGCCTGATCGGGGAGCAGGCCACCGCCGCCCTTAAGAAAGCGACCGAGGAGGCCGCGGAGAAAATCAAGGCAGCCCTCACAGGCGGCAAGAGCTTCGCAGACGCAGCCAAGGAAGCCGGAATCACCGTCGAGACCGTCAGCCTCACCGATGTCACCGCCGGATATCAGGGCGATACCACCAAGGTGCCCTCCGTCCTTTTCGATGCCGGGAAACACACCGACCCCGGCGCCCTCACGGAGCCTGTCATCGAGTCCGACCGCGCATTCATCATCCATGTCGCGAAACGCGAGATCGTGAAACAGGAGAACGCGGAAATAGCCCTCGAAGCTGATTTCAAAAGAGCGGAAGAATCGATCCGCAACTCCGCATTCAGCTCATGGCTCGCCGCGAAGACGGAAGCCGCCAGCGTTGAGACGCTTTACAACAAATAGCGGGCGCGGGCTACGACCCGCATCCTTCATACCGGGTTCCGAATTTTGAGCGAAGCGATCCAGGAAATCTACGACGAAGCCACCGGCCACCTCGCCCTCGGTGAACTCGACGAGGCCGCCGCCCTCTACCGCAAATGCGTCGCGATCGATCCCGCCCATTTCGATTCCTGGCACGCCCTCTCCATGTCCCTCCTGAAAACCGGCCACCTCAAGGAAGCCCTCGGAGCCTCACTCCAGGCCACCTCCCTCCAGCCCAACGACCTCCTCGCCTGGACCGCCCTCTCCCAGATCTACGTCCGCCTCGGCGACATCCCCAACGCCGAATCCGCAAAGGCAAACTCCCGCATCCTTTCCCTTGGGGGAAAAGTTATTCGTTAGTGGTTATTTGTTAAAAGTGACAATACCGACCGCCACGAGCATTCCCAATAACTTCTAACCAATAACTTTTAACTTCTAACAGCCATGTTCTTCCTCACCACAGCCATCGACTACACGAACGGATCGCCCCACATCGGGCACGCCTATGAGAAGGTTCTCGCCGATGTGATCGCCCGCTACCGCCGCCTCACGGGCGAGGAGGTCTATTTTCTAACAGGAGTCGATCAGCA
>JAYTOE010000117.1:0-19806 GCA_043747935.1 Akkermansiaceae bacterium
GCCTCGAGCAAGCGTTCAACCTCGCCGCCGCCGCTTCCGAAGACTGGAGCCCAGGTCAGGACTAAATACACCTGCTAACAATCATCAAAGCCGGACGGGGAAACCTGTCCGGCTTTTTTGTTGTCCGTTTCCGGCCTGCGGGTAGCGATACTCCAAGTCGGTGGATTGAACCCGAAATCCGAAGTAGTAAATTGGTTCCAAGTAATTTGACCACAGAGACACAGAGAAAACGGAGTCCACGAAGAAACATCAAAAGTGTTTCGCATTCTTTTCCCAAACCTCTGTGTTCTCCGTGTCTCTGTGGTAAAGACCGCTGAATTTGAAATTGAATATCGGATTTCGGGTTGAACCGGGCGAGACATGGTTTCGCTGATCGGAGCAGGCTCGGAGCAGGCTCGGATCAGGCTCGGATCAGGCTCGGATCAGGCTCGGATCAGGCTCGGACCAGGCTCGGATCAGGCTCGGATCAGGCTCGGATCAGGGCTGTCCGGACGGTCTTTGCCGCGTCTTGCACCGAGAACGCAACTCATCGAAGGGCGATGGAGCCCCAAGGTGATCCATCGGCGCATGATGTGGACCTTTCTCAGCCTTGAACGGGAGATGTTTCATCTGCTGCTCGAGGAAGAAGCCGGCCGGAGGCGCGGTTCTCCAGGAAGGCGCGGCTCTCCATGATGTGGGTCAGAGGTTGTCCTTGCTGTCGGATTTTTTGCGGGCGGCTTTCTTGGCGGGTTTCGCGGCTGCCTTGGCCTTTTCCTTTTCTTCGTCCATCTCGTCGTCGTCGATGGTGTGGGAGAGGATGAACTGGAGATCGTCCACGCCGAGATTGGAGGCGAAGCCTTCGTCGCCGAGCACGTTGGTGACGAGCTGGGTCTTCTGGTGCTGGAGGATGCGGATCTTCTCCTCGACGGTTTCGCGGGTGAGAAGGCGGTAGGCGATGACCTTGTTCTTCTGGCCGATGCGGTGAGTACGGTCGATGGCCTGGTTCTCCACGGCGGGGTTCCACCATGGATCGTAGAGGATCACGTAAGAGGCGGAGGTGAGGTTGAGTCCTGCGCCGCCGGCTTTCAGCGAGAGCATGAAGACGGAAGGATCCTTGGTCGTCTGGAAGCGCTCGATCTCGCCCTTGCGGTCTTTCGTCTGGCCGGTGAGGTAATGGAAGGGGCGGGCTTCGAGTTCGAGGCGCGCCTTGATGAGGTCGAGCATGGAAACGAACTGGGAGAAGACGAGCACCTTGTGGCCTTCCTCGTGGAGCTGATCCAGGAGGTAGAAGAGGGATTCCATCTTTGCGGATTCCTCCTTGAGGTATTTCGGATCGATGAGGCCGGGGTGACAGCAGATCTGACGGAGGCGCATGAGACCCTGCAGGATGGCGAAGGAGTTCTTCTTCACCGCCTCATCGGAATCGAGGCCGAGCAGGGCTTTCTGGATACGCTTGAGCTCGTTTTTGTAGAGCTCGAGCTGGATGCCTTCCATTTTCGAATAGACCTCTTCCTCGGTTCTCGGCGGAAGATCCTGGGCGACTTGGAGTTTCGTCCGGCGCAGGAGGAAGGGGCGGAGGCGGGAGGCAAGGCGTTGTTGGGAAAGGGGGTCTTTCCGTTTATCGAAGCGTTTCTTGAAATACGCGCGGGAGCCGAGCACACCAGGCATGGCGAAGGCCATGAGCGACCACATGTCGAGCAGGCGGTTTTCGATCGGCGTGCCGGTGAGGACGAGGCGGTTCTGGGAGTCGAGCTCGCGGGCGCACTTGGCGGCCTTGGAGTCCGGGTTTTTGATCTGCTGCCCCTCGTCGAGAATGGTGGTGAGCCATTTGATGCCGGAAAGCTCCTCGCCGCAGACGCGGAGCTGGGCGTAGTTCAGGACAAGCATGTCGATGTTGTTCTGAATGTGATTCACGTTGATATCGTCCCGGTTTTTCAGGATCTTAACGCGGAGCTGCGGGGTGAATTTCTCCGCCTCGGAGTACCAGACATCGAGGACGGATTTCGGGCAGACAATGAGCGCGGGTTTGTGCGGACCACCGGAGTCTTTCTGGCGCTGGAAAAGCCAGAGCAGGTAGGTGAGGGACTGGATGGTTTTACCGAGACCCATGTCGTCGGCGAGGATGCCGCCGAAATTATTTTCCGAGAGGTAGGCGAGGAAATGGAAGCCATCGATCTGGTAAGGGCGGAGCGTGGCGTTGAGTCCTTCCGGGAGGGGTGGCGTGACTTCGAGTTTGATGTCGTTGGCGCGGTTCTTGATACGCTCCCATGCTTTCGGATCGAAGACTTCGGCGGCCTTCGGATCGGCGAGCTGGAGGGCGTGCATGCGGTGCGTCTCGCCGGAAAGGTCGAAGGGATCGAGCCCGAGGCGGGTGACGGCTTCGCGCTGGTCGGCGTCGAGCTTGATTTCCAAGCGCATCCATGTGCCGTCGTCCATGCGGACGTAACCGCCGCGGGCGGCGACGAGCTGGCGGATCTGGGCTTTGGAAAGGTTTGCACCCTGGACGTCGATGACGATGCGGAGGTCGAACCAGTCGATGTCCTGGCCGACGACTTCGAATCGGACGGCGGCGGTGACTGGATCGTTGAGGATGGATTTGAGGCGGAGGTCGATATCGAGTTCGATCTCCGGAGGCATGGCGCGCACCCATTCGGCGAATTTCTCGGGGAACTGCTTGGTGATGCGGGATTTGAAGGAGATGAGCTTCTCGTCGTAAGCGAGAGCCATTTCTTCGAGGATGGGAGGGACAGGATGGAGCGGCTCGCGGGCGAAGCGGAGGAGCTGCTTGCCCTTGACGGACTGTTGTTCGACGAGCTCCCAGCCGTCCTTGGTGAGGCGTTCGGTGCGGCGGCCTTTCGTCTCGATGGCAGTGACATCGACGACGAGGTGTTCGGTCTCGGCGGCGGTGAGGCCGGCGATGAGCTTCATCTCCATCTTCGGCTTCAGCTCGAGATCGACGACGCGCTTGACGAGGGACTCGGGCAGGGAAGCGCCGATCTTGCGGAGGAACTCCACGCCCTCCAGGGAGTCGATGACTTTCCGCGGGATGAGGTAGCGGGGCATGACCTCGGTTTCCTCAAGCCAGCGTGGCGGGCCGGGGAAAACGGTTTCATCGGACTGATAGAGCTCCTTGCGGCCGGGCAGGAGGCGGACGGAGTGGGAAACATTTTCGCCGGTGGCCGTGACGAGCTGGAGGGCGAAGGAGTTTGGATCGTAAGGCTCGTCCTCGCAGACCCATGAGAGGGCTTCTTCGGAGACGCGGAATTGTCTTTCGTCGAGGTTGACGAGGTAGCCGGTGAGTGCGGGTTGCTGGAACACGCGGTTCATGAAACGGCAGGATTCCTCCTGATCGAAATCGAGGGTGGTGTCGCCGTGCTTGCGGTAGAAGGCGAGGTAATGCTCCCAGAGCGTCTGGGAGGAGGCGTCCATGAGGAGCGCACCTTCCTGGTGGAGGGAGATGTATTTCTCGATATCGGATTTCTCGCGGAGCTGGATGTATTGGGCGTTCGGGCGGCTCTCGCGGACTTCCATGCGCGCCTCGTTGATGGTGGCGACGAGGCGGAAGGCGACGGTCAGCGGGGCGTCCTGAGGAGGGCGCTCGTTGACCTGCTCGATGCGGTCATACCAGGAAGCGACCTCGCGCTCCTGCTCCCACTCCGCCATTTTTTTCTGCACCGAGGCGAGATCCGTGATGACGGACATGAACTCGGGGTAGGGGAGTTTCCTTTTGTAGAAGGCGTAGGCGAGGAAGTTCCAGAACTCCAGGATGTCTCCGGGCGGCATGGGCCAGAGTTCGAGCGGCTCGTAGGTGGTGATATCCCAGCGCGGGTTGATGCGAACCATGTCGTGGTCGTGGAGCTCGCCCTCGATCACGTATCGGCGGTAGCGCTTTTCGATTTTGGTGACGTAGTCGGCCTCCTTGTCGTCGAGTTCACGGCCGAGCTTGTCCTCGATGATGTCGAGCACGGGCGTATCATCGGACTCGTTGGGGGACTCCGGGAGATCCTCGCCGCGGTGCATGCGCTCCATCATTGTGGCGTATTGGCAGGCACCGGAAATGAGTTCGTCCTCGGCGGTGCAGGAGCCGAACCAGCGGTTTCCCTGCAGGCGCAGTGAGGTGCGGTGAGTGCCGGACTCGTCCTCGACTCGACCCTGGATGAAAAGGTGGTTGCCGAAAATCTGGGTTACGGCTCCGTCTTTCTGGAGCATGTCGCCGCGTTTGCGAGCTTCCTCCGGGAAGGAGTTGAGGAAATTGAGAGTGGCGCGATCGGGGTTCATAGGCTTGTAGAAATGAATTGAGAGGCGTTCGAAATGCCGGGTGGGTATCATAAGGTGGAAAATCGGAATCGCGCAATAGGAAGTTTCGGGGTCTGGTCATACAGTCCAGCTCTACGAAGAAAGCGCTTGATGGCTGGGTATCGGGGAGATTGGATGGCGGGAGATTCCCGAAGCATTCCCCTTATGAGCCTCCGAAAGCAGTTGAACGATATTTTGCCCGCACTGTTGCCGAACAATCCTTCTGATGCGATCAAGGGCACGGAATTAATCCGCTTGGCGCGGCGCAATCTCACGGGAAACTACTCGGACGCCTCGCTCAGATATCATTTCTCGATCATGTCCTGCGATCCTGCTTCTGCGATCGCAAAGGTGGAGAAGGGTCAGGGATACTACCGCCGCAGCGAGCCTCTGCCCGCACTTTCCGGCGCTCAGGAGCTCCTTGCGTGGACGCAAGGGCGGCTTGAGGATCTTAACGGAGACGATACGACCGTGGACAACGCGATGCTGCGCATCCGTAAATTCCGTGCGGTCGTGACTCGCTACTACGAGATCAACGGGCGTTTCCCCTTCGCTTTCCGCGACCCCTTCGCCGCCACCTCGCCCATCGGCAATCTCTGGAAATATCCGGAGCTTGTTTTGGTGGATTGGGAAACCGGCGGCTCGCCCGACGAGGAGATGTCGCTCGATGAATCGATGCTTTCCCTCAAGCAGCGCCTCGGTATCGCGCCGTTCCGCCTGCACTCGGCGCGGCTCCGGCTTTCCCCTTCGCTGACGACCTACCGCGAGGATTTTTTCCAGACGCTCTCCGTCTCGATGTGGGCGCAGGGCGGCGAGTTGATCTACGCGGGGCCGATTGAGGATGAGGCTTTGGCGGACGGTTTGCGGAAACTCAGCTCGACCTACGGGGTCGGAGTGGTGTCGTTCGGCCTGACTGCGGAGGTTCTCGACGATCTGCCGCGACCGGCTCAGATCCTCAACGCGCACCCCAAGGAAACTGAGGCGATCATGGCGAAGCTCGATCTTCACCGCATCGCACCGGTGCAGTCTCGCCCGCACCTCGATTGGGCGGCGCTCGGCTCGATGCGCACGGAATCTGAAGAGGCCGACAAGCTGATGCGGTGGCTGACGAACTGCATCGACGCGCGCAGGGCGGAGCCTTTCAAGGACGAGTGATATTTTTTCGATTGAGATGTGGCTCACTTTAGCTAGTGTCAGCCATGCTACTGCCCACGGTTTCCTCCGCGCTGAAGTCCACGCCCTGCGCGTTGGTCATATCGCTCAACCTCATCGCAATGTTCGATGTGGCGGGACAGACGCAGTATGATTTCGGAAATCCTGGGGGGCAGGAGCAGGAGCTTTTGGAACAGATCAACTGGGCGCGGGCGAATCCTGTGGCAGAGGGTCAGAGGCTTGCGGCAATCACGGATCCTTTCGTCCTCTCGGCGTACGATTTTTTTGATGTGGATCTGGATCTGATGCGTACCGAACTCGCGGCTATCCCGGTAGCTCCCCCTCTGGCGCATAACAAAAAACTCGCCACTGCGGCGTTGGGTCATTCGCAATGGATGTTTAACAACAAGACCCAGGCTCACAACCAGACGAATCCCAGCAACACCCCGTCCGGCCGGGTGACTGCGAGCGGATACACATGGTCAAGCGTGGGCGAGAGCATTTTTGCTTATGCGGAGAACGTGACGCATTGCCATGCCGGATTCGAGGTGGATTGGGGAACGGGCGACACCGGGGGGATGCAGGCCGGGCGGGGGCATCGGGTGTCGAACCATAATGCGGGTTTCCGTGAAGTCGGAATCGGCATCGTCCTTGGTAACAATGCACCGGTGGGGCCGATGACCGTCACCGAGGATTTCGCGAGGGACAACGTCTCCTCCCGCTACTATGCCACGGGAGCCGCCTATTACGATCTCGACGGAGATAATTTCTATGACGCGGGGGAGGGTATCGCGGGGCTGCGTGTGGATGCGAGCGGAACCGGCATCACCCAATACTGCAACACGGCCCTGGGTGGCGGGTGGGTCATTCCGATGACAACCACCGGGCTGAGCCGGCAAATCACTTTTTCCGGCAACGGATTCAGCCAATCGGTTCCGATGACGGTTCCGGCGAATTCCAACGCGAAGGCCGACCTGAAGCTCATCTACACGCCTCCTGCGATCACCAGCCCCCTGACCGCCTCCGTATCCCTCCCGTATCCGCTGACATTCAGCGGAGTTGCAGGAGCCACGGGTTACCGCTGGGATGCATTTGGCTTCGTCAACGCGCCTACGGAAAACTGCGAAAGCCTGGCGGGCGCGGTCACGCAGTTGTCGCCGACCTACACGGCGCTCAGTACTACGGTTTTCAACCAAGGGAGTGCGTCATTCCATCTTCAAAACTCGAACGGTAGCAACCAATCGCTGGAACTCGGTGGTGTTTTCCACGGGGGTGGAGGAGCTTCCCTGACTTTTGCCAGCCGCATCCGGTATGCTACAACCGCCGAGTTTTTCCGTGTGCAGGTGAAGGAGGAGGGCTCCAGCGAATGGTTGAGCGTGGATACGCAGGTGGGCACCAGTGGAGTTGGCCAAGGCGCGTTTGCAAACCGCACGGTGCCGATCGGGGCGATGGCCGGAAAGCGGTTCCGCGTGAGGTTCTTGCTGGAGTCCACCGGTTCCTATTACACCTCGACCGATGATAACGTAGGCTGGTTCATCGATGCCATCCAGTTCACGGATATCCGGAAACTCACCGCCCAAGGCACCGGCACGACATCCACGACTGCGGCAAGCATCCCTCTACCCGTCGGCTCGTATCTCGTTTATGTTTCACCCACCATTTCCGGCAGGAATTTCCCGTCATCATCAGCAAGCGTAACCCTCACGGCGGCTCCGGTGGCTGTGACGTATTCCTCGGAAATGACGGCGCAGGAAGTGCTTTCCGGCTTGCCTGCCGGGACTCTCGCGAACTTTCCGCTGCTCGATTATGACAGTGATGGTTTCTCGAATCTCGTGGAGTATGCGTTTGGCACCTCGGCCGCGGGGGCGAACGATCCCGCAAAAGTTCCCGTCTCCCTCATTTCCGGAAACCGCTTCGTTCTGCGGTATCGCCGCGATTTGAGCCGAACCGGTATTACGGTGGTGCCGCAGGCGGGAACGGATTTGACGGTCTGGAAAGTGCCCGGAGAAAACGGTGCCCCATCGGGTTTCACGGACGCTCTTCTCTCGCAGCAGGGAAATGTGGAGTTCAGGGAAGCCGGATTGCCCATTACGGGAGGAATCCGAGGATTCCTCAGGATCATGGTGACCCCCAACTGACGGGCGGCGGGCATGGTGTGTAAAGGCTGTGTAATTTCCGCCCCCCATGGCGAGAAAACTGCTGGAGTTACGGCGTATCCCTGCCAGATTTGCGCAACCCTTTAACGGCACGAAGAATGCCGCAGCACTCCATGTCCGAAAATTCACCTTCCGCCCGCAACGCGATTCCCGAAAGCCTGCGCAAGCAGCTTGAGGATTTCCGGCGGCAACTTTGGCGGCGCAAAGTAATGGAGGCGCTGGCCGCGGGGCTGATCGGGCTGCTGGTTTCTTTCCTGCTGATCTACGGTCTCGACCGTATCTGGCAGACACCCATCTGGGCACGGTTGCTGATCCTGCTCGGCGGGGTTTCGCTGTTCGGCGGTTTCGCCCCTTACTGGTTGCACCGCTGGGTCTGGGGCCATCGCCGCGAGGAACAACTCGCGAGGCTCATCGCGAAACGTTATCCCGGCCTCGGCGACCGATTGCTCGGCGTGGTCGAACTTCAAGGCCAGACGGAGGCGGGGGATTCCCTCTCCCCGAGGCTGCGCGCTGCGGCGATGGAGGTGGTCGCGGCAGAGGCCGGGAAACGCAAGCTCGACGACGCGCTGCCCGTGCCGAGACATCGCAAGTGGGTGATGGCGGCTGTCGCCTTGATGGCCGTGGCATCGGGAGCTTTCCTCGCGACCCCCAAGGCCGGCCTCAACGCATTGGAGCGCTGGCTGAATCCGTTTTCCGATGTGGAGAGATACACTTTCACCCAGCTTGAGAAACCGCCGGTCGATCTCGCGGTTCCCTACGGCGAGGCGTTCGATGTGGTGCTGAAACTCTCGAAGACCTCGGAGCAGAGGCCTTCGGACGCACTCGGGCAATACGGCTTACAGCCGGAGATCGGCGCGAAGCTCGCGGGCGACCGATACGTGTTCCGTTTCCCCGGCCAGCAGGACAAAGGTATGGTGATTTTCCACATCGGCGACTTGCGGCACTCGCTGGTGGTCAGGCCGCTGCAACGTCCCGGCGTGCTGAGCACAAGGGCTTTTGTAACATCGCCCGCCTATATGAATTTGCCGGAGCGGACGGTGGAGCTCAACACGGGTGAGCTGAGCCTCGTCGAGGGAAGCAAGCTTGTTTTTGAAATGGACTTGAGCCGTGAGGTGCGTTCGGGCGCCTTTGGCCCCGGCAAGGCTGCAGGTGAGATCCCCGCCGAAACGGCCTTCGAGCCGATGGAGGGTGCGCTGGAGGTTTCCGGACGGAAGGTGAAGACCTCGGAAATCGCGGTCGGCAACGTGCCTTTCGAGCTTCCTTTCTCCTGGGTCGATGAATTCGGTCTGACCGGTGGATCGGATTACCGGCTGCGCGTGGACGCGGTGAAGGACACACCTCCCGTGGCTTACACGCAGGGCGTGGATCGGAATAAAGCGATCCTTCCCGAGGAATCCATGGATTTCGAAATCCTCTGCGAGGATGATTTCGGCCTGAAGGAAGTGGGCATCGAATGGGAGAGCCTCGTGTCCATGCCGGGCGAGATTCCCACAGTGAAAGGCGAGATTGTCCTTGCGAAGGGCGCACCCGAAGAGCGCCGCATCATGAAGCCCGTGGTATTCTCACCCGCCGCCTTTGGCATCGGCCCGCAGCGTCTGGCGCTCCGGGCGTTTTCCGAGGATCTCTATCCGGGGCGCGGACGGGTCTATTCGGAGCCGGTCATCCTTTACATCCTGACCCGCGAGGAGCACCAGCAGATGCTGAAATCACAGTTCGACCGCACGATCAGTGAACTGGAGGATCTTACCCGCAAGGAACTGAACCAACTCGACGAAAACCAACGCCTCGATGACCTCAACGCGGAGGAGATGAAGGAGGAGGAAAACCGCAAGCGCCTCGATGCGCAGGAGCAGGCGGAGAGCGAAAGCGCCCAGCGGATGGAAGAGCTCAAGGAGAAGATGGAGGAGGTGATGAAAGGTGCGACGCGCAACGGCGAGATCGACAAGGAGACGATGAAGAAAATGGCAGAAGCCCTCAAGTCGATGCAGGAGCTGGCTGACAAGGATGTGCCGGAAGTCCGCGACGAATTGCAGGAGGCGCAGGAGCCTTCCAACACCGATGAAAAGACCGAGGAGGACATCAAGGATGCGGTCGAGAAGCAGAAGGACGTCGTTGAGAAAATGAAGAAGGCAGTGGAGCAGGCGAACGACGCGAACAAGCGCTTCGAGGCCAGCACCTTCGTGAGCCGCCTGAAGAAGGCCGCCGCGGAACAGAACGGGATCGCCGGAACCCTGATCGAATCATTTACCCGCAAACTCCTCGGCAAGCGCCAGGATGAGCTGGATCCCAGCGACCAGATGAAATTATCCGACACTTCCAGGCAACAGGCCGTCACCGCCGCCGACGTGCGTTGGATCCAGGAAGACCTCGGCCACTACCATGCCCGCACCGGCGATGCCGCGTTCAAGGCGATCATGGAACAGATGCGGGACTCGAAGATCGACATCGGCTTGGAGGATGTCCGCGGGAAGCTTCAGGTTCATCGATCCTACCTGGCCACCGAGGGTGCGAAGCTCTGGGCGACCAAGCTTGAAGAATGGGCAGCCACACTCGGCGACGAGATGGAAAAGCAGGGTGGCGGTGGCGGCGAGGGTGGCGGCCCCAGCCCTGAGGATGAGGATTTCGAATTCATGCTGCGCGTGATGAAAATGATCCAGCAGCAACAGGATCTCCGCGCCCGGACACGCGTGCTGGAACAACTCAAGCGGGACGCCGGAACCATTGCCCCAACCAACGAATGAAAGCCCACCGATACCTAGCCTTGTTTCTCATCGTCGCATCGGCTCTCCAAGCCGAGGAAGCGAAGGACTCCGCCGAGATGTTGGAGCGCCACGCCGAGGGTTCCGAAAAACTCGCGGACGAGCAGGACGAGCTTTCCGCCGACGTGCAGCAGCTCGTGATCGAACAGACGGTGCAGCAGGTGATCGACCTCCTCACCGAAGTGGAGGGAATCATGGACGAGACCACGGACTATCTCGTGGAAACGGAAACCGGCGGCGAGACCATCGCGGCGCAGACGGAGATCATCGAGAAGATCCATCAGGCGGCGAAAGCAAAACAGCAGCAGGGGCAAGCCGGAGACCCCGGCAGCGCGATGATGGACATGATGGAGCGGATGATGGGCAAGAAGGAAGGGGAGGGCGAAGGCAAGGGGAAGGGCAAAGGCGACAAGCCGGGCGATCAGGCGGGGCAAGGCCAGACCGGCGACTCCGATGCCGAGAACGACGTGGACGGCGGCGATTCCACTGGCAACGTTGAAAAACGCACCGTACCGAAGTCCGGCGGGACGGCGGGCAAGAGCTTGCCGCGCGAGTTCCAACAAGCTCTCGACGCCTACAACCGCGGACTGGAAGGAAAAACACCTTAAGATGAGAATACTGGCTTTCATTTTCCTCTGCGCCGTCTCGCTTCCCGCGTCGCACGGGCAGAGTTTGCCCAGTCGCGGCGATGACCGCGTCCCTGCGCAGGTCGATCTGATCTACGAGCGAGGCCTCCGTTACCTCGCCGAGAAGCAGAACACCGAAGGTTGCTGGGACGATGGCGCGGGCAGTGAGCCGGGCGTGGTCGGTCTCTGCGTCGCGGCGTTCCTCGCTCATGGCGAAGATCCGAACAACGGCCCTTACGCGAAGGTGATCCGGAAGGGGATCGACTACATCATTTCGAAGCAGAGTTCGGTGAACGGCTACATCGGATCGAGCATGTATAACCACGCCTTCGCCACCAAGGCGCTGGCGGAGTCCTACGGTGTCATCGAGCATCCGAAGGTGGAGAATGCGCTCAAGCAGGCGGTGGAGCTGATCCTAAGTTCACAGAAGGGGAACCGCTTCGGCGCATGGCGCTATACTCCCGAAAGCCGCGATGCGGACACCACAGTCACCGGTTGCCAGGTAGTGAGCCTTTTCGCCGCCCGCAACGCCGGCATGTCGGTGCCGGACGAGGCGATCAAGAAAGCCCTCGCCTACCTCGCCAGTTGCCGTGCCGGCGATGGTTCCTATGGATATACCTCGGCTGCCGGCGGCAAGCCCACCCTCACCGCGATTGGTTCGCTGTGCCTTTCCCTAGCGAAGGAAAAGGAATCCAAGGGATACGCCGCGAGTCTTGCTTATCTGAAGAAAAACCTCGATTACCGCGACAGGTATTACCCCTACTACTACGAATACTACATGTCCCAGGCGCTCTTCCACGCCGACACCGAGACATGGGAGGAATGGAACAGCCGCAACATCCGCTATCTATCCACGATTCAATCCCCGGACGGCTCTTTCCCCGGGAACCAAGGTCAGTCTTTCAGCACCGCGGGGGCGCTTTTGTCGCTCGCGCTCAACTACCGATATCTGCCAATCTACGAGAAATGAGATACCTGACCCTCACCCTCGTTTTCGCGACAGCGCCCTTTCTCCATAGCGAGAGTCCGCGCCAAGACCTCTTGAGCTTCGCCAACGGCGACCAGTTGCATGGTCAACTTTCCGGAATCGCTGCCGGGCCATCGATCCTGTGGAAGAGGGACGATGTGGGTGACGAGGTAAAATTCAAGTCCTCCGAGCTGCGGCGTATCATCCTGCGCGGCGGTAGGCCGGCGAAATCAATCGAGGGTTTTTCCCATATCGGAACTTCCAACGGCGACCGCATTCCCGGTGTGCTCAAGGAGATGGATGACAAGCGGCTTGTCATCGATACGGTGTTCGGAGGGGTGATCGCGATCCCCCGCGATCAGGTCGGTTTGCTCGCTCCGAATCCGCTCGGTGGCAGGGTGCTTTACCACGGTCCTTACGATCCGGAGGAGTGGGTGATGATCGATAACAATCATCCGGAAGGCATTCCTGCGTTGAAGGTCGATGAGGAAAAAAAGATGCCTGCATGGAAGCACTCGGGAAGTGCGTGGTATTGGCAGGATAAGGAAATAGGCACGGCGTTGGTGAAAAAGGCAGGCATGCCGGATCGTGCGATCCTGCGCTTCGACATCGCATGGAAGAGCAGGCTTTCCTGTGCGATCGCGTTTCACTCGAATTTCAAGCAACCCGCGCCGGTAGCCGCTGAGAAGGGTGAAGATGAGGTTCAGGGGCAGGATCGGGTGATCATAGCCGGTAGGGTCATCAACACCGCTTCCTTGCCGGATATCTTCGGGGATAGCTACGTCCTGCAGCTTTATTCGAACTACGTGATGCTGCACCGCACTTCCTTCGATGCGGATGGCCGCCCAAGGCTTGACCGGGTGCAGACGACGAACAGCAGCATGCGGCTGGGTGATTCCGGCACCGCCACCGTGGAGATCCGTTGCAACCGCCCCACCGGGGAAATCTCGCTTTTCATCGATGGCGAGTTTGTCGTGCAGTGGAGCGAAGTGGCCAACAAAGAGAACGAGATCGGAGGCTATGCAGGAAAAGGCGAAGGCTTCGGTTTCCTCGTGCAAGCAGAGGATTCACCGGTGCGAATCTCAGAGGTGGTCGTCGCGGAGTGGAACGGCATGCCGGACGCCGCGCGTAGCCTCCAGGTGGATGATG
This sequence comes from Akkermansiaceae bacterium, assembly GCA_043747935.1. Lineage (GTDB taxonomy): Bacteria > Verrucomicrobiota > Verrucomicrobiia > Verrucomicrobiales > Akkermansiaceae > Luteolibacter. Next base: position 13,085 of record JAYTOE010000117.1, read on the forward strand.
CGGACATCGTCCTCCTCGCCAACGGCACCGACCGTTTTTCAGGAAAGGTCATCGGCCTGCACGATGGCAAGCTGAAGCTGGAGGGGCGTTACGGTGATTTCGAGTTTCCGCTCAACGAGATCGCGGAGGTCCGCTTCGCGAAATCGCGTATCGCAAAGGCACCGGACGCACCCTCGGACGAGATCAAGACCCGCCTCTATCCTCTGGGCAGGATCAGCGGCCGTCCGCTCGCGGGGGACGCCGGTAAATTGCGCATTCTGAACGGGGCGGCGGGTGAAATCGATATCAACCTAGACTACGCGGTGATGCTGGAGTTTCAGGATACGGAAAGCTTTTTGGATGACTGGGATGCAGAGTTTTAGTTTCCAACGCCTCACGGCCATGATCCTCGGCATGGCGGCTTCCTCCGCCCTCGCCGCCGATGTTTCGATGAAAGGCGACGCAAAACTTTCCGGCGAGATCACGGGAATGACCGGTGACGGCACCATTACGCTGCTTTCGCCCATCTCGGAAAAAGCCCTCGTGCTCAGCGCCGATCAGGTCGAGCGAGTCACCTTTGGAAACTCCGGGAAGAGCCTCGAAATACCTGAGCAGAGGATCGAGCTTTCCAATGGCGATATCCTGCCGGTGAGGGTCACCTCGATGGATGCGGGCTTGTTCAACGTGGAATCCCCGGTTCTGGGAGCCCTCTCCATCCCGCGTGATGCGGTGAGTTCGCTCCAGCTTGGTATCGTTCCGAAAAAGGTCGTCTTTTCGGGGCCGAAGGGCATCGAAGGCTGGTCTAAGGACGAAAATGGTGCGCAGGCATGGCATTATGAGGACGGGCGTTTTCTCGCGACGGGGCAAGGGGCGCTAAGCCGTGATGTTGCACTCCCGGGAAAATTCATCCTGAAGTTCACGTTCGGCTGGCAGAACCAACCGAATTTTCAGTTCGGCTTCGCTCATCCGCCGATGACTCAGGGTGGGAGGCAGGACAGATACATCGCCGAGTTCAACGGTACGGGATTCGGCGTTTTCCGGGAAACCACAAATCGGATGAGATCCCCGATCATCCAATTAGCCCGGAGCCCGGAACAGATTGCGCAACGGAGCATGGACGTGGAGATCCGGGTGGATCGGACGAGAGGTCTGCTTGAACTCCACATCGATGGTGAACTCGAGGGGCGCTACACGGATCAGCTTGAACCCGTGCCGTCAGGCTCTTGCATTTCCATCGTCAGCAATGCCCCGCGCCAGAGCGGGCAAAATGTGCAGGACATCATGATCCTCGATTGGGATGACCGCGGCGACAGGCACCGGAGCGAAGAGCGCGGTGACGGCAAGGCCGATTCTATGATCGGGAGATATGGAGAGAGGTTCGGCGGAAAGCTGGAGGGTGTCCGCCCGAGCGGCGGCTCCACGGTCTATGTTTTTAAAAGCGATTTCCAGAAAGATCCGCTTGAACTGTCCGAAGAGGAGGTCTCCACCTTGTTCCTCGGCGGGCAGGGAAAAACTTCCAAATCCGTAGCTGTCGGCAACCTGATTCTGAACTTGCGCGGGCAGGGTTCGATGCGAGTTTCCTCCTGCGTCCTTGAGGGTGATTCCGTAAAAGTTGAACATCCCTTGCTCGGCCCGTTGGAATTCGGGCGAGAGGGAATCTCCTCGATTGAGCGTATCTGGAAGCCCAAGGCGAAACCCGTGAACGACCGATGAAAACCGCCGCCCTATTTCTCGCCATGATGTTCCCCTGTTTCGCGCAGGAGGATGAATCCGTGGTTCGTTTCTCTAACGGCGACCGTCTCTCCGGCGATCTGCTGGCACTGACCGGCAAGAAGCTTTCCTGGAAATCCCAGTTGCTCAAGGAACCCGCTGAGTTCGACCTGAAATACGTCATCGATCTGGAGCTGCCAATGGGAGCGCCACCCGCAGACCGACCTGTCGCCGCCCACGAGGCCGTCATCGGCATGACCAACGGCGATACGCTTCGAGGCCAGCTCGCGGGCATCACGGATTCGGAAATCCGGCTCAAGACATGGTATGCCGAGGAACTCGTGATCAAGCGGGTGAACGTGAAATCGGCCAAGATTTCCAGCATCGCCGATGTTTACTACCGCGGCCCGAACAGCATCGAGGAATGGACGAGTCGCGACGGCGGGGACGCCTGGAGTTTCCGGGGCAGCTCCCTGCACACCGAATCCCCCGGCGGCATCGCACGCGAAATCAATTTTCCGGATGAATGCGTGATCTCCTTCGAGGCTGCCTGGCGCGGAGCCTTCCGGCCCAAAATTGTTTTTTTCTCAAACGACATCACCAGCGCTTCCGGTCCGCAGTCCGGTTACGAGATGGTTTTCCAAGGCAATGCCGTTCACGTCAAAAAGGCGGGAACGAACAATTGGATCGGTCACTCCTCGAATGCCGGAGTGCTCAGGGAAAACGAAAAGGCGCGCATCGAGATCAAAGTGAGCACGAAGAGCGGCAAGATCGCGCTCTTTGTGGATGACCAACTCATCGATGCATGGCAGGACGAAGCGGTGGATCGCGATAGCCTCGGCAAAGGCTTTCACATCGTGGCGCAGGATAGTTCCACCCTGCGTATCTCCGATATCGAAATTACAGGATGGGACGGTTACCTCGAGGATCTCCCGAATCGCAGGGGGCAATTCCAAGGTGAATTCCAAGGTCAGTTCCAAGGTCAGTTCCAAGGTAATTTGGGCGGTGGTTTCGAGCTGGATGGTGGCTTTGGGGAGGGGGATAAACCCGTCGAGGAGGTGATCCCCGAGGGACGCATGCTGCTCCGTAACGGCGATACGATCGAGGGCGAGGTGCTGGGCATTGAGGGCGAGGAAATTACCCTCAAGACGCCTTTCGCCGAAGTGAAATTTCCCGTCGCGCGGCTCAAGAATATCTTCCTCTCCAGCGCCACCATGGAGGAGGCAAAGCTCTACAATGCCGATGTCCGCGCGACCCTCGCGGACGGTTCGCGCATGGTTTTCCGCCTCGATGGGGTGGAGGAAAACGCACTCATCGGATTTAGCCAGAATTTCGGCACCGCTAGGTTCCGCAGAGACGCATTCAAGCGCATCGAATTCAATATCCACACTCCCGGAATGGATGCGATCCGCCAGCGCGAGGACTGGTGAGCGCGGACAGGTGTGTCACGCCCACGCGTATCAGTTGACCGGATACGCGCTTTGTAACTCGGTGAATGCGTCGGCGAGTTCCTTGTCGGTGAGCGGGCGTTCCCAGATCAGGAGGCGGGCGATCTCGCCGTCGAAGGATTCGTGGCCGGGGTGCTCGATGGCGTCGCGCTCCTGGCCGACTGCCATTTTCGAGGGGTTCGCGGCGGGCTCGACCGGTGCTTCGCCGGTGGCGGCGGGTTTCGCGCTGTTCGCGAAAAGCTCGAGTTTCACCGTGCCGGTTCCGGCGGCCATGCGCCCGCCGATCAGGTGGAATTTCCCGGTTTCCAGAACGGGGCCGAGAAGCTGCGGGTTGTTCTTGTCGAAGCGGCCGAAGGTGAGGCCGTTGCGGACGCCGTACCAGAGGGTGTTGTCGTCGTTCAGGCAGCCCCAGACGCCCTCATATTTTTCGCCGTTGCGGAGGTTTCCGAAAAAGGAGTTCACGTCCTTCAGCCCGTCCTGCTGGGGATGGACGGCGACGATGGCGAGCCAGGTGTGGCCCTTGTCGGTAGTGAACCCGTCGAAGGTGTCCTCGTCCATGCAGACGAGTTCCTGCCTGCGGAACACGAGCGCGGGCTTGCCGCCGAGTCCGGGGATCGCGGTGCGCAGGCTCGGGCGGCCGCTGCCTTTTTCCTTCCGTCCCTCGTCCTGTTTCACGAAATGTTTCGCCTTCGCGCCGGGTGCCTGGTTTTCCCATGCCGCTACCTTGTCGCCGTCCTCCAGCGTGAGGCCTTTCGAGGCGTCAAGATCGAGCGCCAGACCGTCCTGCGGGAGGGCGTGGCAGAGCGCGGCGGATGTTAGAAATAGGAGGATGGGTTTCATGGTCATTCTGCGGCGGAGGCGGTCTCGGCCAAGGCTTTGCGGTATGTCTGGAGAGCATCGGTGGGGTTGAGGGCGAGGGCGGCGTCGATTGACTTCAAGGCGTCGGCGTAGCGGGCTTGCGGGACGAGGAGGCGGGCCGTCTCAATGTGGGCCTCGTAGGCGCTGGTAGAATCGGCGGTGGCGCGTTCTAACAGAAGCTCGGCGGAGCCGGGTTGGCCGGTGGCGGTGTGGTGCTTCGCAAGCGCGAGAAGGGCGGTGCCGTCGGTGGGGTCTTCGGAAACGAGTTTCTCTAACAGCTTGGCTCCGGCGGCGGGGTCTTCCTCGGAATCGATGAGGTAGCGCGCCTTTGCGAGGCTCATGCTGCGCGAAGGCTGCGGCGTTTCCGCTTTCGCGAGGAGATCCTTGGCGAATGGCCAATCGCCTTGCGCCGAGGCCGTGGCGATGAGGCGGAGGATCGCGTCGATGCCGGGTTTCGTTTCCTTCGAGAAAGCGATTTCCGTGGCGGATTTCGCGGCGTCGGGTCGATCCGCGCGGAGGTGGAGTTCGGCGAGAAGCAGGGTGGGATCGGGCGGGAGGACGCCGAGGCGAAATGGCAGTTCGAGCGCCTTGGCGGCGGAGTCGGGGCGGTCGAGGTCGAGGTGGATGTTGGCGAGCAGGACGGCGTAGGAGGCTTCCAGCGGACGGAGCGCGATGACCTCGTCGAGAAGCGCGACGGCTTCCTCTTTTCCGCCGGTTTCCTGCAGGCATTGGGCGACGCCCGCTTTCCACTCGGCTACATCCGGCTCGGTGACCTGCGCGATGCGGTAGGCTTGCAGGGCGCTGGCGAACTCCTTGCGGGCGAGGCGGCAATAGCCGAGCAGGCCGTAGGTGGAGCCTTCGGAATCGCCGAGGCGGATCGCTTCGGTGAGATGGACGAGGGCTTCGGGGAGTTTACTGTCGCGGACGAGGGCTAGGGCGAGGTTGCGGTGGGCGCGGCGGAAGGACGGGTATTCCTTGAGCGAGGCCTCGTAGGCGGTGATGGCTTTCGCGTTGTCGCCGGTTTCGAAATGGAGGTTCGCGAGGTTGAAGGTGAGGGCGGCGGAGTTTCCGGTGAGCGGGCTGGAGCTGAGTTTTTCCAAGGCGGCCGCGCGGTTGCCTGCGGCCATCAGGTTCTGCACCTCGATGAGCAGGCCGCGCTCCTCGGTGGTGACGCTCGGCTCGATTCGCGCCTCGATTCGGTAGGAACCGTTGAAGGATTTCAGGAACGCCGGGTCTTTCCAATAGGAGGTGGAAAGCGGCAGGGGATCGGCGGAGAAGGCGACGGTTGCCATGAAGAAACTAACCGCGAATGGACGCGAATGGGCGCGAATGGAAGAGGGATAACTCATAACGAATAACTTCTAACAAGAATCACTTTTCTATAATGATGGGCCAGCGCATGATGGCTTTGACGGCTTCGCCGTTGCGCTTGGGCGGGGTGAAGCGCGCGCCGGAGGCGACGCGGCGGGCGGGAGCGACGAGCTCCGGATGGGTGGAGGAAACGACGCTGCGGACGGTGACCGAGCCCGAGGTGGAGAGCTCGACCTCAAAGACGACCGTGCCGCGCGAGACACCTTGGCGGGCGAGGTTGGCTGGAAAAGTGGCGGAGCCGTGACGCAGCAGGCGAGGCGTGCCATCGAGTTCGCTGGTGCCGTAGTGGGATTTCGCGACGGGCGGTGGCGGCGCGGGTTTGTAGTTTTGCTCCTTTTTGAAAAACTGTTGCGAATGATCCATCCGGATCGGTCTGGGAGCGTTTGGCAGCGGCGCGGGTGCGAGATCCGCGTGAAAATTCTCCACCGGCAGCGTGATATCCATCGGCACGTCCGCCTTGGGGATGGGCACTCGCGAGGGATCGGGAAGCGTGGAAATGTTCGTGAGGGACGGCGGCGGTGGAGGGGCGTCGGGCGGCGGTTCCTCCGGCGGCGGCGGTGGTGGCGGCGGATAAAAGTTGACGGTTTCGATTTCCCGGATCGCGAGATCGGGGACGTCTGCAGAGACCACGAATGTCCGCGCGAAGCCCAGCAACGCGAGCATGACCGTGGAGGCGACAAGGCCGATGATGGTGGAACGGAAATTCAAATTTTAACTTTTAAACTTTAAACCTCAAGGAAGAGGCTTGGGTTATGAATGCTATAGCGGAATAGGGAGAAGTGAAATGGTTAGAGCGCGGAGCCATCCCCTTAGGGTTTATAGTTTAAAATTTAGAGTTTAACGCTCGGTGGCTAGCGAGACAGAGTTGGCTCCGGCGAGTTTTGCGGAGTCGATGACGGTGACGGTGGCCTGGGTGGGGGTGGCGGCGTCGGCGCGGATGATGACGGGGGTTTCCGGAGTTTCCTCCAGCAGGGCGGCGACTACGGCGCGGACACCGTCCTGCCCGATCTCGCGGCCGCCGTGCCAGACGCGTCCCTCGTTGGTGACGGCGATGAGGATGGACTGGCGCTCAAGATCCTCCGATGAGGCGGCGCGCGGTTTCGAGATTTCCACGCCGGTTTCCTTCACGAACACCGTCGTGACGATGAAGAAAATGAGCAGCAGGAACACGACATCGATCAGCGGCGAGATGTCGATGCTCTCCGATGTCTCGGTGTTGGTGCTGTGGCGGAAGCGACGCATGGGGGTGAGTGCTGAAGTAATCAGTGTTCAGTGTTCAGTGTTCAGTGTTCAGTGTTCAGTGTTCAGTGTTCAGTGTTCAGTGTTCAGTGTTCAGTGTTCAGTGTTCAGTGTTCA
>JAYTOE010000118.1:0-6423 GCA_043747935.1 Akkermansiaceae bacterium
TTTGATCAGCTCGATGGACGCATCGAAGCGCATATTTTCATCAGCTTCCTCGCCTACTGCCTGCACGTCACCCTTGAGAAATACAACAAAAAGGCAGCCACCGGCCTGAGTTCCCGCAGCGTGCTTGCGCTGCTGAGCGAGATCCAGATGCTCGACGTGACCATCCCCGCCACCGACGGCCGCGAACTGCGGATGAAACGCGACACCAAGCCCGAGAAAGTTCACCAACTCCTGCTCGACCAACTCGGCTTCAGCCTGCCCGCCCAGCCCCCGCCCGAAATCCGAAACCCAAAGCCTGTGGTGGAGACCTTTTGAAAAAATGAACGCAAACTCAACGAGCCGGATCCGAAAAACCCTCTAACAGCGAAAGTCGGGTTTGAACATCTGCTCGGGCAGGGCGACGAGGGCGACGAGCCAGTCGTTTTCAAGAATCCAGCGGCGGATTCCCGAACTGCCCCTCCAAGCGCTGCGCGGCCTCGTGGGAGGGAAATCCGGGCAAAATGGTCGGTTTCACTACCTTTGCGTGATTACGACTCCTCCGTTTTCGATCAGGGCCGCCCGCGCCGGATCGGCCCTATCCGCATGGGATGGGTCTAACTGCCTGGCTTTTAAAATTTCCATGAAAAGAATGGTGACGAAACTGCCCCTCTTTCTCGTTGGCATGGCCAATGCTTCTCTCTAATCTGGGAACGTTGTGCTGCGAGCAGGCGGCTAATTTCGGAAACATCACAAACAAACATCATGAAAAGAAAATCAATCACACTGGCCGTCACGGCCTTCTCCGCCTTAGCGGCGGTTTCTAGTCAGGGAGCAGTCTTAATCACCCAATATTACGAAGGACCAAGCACAAATAAGTGGATCGAGATCACCAATACCGATACTACTAGTGTCGATCTTGGTACATTGAACTACAAGCTTAGTCACTTTAATAATTCTGGTGCTGAAGGTTACAAAACAAGCGTGACTCCGTTCGCTACCTTGAACCTGACCGGAACCCTAGCCAGCGGAGCAAGTTTCTTGTATGGCAATACAGCCAACACCACCCCTACCTACGCAACCGCAACCGCAACCAGCAACACAGTCATTAACTTCAACGGTAATGACTCTATCGCACTTTGGACAGGAACTACTTTTGCCACATCAAGTATCGTCGATGCGATCGGCTTCACCAATGCTGGCATCGAAGGTGTGGACTAAAGCTTTGTTCGTCTGAATGCGAATCAAGGCTGGAACACCACAGCAGGATCAGACGTTGTTGATTTCCCTACGGTCTGGAGTGAGGTAGCCTTGGCCACCGTCAACACTGCTACCGCTGGAACAGAGGTGCGATTGGGCTTCTCCGCCATCCCCGAGCCCTCCTCCGCGCTTCTCGGCGGTCTCGGTCTCCTCGCGCTTCTTCGCCGTCGCCGCTAGTTTCTTCGGTAGTTCGCTTTATCGCAGACCGGCGATCCCGCAAGGGGTCGCCGGTTTTTTCGTGGGGGGGTGTCCCATGCCGCGCCCGCGGAGTGGCTGACGCCTGTCTGCCAAGGCGCATGAAGTGACCATGAAATGCGCAAACGCGAAGCGCGTGGAGGGGCGGATCAGAATCCGCCCTTGCCCATGAGGTGACGATGGGAAGAGCGAACGCACCCAGCATCGTTTCTCCATGGACATCGGCGGATTCCGATCCGCCGCTCCTTGAGTCAGCTATCGTGCCGACAGCGCTCGCCCCCTCGCCCGCCATTTTTCCGGCAAGCTGCGTGCGCTCCCCTTTCGCCATTGAACTCCGCCCGTAAAACGTTTCCCCTCAGCGCGTGAAGCGGAAAAACAGCGGTGAGAGAAGCCATGGAGATCGGACGAGGCAGGCGCGTGAGAACCGGCATGTGAAGCCCGTGGAGGAGAAAGCCACCCCGGCGCTCGATGAGCACGACCTGATGCGGTTGGTCGCGGAAACAGAAATCCCTTTCCTGCTGATCCTCGACTGCGTGCAAGATCCGCACAACCTCGGAGCGATCCTGCGGACGGCGGACGGCGCGGGCGTGCATGCCGTGATCGCGCCGAAGGACAAGGCGGTGGGGATCACGGAAACGGTGCGGCGCGTTTCCGTTGGCGCGGCGGATCACGTCCCTTTCGTGCAGGTGACGAATCTCGCGCGGACGATGGAGCAGCTCAAGGAAGCAGGGGTGTGGTTCGTCGGGACTTCCGATCGCGCAGAGAAAACGCTCTACGAACTCGATCTGCGCGGCCCGCTCGCGCTGGTGCTCGGTGCGGAGGAAAAAGGCATGCGCCGCCTCACGGAGGAGAACTGCGATTTCCTCGCCAAGCTGCCGATGGCCGGAAAGGTGGAGTGCCTCAATGTTTCGGTCGCAACCGGGGTCTGCCTGTTCGAGGCGGTGCGGCAGCGGGCACCTTCAGCTTGAGACGCAAGACGGCGAGATTCAAGACACAAGAAAGGAGATGATGAAGCTTCCTCTCAGGATCTTTTCCGACCTCCACCTCGGCCACCAGGCCTCGCGGATCGATGAGGTGGAAAAACTGCGTCCGCTTTTCCGAGGCGCGGGCACGGTGCTTTTCAACGGCGATACCTGGGAGGAACTCTCGCCGCCATGGCGGGAGAAGTCCGGGGAAATGCTCGGCCAGCTCCGCCGCATCCTTGCGGAAGAGGGCTGCGACGTGATCTTCGTATCCGGAAACCACGATCCCGGCTGGGAGGGCAGCGGTTTCATGGAACTCGCCGAGGGCAGGATCGCCATCACCCACGGCGATGCACTCCTGCGCAACGGCGCGCCATGGAAACGCGAGATGCTGGCGAACCCGGAAGTGATCGATGAAATCTGGGCCCGTTTCCCTGACGCCGCCACAGAGATCGGGAGCCGCCTCGAACTCGCCCGCGCCATCGCAAGGCGCATGGCAACGACGCATCCGCCCCATGGCCGCAGCCTGCTGGCACGCGCGCTCGACGCCGCATTCCCGCCGCAACGCGCCCTGAACATGATCTCCGCGTGGCTTCGCCAAGGCGGCCACGGTGCGCGTTTCTGTGAAACCTATCTACCCCGCGCCGAGATCTTGGTCTGCGGCCATTTCCATTGCCACGGCACCCGCAAAGCACGCGGCAGAACCGTGATCAACACCGGCTCCTTCGTCGTCCCCGGCCCCGCCGGATGGGTGGAGTGGGATGGCGCAATGCTCTCCGCCGGGCGGGTTTGTGAAGCGGGGGACGCATTCTCCATGCGAACCCAAACAGCGGAGTGGAAATTATTTTAGAAAAGTGTAATTTTTAGCTTGCGTTATATTTTATACTTATTTGTATATAACCCTCAAAAATTTGAGTCGCTTTTGTCACCAAGGCTGCTAGATTGAGTCTGTTATGGCAACCACCACTAAAAAGACCCGGTTTTCCCGGCGACTCCCAGACCACGTGACCGATGAACTCTGCAACGTTCTTTCTGAAAAGAAAGTGTTCGGTTTCAACGATCTCTTCGAGAGAGTGTTCGAAAACCTGAAACTGCGCAACGCGGTGAGCGGCGGCGAGGAAATGCTCCGTCTTCGTTCTTACGAGAAGCTGCAGAACCTGGTCAACCGGGGTCTCGTTGAGAAGCTCGGTAAGGAATACAAGGGCACCGCCCGGGTTCACGAAGCATCAAGCGCCTACGCTGCGGCCCAGGAAGCAGCTGCCGCCGAAGCCTGATCTCCAAACAACATTCACTGACAAAACCCGCGCCGCAAAAACGGCGCGGGTTTTTTTTCTACCCAAGGCCCGCGCCAAGCCCTACGAAACGCACGGACACTTTCACCAGCCATGCCCGAAAACTACCTCCCCGTCCTGTTCCAGGTGCTCATCGCCATCGGCTTCGCCGTGACGACGCTGGCCCTGAGCGTCGTCTTCGGCCGCTCAGCCCGCCGCAACGCGACCAAGGACAGCGCCTACGAATGCGGCATGATCCCCATCGGAGACGGTGCGCCGCGCTTTTCCGTGAAGTTCTACATGGTCGCGATGCTGTTCGTGATCTTCGACATCGAAGTCGTCTTCATGTATCCATGGGCCGTGCAGTTCCGCGACCTCGCCACACACCACGGAGCGACCGCTCTGGCAAGTATGGCTGGCTTTGCGGGCGTCCTCGCCATCGCCTACGTTTACGCGCTGAAAAAAGGTGCGCTGAACTGGAAGAGCTAACGCCCGCACATTTCCGCCAATGATCCACCTCGTCGTCTATCTCCAGCTGAACGACAACGTCGGCAAACCGCAGCTCGAGGAGATGGTGCGCGCCAGCCGCACTTGGCTGCTCAAAATCCCGGAGGTGCTATCCGTTCGCTCCGGGCGCAATCTCGATGCGGAATCGCAGTGGCAGTTTTTCTACTCCTTCGAGGCGGAGTCGAAGGAAAAGCTCAACGTGATCCGGGAAGACGCCTTCCACCTGAAATTCCTGGAAACCTACATCAAGCCGCACACGCACCATCGCTTCGAGATGGTCTTCGAGCTGGATCCCTCACGAGACCTGAAATACTCGTGAAAACGGGTTCCGCAAGTTGGTCGGATATTGGTACGTTCCTAGCTTGAAGGGGCGGTAGGTCGCGGGCAGGTTCCGCAGCCGGTCTAACCACTGGCCACGCAGAGAAATGGTCTCCCCGATTCACATCCCCGATAACGCCCCGTTCAATCCCGAGCAACGCCAATGGCTCGGTGATTTCATCAGCAAGCTGCTCGCCCAGTCCGGCGGAGCCGTCGTGTCCTCCGGGCCGCCCGTGCCTGTGACCGTTTTGTTCGGTTCACAGACAGGCACGGCGGAAGGCCTAGCCAAGAAACTGGTGAAAACGCTCAAGAAGGGGAATTTCGAGCCGAACCTTCAGGACATGTCCACCTACGAGCGGACACGCCTGCCGAAGGAAAAAAACCTGCTCCTCATCACCTCCACCTACGGCGATGGCGAACCGCCCGACTCCGCGCTGGAATTCCACACCTGGCTGATGAGCGACGCGGCGCCAGGCCTCGCCGAAGTTCAATTTTCCGTGCTCTCTCTCGGTGATAGCTCGTATCCGGATTTCTCCCAATGTGGCATCGACTTCAACAACCGCCTCGCCGAGCTCGGCGCGAACCGCTTCTATCCGCGCGTGGACGTCGATGTCGATGCGGACGTTCCTTACGCGGAATGGTCGCAGGCCGTGATCGCGCTGCTGTCTTCCGAGACATCCGCTCCCGCCTCCATTATCGCGGCGAACGACGAAATCGAGGAGGGCGGCTTTTCAAAAAATCACCCATTCCCCTCCGCCGTTCTGGCCAACTATAACCTCAACGGCGCAGGGTCGAAGCAGACGAATCACGTGGCGCTCTCGCTGGAAGGCTCCGGCCTTGTTTACGAGGTGGGCGATGCGCTCGGGGTGCTGCCGGAAAACCCTGCATCCGTGGTCGATGAGATCATCGCCGCGCTGCCGTTCAAGGCGGGCGATGTGCCCACCCCCACCGGCGAGGAAGTCAGCCTCCGCGAGGCGCTGATCCGCCACTACGACATCGGCAGCATCAACAAATCGATCATCACAAAATGGCAGAAGCGCAGCGGCTCGCCCCTGCTCCGCTCGCTCGTCGAGGCAGATGACAAGAAAGCATGGGAGGATTTCTGCTGGGGCCGCGATCTCATCGACCTTGCGCTCGATCATCCGGCGGATTTCGCCGATGGCGAGGAGTTCGTGTCGGTGCTGAAAAAGCTCCAGCCGCGCCTTTATTCGATCGCCTCCAGCCCGGCGGCGCATCCCGGCGAGGTGCATCTCTGCGTGGGGATCGTCCGCTACGACAGCTACGGCAGGAAGCGCGGCGGGATCTGCTCCACCTACCTCTCCGACCGCCTGTCGTCCGATACAAAGCCCGGCGTTTTCGTCCACCGAAACAACGCCTTCCGCCTCCCCGCAGACGGCAACGTTCCCGTCATCATGGTCGGCCCCGGCACCGGCGTCGCACCATTCCGCGCCTTCCTCGAAGACCGCGAAATCACCGGCGCAAAAGGCGCGAACTGGCTCTTCTTCGGCGACCAACGCCGCGAGCAAGATTTCTTCTACCGCGAGCAGTTTGAAGGCTGGGTGAAAAATGGCCTTCTTTCCCATCTCGACCTCGCCTTCTCCCGCGACCAAGCGGAGAAAATCTACGTTCAAACCCGGATGCGCGAGCAAGGTGCCGAGCTATGGAAATGGCTGAGCGAGGGCGCATACTTCTATGTCTGCGGCGACAAGAATAAAATGGCAGCCGACGTTCACGCTGAGTTGATCGCCATCGCACAAAAGCACGGCGGCAAGAGCGAGGAAGAAGCCAAAGCCTTCATCGAGGAAGGGCTGATGAAGACTGAGAAACGCTACCGCCGCGACGTATATTAAGGAGGCGCGGCAGGCCACCGAAGGCGGTGTCGAGTTCTGCGTCCCCGTCATCATAGACGCCCTTCGTGGGCACCTCGCCGCCGC
>JAYTOE010000119.1:0-16023 GCA_043747935.1 Akkermansiaceae bacterium
TTGCGGCGGTTCGGGCGGGATTTGACGGAGCTGGCGGCGGCGGGGGCATTGCCGCCGTTGATCGGGAGGAGGGAGGAGATGCTCAAGATCACGCAGATCCTGCTGCAAAGCCGGAAGAGCAATTTGATCCTTGTGGGCGAGCCGGGAGTCGGGAAGACCGGGATTGGGAGGTAAAAGCTGAAAAGCGGAAATTCTGAAACGCTGAAATAAAGGCGGATGGGAAATTGCCGGAAGACTTGGGGCGGCCGGTGGTGATCGAGATTTCCCTGACCTCGCTGGTCGCGGGGACGAAATACCGGGGAGAGTTCGAGGAACGCCTGGAAGCGGTGGTGCGGGAGGCTTCTGCGGAACCCAAGCCTATCCTTTTCATCGATGAGATTCACCTTCTGCTCGGGGCGGGAGCGGCGGGCGGCAGCATGGACGCTGCGAACATCCTCAAGCCCGCACTGGCGCGTGGCGCGATCCGGGTGATCGATTGTAGGAAGAGCACAGCGTTTCCAAACTGATCGGCTCGCCGCCGGGATACGTCGGCCACGCCGAGGGCGGCCAGCTCAGCGACGCAATCCGTACACATCCTTACAGCGTCGTGCTGTTCGACGAGATCGAGAAAGCGCATCCCAAGGTGCTGGATCTGTTTCTCCAGATTTTCGATGAAGGCACGTTGACTCAAGCCATTGGGCATGGAGACGGCGCGGGAAGTCCTCGGGAAACTGATTGGGGATTTCAACAAGCGCCTCGCGGACAAGGGCGTGAAGGTCGAGCTGACAGCAAGCGCGGAGGAACTGATCCTCCGGGAAGGCTACGGCGAGCAATACGGCGCAAGGAATCTGGAGCGGGTGGTGGATCGCTTGCTTGGCACGCTGATCGCGGAGGCGTTGCTGGGCGGGAAAATTGCGGCGGGCGAGACGTTCCGCTTGGAGGGGAAAGATGGGTGTATAAGGATTGTTGGTCAGTGAAATACGAGGCAGGAGCTGGGGGATTGAGTCTCGGAAGCAAGGAGGGGCTGCCTTCGGCTGCCCGGTGTCATGGGAAAATGGCTCGGGTTGCCGGGCAGCCAATAGGCAGCCCCTCCTTGCTCTACTCCTTCGTCCGCTTCGAGAAGCGCTGGATGTAATCCTGTCCGTCCGCTTTCATGTTTTTCCCTTTCGCCCAGTTCTCGGGGAGTTGATCTAACAGATCGAGGCGGCGGAGGGTATTGAGGAGATTGAGCAGGGAAGGGGAGTCCATCTCCGAGGCCACGTCGGCGATGAGGGCTTCGGCGGCGATGTCCTTTTTCCCGAAAGCGTAAAGTGCCTGTCCGGCGGTGGTGCGGATGCCGGCGTGCTTGTCTTTCAGGAGCGGGACGAGGGAGTCTGCCTCGGCGGCGGCTTTTTCGCCGAGGAGGCGCATGCCGATGAGACCCCAATACCGTTCGGTCGGATCCGAGGAGGCGATGGCAATCTTGAGGCGGGGGAGGTTCTTTACGTCGAGCTCGGTGGCGGTGAATGCGAGCTCGGTGATTTTCCCTTGGTCGAATTTGTCACTCTGGACGTAGTCGGCGATGGTCGATTTTCCGGATAATTCCTGGAACAGCGGCTCGGGAACAATGCCGGTATCCTTGACCTCTTTCATCGTCGCCTTGAGGCGTTCGCGGAGGGCGGCGAGCTTTTCCGCGTGCGCGGGATCGGCGGCGAGGTTGTTGATTTCCCATGGATCGGCGGTTAGATCGTAAAGCTGCTCCGAGGTGCCGGGCTCTTCCCACAGCGCCTTGTGGATGCCGCTCAGTTTACCTTCCTTCCATGCCTTTTGGTAGGCGACCCAGCCCGGTTGGCCGAACTGGTAGAAGGAGTAGGGCGCGGTGGGTAAGTCGGGGTTGAAATTGCGGATGTATTTCCATTTCCCGTCGGTGAGGCCGCGGCGCATGCCGTAGAGTTCGTCGAAGCGGTCGGCGTAAAGGAACTCCATCTCATCGGCGGCGGGCTCCACGCGTTTGACTCCGAGGAAGGGGCGTCCCTGCATTTGGGCGGGCTTGTCGAGTCCGGCGAGTGAGAGGAGGGTGGGGGAGAGATCGACGAAAGAGACCGGCTCGGCGACGCGATCGCCCGGCTTGAAAGGGGAGAGGTTTTGGAATTTTTCGGGAACGCGGACGATGAAAGGCACCTTCACTCCCGTATTCTCCAGGTAGCGTTTGCCGCGCGGGAGGATGCCGCCGTGATCCGAGCAGTAGATGACGATGGTGCTGTCCGCGAGGCCGGCCTTTTCGAGATCATCGAGGATCTTGCCGACCTGCGCGTCCATCTCGCTGATCCGGTCATTGTAGCGGGCCAAGTCCTTGCGGATCTCAGGGAGATCGGGGAGATAGGGCGGGAGGTCGATTTCCTCCGGCTTCAGGCGTTTCGGCTCGGCCGGTTTATCGCCGAACAAGGAGCTTTCGTGGGATGTGGTGAAGTTGAAGATTGCAAAAAACGGTTTTCCATCGGGGCGGTTTTTGTAATGCGCCTTGCCGGAGGAATCGTCCCAGTGGGAGTTGTCGTTGCCCTTGAAGTTGTAGTCGGTCTTGTTGTTGTTCGTGCAGTAATACCCCGCCTCGCGGAGATATCCGACGTTGGGGCGGAAGGTTTTCGGGATGGGATGGCGGCTGCGCATGTGCTGGGTGCCCATGGTCGGCGAGTAGGCGCCCATCAGGATCGTGGCGCGGGCGACGGCGCAGACCGGGGCGTTCGAGTAGGCGTTTTCGAAAAGGAAGCCCTGTTTCGCGAGCGCGTCGATGCGTGGAGTCTTTGACTGTTTATTGCCGTAGCAGCCGATCCAGTGCGAGGAATTGTCCTCGCTGGTGATCCAGAGGATGTTGGGTTTTGCCTGCGCGAGGAGGGGAGCGCTGAGGACAAGAAGTAAAACTAGGGCTTTCATGGGCTTATCAAGCGGTTCGTGGGCAGCGTGGAGTTGTTGAGATTTAGCGTCTAGGGGAAATCGGCAACCATTTCCCCGGAAATGGAGGTCGCAGCGCACCTAGCCCGCGCCCTTGACAGCCCGGCGGCGGTAGTGCATTGCCCCTCGCGTCATGCCGAAACTCTCCATCCGCCACCTCGAAGTTTCCTCGAAGGAAGTCCTCATGCGCGTCGATTTCAACGTGCCGCTCAAGGACGGGCAAATCACCGACGACACTCGCATCCAGGCGGCGGTTCCCTCGATCAAGCACCTGCTTGAAGGCGGCGCGAAGCTCGTGCTCTGCTCGCACATGGGTCGTCCGGACGGCAAGGCGGATCCGAAATTCACGCTCGCGCCCGCCGCGAAGCGCCTTTCCGAAATCCTCGGCCAGGACGTGGCGCTGACTCCCGATTGCGTGGGGTCGCAGGCTGCGGAAATGCGGGCTGCCCTCCAGCCGGGGCAGGTTTTGCTGTTGGAAAACACCCGCTACCACGCGGAGGAGGAGGCGAACGACCCTGCTTTCGCGAAGGATCTCGCCGGTCTCGCACAAATTTTCGTCAACGACGCTTTCGGCACCGCGCACCGCGCCCATGCCTCCACGGAGGGGGTTACGAAATTCATTCCCGTTTCCGCGATGGGCTTCCTGATCGAGAGCGAGCTGGAATACCTTGAGGTGAAACTCGATAACCCGGAGCGCCCTTTCCTCGTGATCATGGGCGGCTCCAAGGTTTCCGACAAAATTCAGGTCATCACCGCCCTCATGGAAAAGGCCGATGCCTTTCTGATTGGCGGCGCGATGGCGAACACTTTCCGCAAAGCGCAGGGATATGAGACCGGCGACTCCCGCGTGGAGGCCGACAAGCTCGACCTCGCGCTGAGCATCCTCGCCAAGGCGAAGGAAAAGGGCGTGGAATTTCTGCTTCCCTCCGACACCCGCGTGACGCAGGAGTTCAAGGAAGGTGCGGCGACCAAACTTTCCGGTATCTATGGACAGGGCGGCGGCGTGGAAAAAGGCTGGGAAGGCATCGATATCGGTGATGTCGCCATTCAGGAATTCGTAGCGGAGATCGCGAAAGCGAAAACGATCATCTGGAACGGTCCGGTGGGCGTGTTTGAGATCGAGGCCTTCGCCCATGGCACCAAGGCGATCGCTGAGGCGATGGCCGCTTCCGATGCCGTTACCATCGTTGGCGGCGGCGACTCCGTGACCGCCGTCAACAAGTTCGGCCTCGATGACAATATGACTTTCATCTCCACAGGCGGCGGCGCGTCGCTCGAACTCCTCGAAGGCAAGACCCTCCCGGGTGTCGCCGCGCTCAGCGAGGCGTAAACTCCACGAATCACTTCTAACTAGTAACGTTTAACCAAAGCCATGACACGCAAGCCGATCTTTGCCGCCAACTGGAAAATGAACAAGGGAGCCTCGGAAACCGAGGACTTCATCAAATCCTTCCTCTCGAAAAAGCAGGGGCTCAACTTGCCTGCGGAAATCGTGATTGCGCCGCCCTTCGTCGCCCTGCCGAAGCTCGCCGACCTCCTCCACGATTCGAACCCCGGCAAAAACGCCCACGCGATCCAGATTGCCGCGCAGAACTGCTCGCAATACGACTCGGGTGCCTACACCGGTGAGGTCAGCGTGCTGATGTTGCGCGAGTTTTTCGTCCACTACGTGATCATCGGCCACAGCGAGCGCCGTGCGATCTACGGGGAAACGGACGCGACGATCAACGCGAAGATCAAGAAGGCTCGCGAGGCGAACCTCAAGCCGATCTTCTGCATCGGCGAGACCCTCGCCGAGCGCGAGGGCGGCATGCTCGAGACCGTTCTCCGCACCCAGGTGACCGACGGTCTCAAGGATGTCTCCGAAAAGGATCTAGGGGACATCGTGATCGCCTACGAGCCCGTCTGGGCGATCGGCACCGGAGTCACCGCCACCTCGGAGCAGGCGCAGGAAGCGCATGCCTTCGTCCGCTCCCTCATCGCTGATCTCTACGGCGCAGAGGCCGCCGCCAAGATCCGCATCCAATACGGCGGCTCGGTGAAACCGAACAACGCTACCGAACTCATGGCCTGCCCGGACATCGACGGCGCACTTATCGGCGGCGCAGCGCTTGATCCGCAATCTTTCCTGGAGATCATCCGCAACGGCACCGCGGAATAAAACATTCTCCTTGCGCGGCGGCGAATCGGCGGGAGTTTCCCCGCCATGAAAGCCCTGCACCTGCTGCTTCTCGCCATCCTTCCCTCCTGCGCGATTGAGGAACCCGCCTTCGAATCCGTCCGCAAGGAGGGGAACTTCGAAGTCAGGAAATATGCCGCCATCCCCGTTGTCTCCGCCCCGATGGTGGATATGGGGAAACGCGATGATTCGTTCCGCACGCTGTTCCGTTACATCAGCGGAGCGAACGCGGACAAGGCGAAGATTTCGATGACCGCTCCCGTCTTCATGGAAAACGGTGCCGCGGAGGACAAGCCCGGCCGTATGAGTTTCATGATCCCTGCCGAGATCTCCGAAAAGGGAGCGCCGAAACCCACTGCGGAAGAGGTCGCCGTTTCCGAGATCGGCGGAGGCACTTTCGCCGTGCTCCTGTTCAAAGGCTGGAAGGACGATGCGAAACGCGAGGCGGCGCGCGGCAAACTCGAGAAACTTCTCAACGAAGCCGCGCTGAAGCCGATTGGGAAACCCTTCTTCGCGTTCTACGATCCGCCGTGGACACCCGAGTTGCTGCGCCGCAATGAGGTGTGGCAGCGCGTCGAGCCCTGAGTATTTTTCACCTCGCGCATCACGAGGCGCAAGGTGCCAAGACTACCGCATTCCGACCGGCTTATCGAGGAGCTCCTTGAGCACGAAGGCTTGGCGCAGTTCCGTGCGGTTCATCAGGCGCGCCTTTAGGCCTGTTGAGACGGCTACGGTTGCGGTGGAGCGGGATTTGTTTCCGATCAGCACGCTATCGTTCAATGCTTTCGCTCCCCTTGCGCGTTTCACTTCCTTGATTTTATCGGCGAGCGCCTGCTGGCGGGCGAGTTCCGCCGAGGTGTCGAAGGTGGGAACGGAAGCCGGCGGGGCTTCGCGGGATTTTCGGCGCAAGGCAGGTGCGGGTGCGACCACACTGCCGTGCGGTTGCGGGAAAGTAGTGGGAGGCAGAGGTGGCGGGACTGCGGGACGGGAATGGCGGCGCTCCGCCTCTTGCATCATCTCCTCGAGATCGGCGGGATCGTAGCCGGTATCCTGATTCTGCCGGGCTTCGCCGCGTGCCTTCAGCCACTGCGTGATCGCGCCCACGAAGAGCAGGATGATGATGAAGATGTTGTCGAAAAAGAAGTCCATGGTCGGATATGCGGATCGTTATTTGCCCTCGCCAAGCTCAGCCTTGTAGTCGCCGATCGCCCACTGGATGCCAGCGAGGTAATGGCGGAGCACCTTGGGGTGCCAATACATTTCGTGGTTGTGGCCGAGGGAGCTGTAGAACACGCGGCCTTTTTCCCAGTTTCGCGCCCAGGAGACCCCATAGTCGTTATCCTTGCGGTTGGCGCCTTTCACTGGAGCGGATTTCTCAGGATCGAGGCGGAGCAGCATGTGGACTTTCGAGGAATCGTAGGGTGCCTTGTACTGGTAGATCTCCTCCTTGAACTCAAGCCTCTCGCCTCCGAACATCGCCGCGAGCGGATGCTTTTCCTGCCCCGGCTCGACGTAGAGATTCACCTGCGTGCCAGCCATCCACGGGTGGCCGTCGAAGTAGCCGTTCATCATCTCGCCGTATTCGCTCCATTCGTAGAAGCTGTCGGTGGCAGCGTGGATGCCGACGAAGCCGCCGCCGCCCTTCACGAAGGCCATCAGGTTTTCCTTGATGCGCAGCTCAAGTGCCTTCGCGGCCGCCTTCTCCTCCTCGCTCATTTTTTCCAGCTCCTCCTTGAAAGGGGCGAAGGCGTTCTGGGTGGTGCTGAGGAAACAGATCGCGTCGAACTGCCCGATCTTATCCTTTTCGAACATCGCAAGGTCATCGCTGATCACCGCCTCGAACGCGCCGGTTTTCTTGCCCATTTCCGCGAAGGCGAGCTTGCCGGTGACGATGGATTGGTGGCGGAAACCGTTGGTGCGGGAGAAAACGAGAATCTTGCGGGGCTTTGCGGGTTTCGCGTAGGGCTCGGCGGGGATGGCCTCGGCGATTTTCTCCAAGGCTCCGGCGGGTGGTTGCTCGGTCGCGGGGTTGTAGGCGACGACGCTGAGCGCGAGTGCGCCGACAAGCATGGCGGGAATGAGTGCTTTCATCGGCGCAACCTTCCACCATCGCCGCTCTCCTGCCCACCAAAATTTTCAGGCGGGCACGATGGAAACATTCCGTAGCCCGCGATCCATTTCCTCGATGGTGGATTTCACGGGCAGGTGTTTTTCGATCATAGCGAGGTTCGTCAGCACATGGTCGTCCGGGAAATTTTCGCAGTCTCCAGGACGAAACGCGCGGTGACGAACGATGCGGATCGGCTGAAAAAGTATCTCGCAAAGTTCCAGCTCACCGTTGATGCGATGCGTGGTCGCTAGAAAACTCCCGATCAAATTTATTGCTATTGAGACGCATTAACAATAAAAGGATTTGTGTCCAGCAGGTTGTCGCAACGAGTATTGTTTGAAAACGAGGGAAGCATGGTTCGCATCCGGAAATATGATGGCAAAGTGGGTGTATCGGAGGATTGGCATGGATATTTGGAGGGCGACAGGCAGGTGTTTTGCCTGAATTTCGGAGGTGATCTGGTGGTGATGGGGGGAGCGAGCCGGTTGTATCTGAGAGCCGGGATGGTGGGGGCGTTCCGGGTGACGCCGGATCTGAGGGCGAACACGATGCTTGCGAGCCAGCGCGCGTTTGATTTCATGACGGTTGAGGCGGCTGTGGAATGGATCGCCAGGGAGTTTGCGGTGGGCTTGGCCGGGGATTTCCACGAAACCCCGTTGTTCCGGGCGGAGAAGGCAGGTGCGATTTCGAGTCCGGCGAGGATTGCCAGTGTAGGGGAAAGGGCGTTTTTCGCGGATGTCATTTCCCCGCCGGTGGAAGGTGTTGCGAGGGCTTATTGGTACAAGGCAAAGGTGCTGGAGTTCCTGAGCTTGCGGATTTTTCAGGAGGACAAGACGCCATTTTGCACGAGCCACAAGGTGCGGACGACGGAGCGTGTGGCGCATGCGCTGTCATGCCTGAGGGAACGGATGGATGAACCCTTTGATTTGGCACGGCTGGCGAAGGAGGTGAAGGTATCGCCTGCCACGCTCAGCCGATTGGTCAGCGCGGAAACGGGGCTGACGCTGTCCCGGCACTTACGGGCGATGAGGATCGAAAGGGCGGTGGAGCTGATGCGCGACGGCGGTGCCAATGTGACCGAGGCAGCGATGGAAGTCGGCTACAGCAGCCTGAGCCATTTCTCCAAAGCCTTTCATGCGGAAAAAGGGATGCTTCCGTCGGTGTTTTTGGGAGGAAACGGAGGCTAGCGTGTGATGCTCCATGCCGGATCGTTCACTTCCCGTGCGCCCTTCGCCCAGATCCGCATGTCCTGGAGTTGTGGTTGTCCAAGAAGGCGGACGGATCCGTCGAGGAAAGCCGCGACCGCCTTGCCTGAGTGGCGCGGATCGACGTTTCCCCACTTCAGCGAAGGCCGAATTACATCGAATTTCTGATCCCAGCGCCGACCTTTCAGGTAGGGGGAGCGGACATAGAAATTCCCGGCCTTCGGAGTGCCGTTCCCGCTGTGGGATCTCGCCGAGATGAAGACCATCTGCCGGCCCGGCGAGTCCTCCTGTGTAAGCCGCCGTATGCAGAAGTTTCCGAAATTTTCGGCATCCCGCTCAGGATCGGGCTCGGACTCCCCGTAGCTGCCGCCGACGAAGGTGGCGTTGATCCCGAACGCGGGATAAACGGTCGCGGAGTAGAAATCATCCGCCCATTTTTCCGATTCGTTTACGCAGACAGAGCCGCGGAATTGGTAATTGAGACTCTCGGCGAGACGGGCGGGGTAGCGTTTCGCCACGTATCCGGGCCAAACGTTTCCGAGGGAATCCGTGGCGGCGGCTTCCGGATCGATTCCCGCCATGAGCACGCCTTGGTTGTCCGTAGCGTTGCTCAGGTAGGCACTGATGAGCTGCCGTCCGGCTTGGATTTCATTCGTCGTTTTTGCCGAGTTGATCGCCTTGCGCGCGCCGACTGTGGCGATGGTTCCCAATGACGCGACCATGGCGACGCAAACCATGGTTTCCACAAGCGTGAAGCCGGGTCTCGTGCCTGGCTTTGCATGATTGCCGGATGAGGCTTCCCTCGGGGAGGATGGGACGGCGATGGAGCGAGTCCTGAGTGTGTTGAAGGATTGCATGGGCGTGTGTTCAGATGGCGGCGGATTTGCGGCGGCGCAGCAGAAGGGCGGCGGAGGCGATGGAGAACAGCAGCGCTGTCTGAGGCTCCGGAATCACCAGCGCCTGGAAAGGCGAACCGGTGGAAGCTGTATCGAGCGCCACACCGCCAAGGCTCATCGAGGTGCCAGCGGAGGAGAATCCTATGGTGAAAGACACGGCTTCGAGGCCATCGAGATTCCATTGGTAGGCGACCCGGTCGTTCGTGGAAGTCGTGGGCGAGCCGCCCGGAGGGGTGAATGAGATGATCGTCGGATCGTTCTGGAAACCGACCGGAGTAGCGACGAAGGTTGCCGACGAGTGATCGGTGTAGGTGAGGGTCATGGACGAGTAGTCCAAGGTGCTGCCGAAGGTGGCGAGCTGGAGCACGACGTTCCCGATATATGTTGATGTGGTCGAGTTGATGAAGCCCGCCGCATAATTTAGCTCATAGTTTGTGAAGGAGCTGGGCGCGTAGATATTGCCGCCGCTTGTGACGAACGCCCCCGGCGTGGTCTGGATGAGGGAGGCGATGCCCTCGCTGGTGATATCTGGACTATTTGGATCGGTCAAAGCATCCGTGAAAACATCCCATTCGTTCGTCTCGGAGGGGATGAACGCACGGATAGATGATGTGTCTATGTAAGTGAGGGCGGCATGGGTCGGTAGCTGGAGGGATGTGGCGAGTATCGCTATTTGTATAGGTTTCATAATATCAATTTTGGTTCGGTTTAGTTGTTGATTGTGAATTCTTCGAGCAGCCCGGCGATTTCGTGCGGAGTTGCGGGTGTGATTTTGGATTTCCGGCGCAGATCTTTGATCAGGCGCGCATAGGTTTTGCCCCCGGCTGCGGGCTTGAGCTCGATGCCCTTGGCTTTGTCCGTGGTATCTATCCAAGCCATCGCGACCGGTTCCCAGAATGCGCGGTGTTCCGTCCACCATGTTTCGGCCGCCGCGAGCGGGGCGGGGGATATCCTTGTGTACGTGTTGACTCCAATCTCGATGCACAGGTCGCTCACGGTCTGCCCGGTTAGGACGCGCTTCCTGTTCATCTGGAAATGGCTCCAGCCGCTCTTCGTTACGACATGGCGGTTCTCAGCCAAGAGCATCTGGTAGTCATCGCGGGTGGTGTATTCGCGGCGGGGCAACGGGCGGGCTGTCGGTTCCGAGATCCATTCGCTGGCTCCGCCGGTGTGCGACCATGCGCCTATGCTTTCATAGCGCGGGCTGTCATCGGTCTGGGTGACATATTGGCTCCATTTTCCCGCGACATCTGCCGCTTCCATTTTCCTCGCTTCCCAATGTTCCCCGCCCATGTATCCGAGGATGGATATGTCCTGGTAAGTCCAGATTTGGCCCCAGTGCTTGACCACGGTGGGTTCCGACTCGGAACCGACGACCAGCAGGTGCTGGAGCACGATCCTATCGCCGGTGTCGCTGATGAGTTTGACGAGTTCCCTCGCGGATTCATCGTAGGGCTTGCGGAGTTTGTAACCTTCGGCGATCGGGAAAGATTCACTGAAGTGGAATCTGACTTCATATGCGCCCGCCATGGCCAGGATAGCTTCCCTGTCCTCGTTGAATTTCTCCCCTGTGCCTGCATGGATGGATGAAATGCCCGCGATGATCGCGAGCGCCGCCGTGACGATGTGTTTTGTTTTCACGCCCGCAGGCTAAGTCGTTTTTCCGCACGCCCGCTAACGGGCGCTTGTCGGATGTTGGCGCGGGATTGTCGAAATCCAGCGATTTCGGATAGCGGGGGTGGTTTTCCGACCGAAGCTTTCGTAACAGACCGTGAGCGTCCGGGAAAAAGCGGAGGATACTGAATTTGTCGAACTCGCGGATCCCATAACCAAGCGTGCGGTGACGAACGATGCGGATCGCCTGAAAAAGTATCTCGCAAAGTTCCAGTTCACCTTCGATGCGATGCGCTGAGAGTCACGGCACTTTCTCGGTGCGAATCCGATAAGCGGGATCCAGCTTCGCGACTGCGGCGCGGACGGAAGCCTGCACCGCCGGATCGCCGTAGTAAGGCCCGGCGCCGGGGCCACCTGTGGTGTGTGTTTCGATGAGGACTAACTCGTTGCCCGCGATCAGGAAGGAGGGATTCCCGCTGTCGCCGACGACGAGGTTCTTCGACCAGCCGTGGCTTTCGGTTTTGTCGTGTTTGAACGCGATAGTTCCGCTTCCGATACCTGCGATCAGGTGGACAAAGAGATTGCGGTTCTGGTCGCTGACGATCACCGGCCTGTCCATGAGAGCGGATACATCCGCACCCACGACGGGCAAGGGATAGGGGCGGTAGTTGGAGGGCACCGGTTCATCGAGCAGGCCGACCATCACATCCCCGGCACCGGCCGCGAAGCCGATGAGCTTGCGCTGGATGTGCTTGCCGTTGCGGTCATGGAAAACCACGGCGGCGGCGGCCGGCCTCGCGTAATGTTTCGCCATTACGACGTGGCGCGGCGTGATGAGGGTCGCCGTGCGTGTGTCATTGAAAGAGACGCCCGACATATCCATGCCTCGCGTCCAGCCCTCGGCCATGCTCGCGTCTCGGTCTGTATGGTAGCTTTTGAAAATCCCGGGCGGGGCGCTGGGTGGCGGCAAGATCGGTGGACTACCCGGTCCACCGGATCCGCCGCACGAAGCCATACAAAACGCAAAAGCCAGGATTCCGGTCATTTTCAATATCGTCACGGTGAGAATGGTAATGCTCAGGAACGGATCGGAAAGCGGTTTCGGCGAACTGCTCTCGCCATGCGGATAGGATGAGCCTAGGTAAACGCATGGCGTTTCTGACCGAGATTAGGAGACTGGTTCCGAGAGTGTTGGTAATGCTCGCGGGGCTGGCTTGGGTCGCGCTCATTTGGCGTGGGTATGAGGGGAATCTTGTTACGCCCGGGAATGTCAATACCGAGGTGGTGATGCAGTATTACGACCGTTCACTGCGGTTGGTCGAGGCGGGGCGGCGGGGCACCGAGTTCGAGAAATGGCTGGTCGGTGCGCATGAGGATGAGGAGTGGCTGCGCGAATCGGCGGATACCGTCAGGGATCTTTACAGCAAGGATCTTGGCGAGGAGGCGGAACTCCTCCTGAGGGCTTTCTCACTCCGCCAAGAAGAGGATGCGGTAATCCCGGAGGGTGAAAGGGACGGCGCTTACCGCAAGGAAGTGAAGCAATGGCTCAAGGACGGACACGGCAGTGCGTGGCATTACGATCTCTATCTGGCTGTGGAGGCAGACCCGGAAATCGGCGATCCCTACCGGCGCGAGAATGACAACCTGCTGCGCCGCTACGTGGTGACCAGTCTGTTCTACCTCACAGTCACGGTCGCCGGACTGGTCAGCGCGGGGATATGGGTTTTCGGAAAACGCAGGGAGTATCCCCGTGCCTCGCGGGTGCCGGATGCATGGCCGGTCGTATTCGTGCTCGGGCTGTATTTCCTGTCGGAGATTCTTTTGGATCCCTGGTTCTGGCTGATCGGCACGGCTTATGAAATCTATTACGCGTTCGGCGGGATGGCGGAACTGAACGCGCTCTATGATTTGCTGTGGCGTGGCTTCTCCGCGATTTTCCTGACCGTGCTTTTCCTGAAAAATCCGGTGCATCTGTGGAGGGTGTTCGGGCTTGGGCGGCGGGTCGATTGGCTGCTGGTGATGGCGGCGCTGGCGTTGATCGGCATGCTCGATTGGGCAATCTACTCCTATGCGCCCGTGTCCGATGCGGATCCCTCCGATTTCATGGAGTCGGCCAAGCCCGCTTTTCCGGAGCTGGCCGCGCTTCTGTTCAGTACCGTGATCGTGGCCCCGATCTTTGAGGAGATCGTTTTCCGCGGGTTCCTTTTCCAAGGGCTGCGGAAAAAGACCGGAGCGCTTTGGGCGGCGGTCATTTCGACGGTTTTCTTCGCGCTGATCCACACGCAATACGACATCTGGGGCTGGATATCCGTGGGGCTTACAGGTGCCGCCGCCTGCTACATGACGCTGCGCACGGGTTCGCTGAAATCGGCGATCGTGCTGCACGCCCTCACCAATCTCTTCATCACGCTGGATGTCTATCTCATCTACCAGCATCCGCTCTGAAAGGTTGGCAACCCGTCCACCCGACGCCTAAACTCACCAGCAGATGACCTCCCACACCACACCCCTCACCGCCGCCCAAGTCGGGAAACTCCGGGCTGCGCTGGAGGGGCAGGGCTTCGAGTTCATCGAGAAGGAATACACGATTTTCGCAGCGAAAAAGGGCAAGCTCAACGTGAGCGTGTATGAGAAGGGGCCGAAGGTTTTGATCCAGGGAAAAGACACCGAGGACTTCATCCGCTTCACGCTAGAGCCGGAGGTCACGGGTGAGGCGAAGCTCGGCTACGAGGAGATCGCCGATCCGGAACATTTCTCGCCGCACTTCGGCATCGACGAGAGCGGCAAGGGCGATTTCTTCGGGCCGCTGTGCATCGCCGGAGTTTATACCGATGCGGATATCACGCGGCATCTGATCAAGAGCGGCGTGATGGATTCCAAACGCGTCACCTCGGCCGCCGGGATCCGCAAGCTCGCCGCTGTCATCAAGGCCACGCCCGGGATCGCCTTCGATGTGATCGCACTGCGCCCCGAGAAATACAACGAACTCTACGCCACCTTCAAAAACCTCAACCGCATGCTCGCCTGGGGCCACGCGACCGTGATCGAGGAGCTAGCGAAGAAAAAGCCCGGTTGCCCCCGCGCCCTCTCCGACCAGTTCGCGCGCGCCGACGTCCTCCAGTCCGCGCTGAAGAGGAAAAACATTTCCCTGAAACTCGACCAGCGCACCAAAGGCGAATCCGACACCGCCGTCGCCGCCGCATCGATCCTGGCGCGCGAGCGTTTCATCGACTGGATGGACGCCGCCACGAAAAAGGTCGGCTTCACCATTCCGCTCGGTTGCTCTTCGCTGGTGGTGGATGCTGGGAAAAAACTCGTCGCGGCTCACGGTTCCGAAGTCCTTGGAAAATTCGCCAAGCTGCATTTCAAGACGACCCAACAGGTGACCGGAGAGCTATTCTGAGAAATAGGAAACGGGATAAATCGGAATGCCAAGTTCGCGGGCTTTCTCGCTGAGCCCGGGATGCTCTGAGAAGGTCAGGATATAATCGACGGGCAAGGTTTGGGAGCCATCGATTTCCTCCAGCGTATCCACCTCTTTCCCGACGGCGTATTCGTGGATGATATCGGGATGCAGGCACGCCTGAGGAATCGGCAAATCCCTTTCGCTGTCCTTCGCCCAGATCAGGACGCGGTGGGGCTTTTCGCCCCGCTCTGCGCTGTCATCGAGCCATTTCACCGGAGAGATTTTATCCCAGATATAAACTTTCCACCGCTCCTGCAGCCAGAAGACATCGATCAAGGAAACCTTCATCGCGTTCTCCAGTGCCTTCATGCAGTTCGCGGTGCTATGGGGCTTTTCCACGGCATGGTAACGCGCGCTCCATTTCCCCGGTGCGACGGTGCGAAATGATAGAGCCAGCACCTCACTCTTGCAGCGCCGCGCCAATAGGCTCGGCACCGGGCTGGCGCGGGTGAGCCTTCCGAAAAATGGCACGATCTCGCCCTGCCAGCCGACGCGTTGATCGGCGAGGATGCCCACGACCCCGCTTTCCCGGAGAAAGCCGCTCACGAGGTGGAGGCTGTCGCGTTTCGAAAACATCCGCGCACCATCCGCCTGCCGCTCGCGGAGAACGCGGTCGTTGAGGATGGGGTTGTCGAGCGGGCGGTAGAAGCCGCCGATTTTCACGCCCTCGGGGAATGTCCGGTGGAGGCGGGTGAGGAGCTCCCAGTTCCCCATGTGTGCCAGCAGCAGCATGACGCCTTTCCCTTTTGCTGCCGCCTCCGCCAGCAGTTCCGGGTTCTCCACCTCCAGCACTTCGCCGATGTCCTCGCCGCGCATGTTTGCGGAAACGGAAGAGCACATCAGGTTCGCCACGGTGCGGATGAACGATGTCCGCGCCGCGCTGTCACTTTCCTCCGCACCCGCCGCGCCTGCGATCCTGAGGTTCCGGGCGATCATGTGGCTCCGCGCTTTCATGAATGGCCAGATCGCGCGCCCAAGGCACTCTCCGATCACGAAGACCGTCTCCGCGGGCAACTGCCGGAACAATGCGGCGACGGCCGAATGCGCCCCGGCCTCGATGCGCCACTTCACCTTTTTAACCAATCCGGCTTCCATCCTAGTTCAGCTCCTCCCGCCTACCCAGTGTGATCGCGAGGCCGAGCGAGCCGACGAAAATGAAATAACAGGCGAGCAGCTCGAGATAGTTTTTGCAGATGCGCGGAATTTCCGGAGAAAAGGAATCGCCGAGAGCCGCCTGCCAGAACTGCGGCGCGCCGATCACGCGGTTGAAAACATAGATAATCAGCAGCGCCGCCGCGATGAGGCCGGCGCCCGCGTGGTGTCCCATCGTTTCGAAAAAACGGAGCATCACCCGGTGGTGGCGGATGATCGTGATCAGTGCCGCGCCGAGCAGCAAACCGATGACCCAGGCATCGGGAAACGGCCACTTCAGGATTCCGGAAATGAAATCCTCCAGTTCACCAACCAACGCCGCCGCCAGCCCGAACGCCAGCACCCGGCACACGGCGCGGCGGTGACCCGAGTGCGCCATCGCGCCGGCCATCACCACCGTGGCCGCCGCCAGCAGCGCGGCCTGCATCAGTTCCACCGTCCCCCGCTCCAGCGGCGCACCCGGGCGGTTAGGCAACCAGGCGGGCAGCAGGATC
>JAYTOE010000120.1:0-36503 GCA_043747935.1 Akkermansiaceae bacterium
TCCATCCCTCCCAGCGCACCTATGCGGAGAAATCCTACAACGGCCCCGCCCGCATCACCGGCTCGGCCGGCACCGGGAAAACCATCGTCGCACTGCATCGCGCCGTGAAACTGCTCCGCGAAAATCCCGGCTCCCGTGTCCTCCTGACCACCTTTTCCCCTGCGCTCGCCTCCTTGTTGGAGCTGAAACTCGGGCGCTTGCTCGGCAAAAACTCGGAGCTGCTTTCCCGCATCGACGTGAAGGCTCTCGATGAATTGGCCACCGAAGCTTTCGAGGCGAAATATCCCGAGGTGGAATTCGCGGAATACGACCGCATCGCCTCCCTGATCCGTCATGTCTCGGACAAAACGGACGGCCATTCCTTTTCGGAAAATTTCCTCATCAGCGAATGGAAGCACGTCGTCGATGCATGGCAGATCGCCACACTTGACGATTATCTCAACGTCCCGCGGACAGGCCGCAAAACCCGCCTCGGCGCGAAACAACGCGAGCCGCTTTGGGAAATCATGGCCGGTGTGAAACGTGCTTTGGCGGAACGGAATCTTACAACGACCGCTGGGATGTACGCGTCATTAACCGCAGATCCGGTCAAATCTTACGACTTCGCCATCGTCGATGAAGCGCAGGATCTCAGCGTCCCGCAGTTGCGATTCCTCGCAGCACTCACCGCAGGCAAGCCGGACGGCTTGTTCCTCGCCGGAGACATCGGCCAGCGCATTTTCCAGCACCCTTTCTCATGGAAAGACCTCGGCCTCGATGTCCGCGGCCGCTCCCACACTCTCCGCGTCAACTACCGCACCTCCCATGCCATCCGCAAACAGGCGGACAAACTCCTGCCCGAGGAAATCCGCGACCTGGAAGGCGAAACGGAATCACGCAAAGGCACTGTATCCCTCTTCAACGGCCCGGATCCGGAAGTGAAAATCCACGGTTCCAAGGATGCCGAAATCGATTTCGTTTCCGACCTGATTTTGGAAAGAATCGAAAGCGGTTTGCTGGAAGGGGAGATCGGCATCTTCGTTCGTAGCGAAGCCCAGCTTCCGCGCGCAAGGGCCGCGTTGAAAAAGTCTGGCGTCCAGTGGGCGGAGCTGGAGCGCACCCGCGCACCGGAGCCGAACCGCGTCGCCCTTTCGACCATGCATCTAGCCAAAGGCCTCGAATTTCGCGCCGTCATCGTCATGGCTTGCGATGATGAGATCATCCCGCTGCAAGAACGCGTGGAATCCATCACCGACGAGGCCGATCTGGAGGAAGTTTACACCACCGAGCGCCACCTTCTCTACGTCGCCTGCACCCGTGCCCGTGAGAGCCTGACAATCACCGCAACATCTCCGGAATCCGAGTTTCTAGCGGATTTGTCCTGACGCCGTAGTTCCTTTATCACGAGGGCATGGAAAAACGCATCAAGGAGCGGCTGGAGCATTGGCGCTCGCAGCGGGGAGAACCCTGATTACGGCTTGACCAAAGAAATCCCAAAAGCCAATTTGTTCGCATGAAAGTCGCCAAAAAGTCGCCCAAAAATCTCCGTCGGACACTGACACTGAACGCGGCTTCCACCAAGCTCATCGAAAAGCTCCGAGGCGACAAACCGAAGTCCGTTTTCATCGGTGAGCTTCTGGATGCGGAGGCGCGGAAACGCGAGAGGACGGCATTCTACGCCGCCGCCGCCGCCGCCTACACGCCGGAAGTGGCAAAGGAAACACTCACCCTGAACGCACAATTTCCCATTTCCGAGGCATGAGATTGCCTCTCTATTGCTCCACGGCGAAAGGAACCGAGCCGAATCTCGTCGGGTTGCAACATCCGGCTTTGTCTTCGCTACCCACCCAGCTTGTCTGCCCTTTGCGTCCTGATATTTCGCTCACGCCAATCAGGGAAAAAATCCGCATCGCCGGCCACGAGTATGTTGTCGCATGCGATCTGATCCGCCCCATCAACCGCAAGGCTCTGCGCCCCATGGGGCATCTTGATCCGGAAACGTCCGCCCGCATCATTGCCACTTTCCGGCTTATCCTCGATCAGGACGATTAGCGCCCGTTTACGGCGCCCTGCGCTCATTTCCTCCACAGCCACCTCATCGCGTCCGGGAAAATGGCTCCCATCTGCTTGCCGCTGTGGGCGCCGTGGCCCCAGACGTATTTGTGGTCGTAGCCCTTGAATTTCAGCGCCGATTCCATGGCCATGTTGCCGAGCGGCCAGTTGCCGTGCTCGTTGTCGAGGTCGTTGATGCCTTCCTGGAAAAAGCCCCGGATGGGTTTCTTCTCGCTCTTGCGGATCATGCCTGGGTAGGCGTCGCCGCCGCGGATGTTGGTGAAGGAGCCGATGGAGGAGGCCACTTTCCGGAACGCGTCCGGCCTGACCCAAGCCACCGTCCACGCGCAGATCCCGCCGGAGCTGGTTCCGCAGATCGCGCGCATTTCCGGATCCTTGGTGAGGTTGTAATCCGTGCCCACAAGCGGCAGGATCTCATCGATGAGAAAGGTCGCGTAATCCGCGGAGAGCGTGTCGTATTCGAAGCTGCGGTTGTTGTTTTTCCAGGGAGCCTCCGGCTTGGAATCCCCCTTGTGGCCCGGATCGATGAAAATCCCGATGACCGGCGGCATGTCGCCGACCGCGATCAGGTTGTCGAAAACGGTGGTGACGCGGAATTCGCCCTTGGGATTCACGTAAGTGTGGCCGTCCTGGAAAACCATCACGGCGGTCTCCTTTTTCGCATCGTATTGGGCGGGGACGTAGAGATGGATTCGGCGCTTCGTGCCGGCAAACACCTTGGAATCGCTGAACTCGAAATCCGTGACCTTGCCCTTCGGGATTCCCTGTTTTTCCATGGAATCCGCCCCGAGCGCGGGCTCCGGCATTTCGGGTATGGAGAGCTTAGGCGACGTTTCCTGCGCGGTGGCATGGGCCGCCAGCAGAAGGGAGAGAAGGATGGATTTTTTCAGCATATGACGGCAACGTGCGGGGCTTGCGGGATCTTGCAGCCGGATTCGCCCTTTCCAAGCGGAAGCCCCGGCTTGTGGACTTCGAAAAACCAGCCAATGTGAGGCCGTAAGCCATCGCGCCGCACAACCACCGACGGATGATGAAACCGAACCGCCACTCCAGGCTCGCGTCGCACCGGATCTCCGGCTTGCTTCTCGCAGCGATCACTTTGCCCTTTTTCACCATGACGTCGCACGCCGAAGAGAAACAGCCCGCCGCTTTCCGCACGGCTCTGGTCTATGATGACATTTTCCTCGAACACGACACCGGCCCCGGCTTCCCGGAGAGTCCGGATCGGTTGCGCCTTTTGACCAAGCATCTCAAAGCGCATCCGGTTTCCGAAAAACTGCTCTGGATGCAGCCGGATGATGGGATCGACCCCATGCCGTGGATTCTTGAAATGCACGATGAGGATTATGTGAAGGAACTGAAGCGAACTTGCGAAGCGGGCGAGAAACTCGTCGGCGGCAGCGCGGATAATCCCATTTCGAAGCGCACCTACGAGGTGGCGGTGAAAGCCGTGGCCGCTTCCCTGACGGCGGTGGATGCGGTGATGGCGGGGCGCGTGAACAACGCCTTCGCCGCCGTGCGACCGCCGGGACATCACGCGATGCCGGATCGCGCCAAGGGCTTCTGCTTTTTCGGCAACGCCGCGATCGCCGCCCGCTACGCCCAGAAGCACCACAAGCTGGAGCGCGTGATGATCGTCGATTGGGACGTGCACCACGGCGATGGCACGCAGGAAATGTTTCTCAAAGATCCGATCGTGTTCTTTTTCTCCACCCACCAATATCCCTTCTATCCGGGTCCCAGCGGCTCGCCGGACATCATCGGCGAGGGCGCGGGCAAGGGATTCAACCTGAACGTGCCGCTCGCTGAGGGCAGTGGCGACAAAGCGGTGATCAAAGCATACCAAACGCAGCTCACCGACGCTTTCCGGAAATTCAAACCGCAGTTCCTCATCATTTCCGCCGGCTTCGATGCCCACGAGGCTGATCCGCTCGGCGCGCTCGGATGGTCGAGCGATGTCTATGCCGAGCTCACGGAAATCCTCCGCGCGCTCTGCCGGGAACAAGGCCACGAACGCATCGTATCCCTGTTAGAGGGCGGCTACAGCGAACGCGGCATCACGGAAGGAGTCCGCCGCCATGTCGAGGCGCTTGAGGCTCCTGCGGAAAAACCATAAAGCAACCCCATGCCCGCTGACTACCACACACACACACCCCTTTGCAAACACGCCACCGGCATGCCGGAGGAATACGTGGAGGCCGCCGTCGCCGCCGGACTGGACGAATACGGCATCTCCGACCACGCGCCTTGCCGCCCCGAGCCTTACGACGATTGGCGGATGCTGGAGAGCGAGCTGCCGGAGTATTTCGAGTGGATCGCCCGCGCGAAACAGGCCGCAGGGGATCGCGTGAAAATCCGCGCCGGGATGGAGTGCGATTGGCTCAAAGGCTGCGAAGGTTTCATCGGGGAACTCGCCGGGAAATACGATTGGGACTACCTGATCGGCTCCGTCCACTACCTCGGCTCGTGGGATTTCGATAATCCGATCTGGATCGGGAAATGGGCGCAAACCGATGTCGAGGCCGCGTGGGCGGAGTATTGGAAAACCTACGCGGCGATGGCCGAGTCCGGCCTCTTCGACATCCTCGCCCACCCGGATCTGGTGAAAAAATTCTCCCGCATACCGCCCGGTGATCTCGACCGCTTCTACGATCCCGTGATCGAGGCCATCGCGGCGAACGGCTCGGTGATCGAGCTCAACACGGCCGGCTGGCACAAGCCCTGCGCCGAAGCCTATCCCGCACCGCGTTTCCTGGAACTCGCGGCCTCCGCGGGGATAGGCCTCGTCATTTCCTCGGACGCCCACGCGCCTTCCGAAGTCGCACGCGATTTCGCAAAAGCCCGCGAGCTCGCCAAGGCCGCCGGTTACCGCGAGACCCAGCGTTTCGGGAAAAGGAAACGCAGCGCTGAGATCCTGTGATTTTCACCGCAGAGGCGCAAAGGTCGCGGAGTGAGCAGAGCCAGTCCTCTGGGACTTTTTGAAATGCTGTGAACCCGAGCACGATTCCTCCGCGTCCCTTTGCGGCCTCTGCGCCTCTGCGGTGAAAAATCCAACCTACTTGCAATTACCAATTGGTAAGGATATCATTTTTACACAATGCAAACGGAAGAAGCTCATTCGATTCTGACAAGCAAGGGGCAGACCACCGTGCCTTCCCGTATCCGCGAAGCCTTGCACCTCAAGGCCGGGGATCGGATCCTCTATGAAATCAAGGGGGATACGGTCGTCATCCGCCCGCATCCGGGAGCGATGGCGGTTTTCGGTTCGCTCAAGCCCTCCGGGGAAAAGGCCGGCGTTCCCTTCGCCGAAGCAAGACAGAACGCCCGGGAAAAGCGGATCAAGGTAACCGCCACGAAAGCTTCCCGATGAAAGCGGCGCTTCTGGACACGAACACGCTGGTTCGCTTCGTCACCGGCGAACCGGAAAATCAGGCGCGCGAGGTGGCGGAACTCGTCTCCGCTGCGGAATCGGGAAAAATCCGCCTCTGCGTGATCCCCATGATCCTTGCCGAGGCGGTTTATGTGCTGACCGGCTTTTACGGACACCCGCGCGCGAAGGTTGCCGCCGCGCTCTCCCATCTCATCGCCTGCCCCGGCTTCCAATCACCCGATCACGAAAAGATGATCCGCGCCCTCAAGCTTTTCGGGGCGGGCAAGATCGATTTCGCGGACTGCTACCTGGCCGCCGTCTCCATCATTGATGAAACGACGGTCATCTCCTTCGACCGCGATTTCGACAAGCTCCAAGGCGTAACCCGCAAGCAACCCAAGGACGCGTTGTAATCCTTTCGGCGAAACGGCGCGGAGCATCTTACTTGAGGTTTAAAGTTTAAAATTTAAAGTTTCCCCATGAAAGCCTACCACGACCTCTTGCGCGACGTCCTCGAAAACGGCGAGGAGCGCGGCGACCGCACCGGCACCGGCACGTTGTCCGTTTTCGGCAGGCAGGCGCGCTTCGATCTGCGCGAGGGTTTCCCCTGCCTCACCACGAAAAAACTCCACCTCCGTTCCATCATCCACGAGCTGCTGTGGTTCCTGAAAGGCGAGACGAACATCGCCTACCTCAAGGAAAACGGCGTCACGATCTGGGACGAGTGGGCAGACGAGCAAGGCGAGCTCGGCCCCGTTTACGGCAAGCAATGGCGTCGTTGGGAAGGCAGCGGCGGCGCGGTGATTGACCAGATCGCGCTGCTCATCGACGGGCTGAAGGGTAATCCGCACTCGCGGCGCCACATCGTCTCGGCGTGGAATGTGGGCGAGGTGCCGGACATGGCGCTGCCGCCCTGCCACCTGCTGTTCCAGTTCTACGTCCACGAGCCGCAGGACGGAGGCAAGCCCGGCCTCTCCTGCCAGCTCTACCAGCGCAGCGCGGATCTCTTCCTCGGCGTGCCATTCAACATCGCCTCCTACGCCATTTTCACCCACCTCGTCGCGCAAGTCTGCGGATACGAGCCCCGCGACTTCGTCCACACTTTCGGCGATCTACACCTCTACATGAACCATCTCGACCAAGCGAAGCTCCAGCTCACCCGCGAGCCAAGGCCGCTGTCCACCCTTCATCTGAACCCCGCTGTGAAAGCCATCGACGGCTTCCAATTCGAGGACATTTCCCTGGAAGGTTACGATCCCCATCCCGCCATCAAGGCGCCGATTGCAGTTTGAGAGGGAGGGATCGGGAGAGTGGGGGAGAGTGGGATTGCCCAAATAACCGATAACAAATAACTTCTAACTGAATTCATAGAATGCTCATCGCCATCGTCGCCATGGATCCGAACCGCCTCATTGGCCGCGATGGCACGCTGCCGTGGCATCTCCCGGAGGATCTCGCCTTTTTCAAAAGAACAACCCTCGGACACCCCGTGCTGATGGGACGCAAAACCTTCGAGTCCATCGGCAGGCCGTTGCCGAAGCGGCGCAACATCGTCCTGACTCGCGACCGCTCATGGAGCCATCCCGGTGTCGAGGTGATCCATAGCCCGGAGGAAATCCCGGAGTCGGACGGAAACATTTTCGTGATCGGCGGAGCAGAGATCTACAAGGCGCTGGCCGGTCGCATCGACGTATGGCTCGTCAGCCACGTCCACGCCGCATACGAAGGCGACACCCGCCTCGCGGAATTCGAGCAGGATTTCCCCGTGGTCGAGACGGTCGAGGAACACGCGGATTTCACCGTGAAACGCCACCTCCGCCGCTGACCGCAGAAATTTCCGTTTCCTGCGAACCCCATTCTTGACGGAACCCCTTTCCCGTGTTCCAAATCTCTTCCGACCTAAATAATTTCACGGAACGGTGGCTGAGTGGTCTAAAGTACTCCCTTGCTAAGGGAACGTAGGGGTGACTCTACCGAGGGTTCAAATCCCTCCCGTTCCGCCATTCTTCGCCCCGTCCTACGGGGCTACGAATGGCAAGCCATTGAAGGGCGAATCGGAAGCGAAGAATGCCCTTCGTAGCTTCCGGCAAGGCAGTGAAGTAGGGCTGCATTTCGCAATGCCCATGGCCGTCTCGATTCCCACTCACGATGCACTACGCTGCATCACGCCCAATGATTCAGGACTCAGAAATCCAAGTCCGACAGGCTGCTAGGGAACGAGAGATTCGAGATCGGAGAGGATGGCGGCGATCAGGGCGGTGCCACGCAGATCGCGGGTGGCTTGCATTTGATGAATACGTCCGGCCCGAGCCAGTGCGGGAGTGGCAAGGTCGAGGGCTTCGCGGAGTTGGATGGCTTGGAAGTTCTCGGATTTTTCGTCGAGTCCGGGTTTGCCGAGGGTGTCGATAAAAGTCTGGATGGCATGGAAGAGGGGTGCCCAGTTGATCCATTGGGGAAATGCGTTAGCATGTGGCCACGTGAGCAGGAAGCGCCATTCCTCTCGGCGTACGATGGAAAAGGTTTTTTCCCTGCCGATACGGATCGAGCCGATGTGACCGGAGACGGTGAGGTCATTGAGGACGTTCTGGATGGAACCGCGGAAGTAGCCGGTTTGGCGGGCGATTTCCGCCGGGTGTCCTTGTTCGTTGGCCAGCAGCCAGGCCATGACTTCGGCACGCGCCTGCATGCCGAAAAGGGCACGGAGTTTGAAGAGAAAGGTGGCGGGCTGATCCGGGCGAGGAGCTTGGCTCATGCCCCGGAGGTCGATGCCGCCGCGCTCCAGCCCGTGCTTGAGGAATACCGGATCGGGCTCTTTGAGAACAGGGATGGAGGGAAAGAGCCGCTGAACCAACTCAGGGGCCGGAGAGCTCGGCGTTTCCACACGGCGCATGAGGAGCTTCCACTTGAGATGGGCGGATTCCCTGGAGAGATGATCCGCGATGGCGGCGAGGACGGCGGAATCGCCGAGGTGCTCTTCCTTGTGCAGTGTTCCAAGGCGTTGGAGATTGATCCAGGAGCCGTTGGTATGGAGCCAGTCGAGAATTTCGTCGAACAAGCGGCTGTCGTGGCGGGCGATTTGGGTGGAAAAGAGAAGCAGTGCCTCGGGGTCGATCATCCACGGATCATCGCTGCGGGCATGACCGGCCACGCCCAAGGCGGACCATTGCCGCCAAAGGAAGTCGAGAAGCCGCTGAAGCAGACTTTCCCTAAAGTTGTGCAATGAGGGATTCATGGCCAAGTGCTTTGAGTGCTTCACCGAGGACAAACAGGAATCCTTCCGATGGATCTTGTGTGCGTGTCCAGCGGGCGGCGGCGAGCAGTTCCTCCGCCGTGGGCTGAAGATCCTGCAAATCCTGATAGTGCCGCCCCATGTCGGAGTCCGCAGTGGCATACAGTTTGAAGAAAACCTGATCCCGGCGACTGATGAAGCTGATGCGCAGGTTTTTCTTCGGGCCATATTCCCGCGCAATCAGGCGCTCGGCCATTCCTTCGGGAAAACCGAAGCGGAAAAAAGAGTCGTCGGATGGGCCTGTGTTGAACCAATTTTCCATGAGTCCGAGCTGCTTCCTGACTTGCTCGGCCGCCCTTGCAAGCCATTCGGGTAGGGGCTTGGCGGTGATCAACCCGTCCGGCTCGGCGCGGGCCAGCACGTCCACGTCGCGTGTGGTCGTGCGGCTTATCAAGCCCAGTGCCAGCAAAGACGAACCACCACAGACCACCCAGTGTTGTTGCGGGTGGCCTTCCGTGGACTCGGCGAGGAGGCTTAAGGCTTCGGCGAGGAGGCTGGCGTTTAGCATTTTCATACTCGGATCACATCTTAAATGATCGAATTGATTATTTCAAGTATTTTTAAGGGAACTCCCGAAAAATTTTCAGAGCCGAATGGATAGGGATGCGCTCATTTGAGCTCGTTTATTAGATCTGCCGCTTGCGCGTGGTTCGGGTCGCGTTGCAAGACGCAGTCGAGGAGCTGCGTGGCCTGTGATTTCCTGCCACAGCCAAGCTCCGCCTGTGCTTGCAGGAAAAGCGCGGTGGTTTCTTGCCGCTTTTGCAGATCGTCGTCGAACAACAGCATCGTCGGCAGCGAAGTGGCAAAGTAATCAATCTTTGCCTGCGCCTTCTGAAGCACGCGCGCGTAAGTTAACAGGTCGTCTAACAATTTCTTTGCTTTCGCTAAATGGCCGTTTTTTTTCCACGCCAGTGCGGAGTAATACGTCATCTCGCTGAACGCGTGAACGCTCATTTCCTGGAAGTCACCCTTGAAGGTTGCAGCGGCGAGCCAGTGTTGTTTTGCCTTCGCGTTCTCGCCCGCTAAATCCAGCGCATAGCCGAGCCAGTAGTGAATGTCGCTTTGATTGGCTAATAGGTGTTTTGCTTCGCCGAGATTCTGCGGCGCGGTGAGCGCGGCGGCAAAATGCTCGCAAGCCTTCTCGTAACTACCCGCGCTCAATGCCGCACGCCCCAGTGCCAAATGCGAACGCACCCACTGTCTGAGCGGCCCGCCTTCACCGCCTTCCCAAGGTTGAAAATTGCGGGTGCTGACGAGAGCGAGTGCCTTGTCGTGTTGCGCGGTTTGATTGTAGAGAGCGCAAATTTCCACGCTCAAGTCGTCGCGTTGCTGGACGAGGTCAAGGCGCAGTTCCAGCTCGCGCAACCGCTTCGCTGGCTTTTCGCCAAGGCGTTTCCAGAGTTGATCGCGTTCGTAGAGCAAGCGCGCGTCGTCCGGGTTGACCTTGAAGGCGCGGTCGTAAGCGGCACGAGCCTTTGCCGGTTTGCCCTGAATGTTGAAATAGCCGATGCCGAGGTTGCGCCAGACGATCGAGAAACTGGCGTCGAGCTTTGCGGATTTTTCCCAAAGCTGAATGGCTTCTTTGTGCCTACGGCGGTCATAGAACAGATTGCCCAGATAATAGGGTGCGCGGGCGTCCGCTGGATTCGCTGCGATGGCGGCTTCGAGGATGGCGATGTCTTCCAGGCGCGACGGGAAACAATAGTCCGGTGCGAGTGCGGCAGCTCGCTTGAAGCTTACGAGAGCGACCGTCGCATTCCCGCGTTTTTGTTCGAGCCAGCCAAGGGTGTAGTGAAGCATCGGCATCACGCCCCAGCTTTGGTCGGGGAGATCGCCGCTGGAGACGTGGGGCGATTTTAAAAGTTGAACCGCTTCCTCCAATAATCCGGCGCGTGCACAGTCGTGCGCAAGATCGAGGTGCGTTTGTAAATCGCATTTTAATTCGCCGCCGCGTAAGTGCCGGGCCCACCAGTCGAGCGGGTCGAGCGACAGCGTTGCACTCAATAGAGTTTCGGCTTCGGCAGCGCGATTGAGTTTTCGCAGCGCGATGGCTTTTAGATTCCGCGCACGAAAATTGTCGGCATCGAAACGCAGTGAGCGGTTCAGGTGGTCGAGCGCCATCGTCCAGTCATGGCGCGTGCCATCAATTTCGGCCAGCGTGTGATAGCCGGCGGCGGCCCAGGCTTGATTCCAAGTGGCCTTGTAGAGCGCGGTATAGGCGTCGTCATCGCGACCGAGATGGCGCAACGTGAGCCCGAGGTGATAGAGCGGCTCGCCATCGGCGGGATTGGCATTACGCAGGGTGAGGCGTTCGATAGCGGTGCGGAAATGTTTCTCGGCAACTGTGAATTCGCCGCGCTTGAAATGCCAGATTCCAAGCGCGGTGTTGCAGCGGGCATCCCGTGGATCACGGCGCAATGCCTCGCGCCAGTAGAGGGTGGCGCAGCGGGTGGCGTGGCGATATTGATCGAGGTGCTGGCCGGTGATGAAAAGCTCGTCCGCGCTGGAGATCTCGCCGGGCGCAGGCGGCTCCGTGGCGGGCGGCGGGATCTCCCCCTTGGCACGCGGCTTGGGCTGATAGCGGATGATTTCATCACCGTCCCGATCCACGACACGCAGATGCAAGTCGGTTTCCACGAGGCCATGCGGCAGTTTGATTTCCGTGACGAAAGGCTGACCGGGCGAGAGGTCGCGCGTGGTTTTTAAAAGACTTTTGCCCTTAGCTGTTAGAGTAATTTCTGCTTGCGTGAAATTCTCCGTCACCGCCACGCCGACTTGAAATGCGGTGGCCTGACCGCTGCTGCGACGTAACGAAATCGCTGCGGCAACGTTCGCGTGTTGCGCCGGGCCGATCTGTTGGATGGGATACCAATACTGACTCCACGTCTTCGTCTCGCCGGGTTGCAGGAAGCTGAAGTCAGGTTGGTTGTCGGTATAAACGCCCGCCATAATCTCGATGTAGGGGCCGAACTCGTTTTTCCCGTCGCGCTCGGTCAGGTTACGATCCCACGCGTAGCCGAACTCGTGATTGCCCCAAGTCCACTGTTTCTTGCCGGGCGAAATATGATGGTTCGCGACATGGACGATGCCCGCCTGCGCTGCGTAATCGTAACCGCCGAAGAAATCTTCCTCGCTGCCCATGCACATGTAGGACGTAGGCACGGGAATGTTCGAGTAGAACGAGAGATCGTTTGGCGCGTAGCTCAAGAGAACATTTTCGCCCGCGGGTGGCGGTAAAAACTGGCTAGGCAATTCATTCGCAGGAACTCCCACGCGGCCGCGTTCGCCGTAATCCACGCCGTAATAATTTCCCTGCGCCAGCGGATACTCGCTCATCGAGCGGCGTGCGTGGTCGGCGACGTAATAGACATCGGGGGGGAAAAAACTTTGATACGCCTGATGCACGCGCGTGGCGACATTAGCCCACCACAAAAACGTCTGCGTGAGAGGCGTGCGATTGTAGGCACGAACCTTGAGTTCCAGATACGCCCTGCCAGGATGCAGGCAAATGCCGTGCATGCCTTTCATGCGTGCCATCGGATCATGGTCGCTGCACCAAACTGTCACTGAACCGTCGGGATGATTTTCGATGTCGTAGTTGACCGGCAGAAAAGTCGCGGGCCGATGATGCTGCGGCCAGTTGAACTCAATTCCGCCGGAAACCCATGGCCCCGCCAAGCCGACGAGCGCGGGCTTGATGATGCTCTGGTTGTAGATGAGGTCGTAACCGTTGGTTTTATCCTCGATCGCATGAATGCGTCCGCCAATTTCCGGCAGCACCAGCACGCGGAGGAATTCGTTCTCGATCCAGATGGCTTTCCACGCGCGATCGACCGGCGTCTCCGCGATGCGATCCGTGAACGGCAATGGATACACCTTGCCGCTACTGCCTTGATAGACTCGTTTTTCGAGAAACATCGGGTTCTTGTCCGGCGCGGCAGGAAGATACGTAGGCAGTGTGACAGTGGTCTCGGAAGTGGTGACGGCGGCGTTTTTCATCAGCATCAAGGTCGGCTACGTCCGGTGGCTTTTGATTGATCAAGCATGGCCTTTAATTCCTTCACGATCTCCGGGTTTTTGAAATAGAGATTCACCTTCTCACCCGGATCGGTGGCGAGGTTGTAGAGTTGTCCCGGTGCATCCGGTGCGGTGTCGGGCAGGGCGAAAGGTTTGAGTTCACCTTTGTCGTAGTTGTTTCCTCCGGAGCCACGATGATCGAGGTATTTCCATGGTCCCCGGCGGATGGCGAGCTCGAGGCTGATGGTCTGATGCAGGGTGTACGGGCGGACAGGTGTAGCATTCGATTCTCCTAGCAGCACGGGCAGCAGATCGAAGCTGTCCTCGGCGGCGTTGTCCGGGAGCGCGGCACCGGTGATCGCCGCGCAAGTCGCCATCACATCGGTGAGGCAGACAGTCTGCTCGCTGGTGCTGCCGGCTGCGATTTTTCCAGGCCAGCGGACGATGAAGGGCACGCGATGTCCGCCCTCCCATTGGTCGCGCTTGACCCCGCGCCACGGGCGGGCGCCGTCATGACCATGGTCAGCTCGCATGTGAACGGTGGTCTCCGCTTCGGGTCCATTGTCGCTGGAAAACATCACCACCGTATTGTCCGCCATTTCGAGCCGTTCGAGGGTTTTCATCAGATCGCCGACGATGAAGTCTAGTTCATGGATGAAGTCCCCGTGCGGCCCGGATTTCGTGCTGCCTTGATATTGCTTGGATGCGAACGAAGGCAGGTGCACCGCGTTCATCGAGTGTAGGAGGAAGAAGGGTTTCTCCGGCTGGTTCTTCGCGTGTTGTTCGAGAAATTCTTGGCTCTTCTTGAGGAAAACCGTGTCCAAATTTTCGAGATCGTAGCCCGGCGCGATCATACCAACCCGGTTATCAAAAGCATAGGGATGCTTGGGCAGTTTCGACTTATCGAGCATTCCGTTAGGCGGCACTGGAATGCGATCGCCATCGATGAAGGCATACAGATAATCGGTGGCCGGGCAGCATGCCGTGCCGAAGAATTGGTCGAAGCCACGATGGATGGGCGAGTCCGGAATGACTCGCGAGTAGTCGATCATTTTCACACCTTCCACGCCGCCCTTGGTGATGCGCTGGCCGTCCTTATCGAAGAAGCTCAGGCCGACATGCCACTTGCCAGTCATGGCTGTGGCGTAGCCTTGATTGCGCAGCATCTGCGGCAAGGTCAGCCGATCCTCATGGATGAGGCATGGGCCACCCACGCCTTCAAAAACACTGCGATAAGGAATGCGGAAGGCCATCCGACCGGTCAACAGGCTGTAACGGCTGGGCGTACAGACCGTGGCGGGCGAATGCGCATCGGTGAATCGCATCCCGTCACGCGCCAGGCGGTCGAGGTTCGGCGTGGCGATTTTGGACTCGGCATTGTAGCAGCCGAGGTCGCCATAGCCGAGGTCATCGGCAAGGATGAACACGATGTTAGGCTTTTCGGGTATCGCTGCCAGCGGCACGAGCAGCAGGGCGGTGAAGCAGACTGCTACCTTGATGGTTTTAAATTGCAACGAATCTAACCGTGCTGAAAACATGGTCTGAAATTGAAGCATCATGCAAAGCAGCGCACAGAGAAGAGAGCTGCGGGTGAGGTGGTGGATGGGATGAGGAGGTGAAGTTCCAGGCAGTCCGTGGTGACAGGCTTGTCGATGGTGATGATCCGGCGTGTCTGATGATTGCCGATGATTTCGGCGACGGTTAGCGTGGCGTGATGACTGAGGATTGCGGTGGAAGATTGGCCGTTCGTGCCGGTATCGTCCAACGCGGCGCAGGTGATTTTGATGTCGCTCACACAGAAAGGCATGTCGCGTTCCGGGTGGCCCATCAGAACGGATTCCATCGGGTGATCGAAGTCGGTGTCGAAGTCGATCTCGATGGTGGAGATGCTTTGCGGGCTTTCCCAAGTGAGGCGCACGACCGGTTGTTCGTGGGAGAA
This sequence comes from Akkermansiaceae bacterium, assembly GCA_043747935.1. Taxonomy (GTDB): domain Bacteria; phylum Verrucomicrobiota; class Verrucomicrobiia; order Verrucomicrobiales; family Akkermansiaceae; genus Luteolibacter. The sequence continues at coordinate 14,668 of JAYTOE010000120.1, forward strand.
ATCGGCGGCCCAGGCATTGGTCGCGCGAGTGGGGCGGCTGATTCCATTGGTGAGATTTTCCGGGCTGAACGCGCGGATGGGTGGCTCGCATTTCAAGGCGAGGTTTTTCCCGGCCGGGCGGCGCTTCGGAGACCAGAACTCGAAGGTATCGATGCCGATGCCGGGCGGTGGGCTTTGGGTGTTGGATTTGGAGACGGCCTTGTTCCCCGCTTGGCAGAGGGCGAGGATTCCGGTGAGACGTTGGTCGCTGAGGTGGGCGGAAATGTTGTCGTTTTTCAGAAGACAAACGAAAGCGAAGCGTGCTTCGTCGATGTCGGTTGCGAAGTCGAGTGGTATCGTCTGCTGCTGGCCGGAGGTGAGTGGGATGTCTAACGATTTCAGGGTCACGTCCGGGGTGTGATTGTCTAATTTTTCACTGATCCGTAGCTCGGCACGCAGTGTGGTGGGAGCACTCACATCGACGGTGAAGCTGATGACGGGCATCGGCCCGGATGAAACGGGCAGCATCATGGCCCAGGAATCGGTGAGCAACAGTGTCTCGCCGCAGGGGGTGAGCTCTGATAGAGCAAGCTCGCTCGACGCTGATATTTTCGCTGTCCCGGCGAGGTCGGCAGGATCGGCGTATGCGACGCCGGGGATGAATTGCCCGGTGCGCAGCAGATGGCGATGGAATTCTTTCATGCGGGCTGGCTCTAACAGATCGCGGGGTAAGAGTCCGTCGCGCAGGCAGAGTGAGGCGGCGATGGCGACTGCTTGTCCGCCGTGGGCGCAGGTAGCCATGACGCGGGTGCTTGCGAAGGCGACGTGGGAGGCGCTGATGATGCGCCCGGCGAGCATGAGATTCGAGATATTACGGCTATACATCGTGCGCCACGGGATTTGATAGACTCCTTTGGCGTGCCACTGGGTGCAGCTCGAAAGCGGGCTGTAAACGCCATCCACCGGATGCAGGTCGATGGCCCAGCCGCCGAATGACACGGCGTCCGGGTGCTGCCGTTGTTCGACGATGTCCTGCTGAGTGAGGATCATATCGCCCTCAAAGCGGCGGCTTTCGCGTTTGCCGGGCACGGTGCCGACCCATTCGAGCGTGAGGGTTTCGGCCTCGGGAAATTGACCGGAGTTCTTGATATGGTTCCAAACTCCGTAGGAGACTTTCCAGAGCTCCATTTTGATGTGCTCGCTGTCGTGGATGGTGTCGATCAAGCCGCCCCATTCGATCCACCAGAGGCGGCAACCAAATTCGTTGGCTTTGAAATCCCGCCAGCGCGGGATTTGGGTGATGTCGGAAAGGGCGAAGGATGGCGCGGTGAATTTGACAGGGCGTCCAGTGTCCTTGGAGTAGAAATACATCGAGTGGCCTAACAGTTCGGTAGTGGCTTTGGCCGGGGCGAATTTTTCCCCGAACTCGTCGCGCGACTCGGCACCGATGCGGAAGGCCGCCCCAGCGAGGAAGCCGACGATGCCGTCACCGCTGGCATCGCAGAAGAGCGGGGCGGAGATCTGGTAACAGGTCGAGTTTTGGGAGCAAAAGGCGCGGACGGATTTGATCGTATCGTCACCAGATTTTTCCAGATCGTGGACGGCGGTGTTGAGCAGCAGGGTAATGTTTGGCTCATTGAGGACTAACTCCAGCGCGATGGTATCGACGATTAACGGGTTTCCCTCGGGATTGCGGTGCATGTTCTCGACGAGAATTTCATCGATCACGCCGCCCTCGCGCGCCCAACGGTTGTTGTTTCCCATGTGGGAGGTGGCTCCGAGAATCCACAGCCGCACTTCGCTGGAGGCATTGCCGCCGAGCACCGGGCGGTCTTGGACGAGCACCACCTTGATCCCGGCGCGGGCGGCGGTGACGGCACAGCAGACGCCAGCAAGTCCGCCGCCAATGACTGCTAGATCACAGGAGTGGCTGACGGTGCGGAGGGTTCGGAGAGAGGCTGGAGGCTCGATGATCATGGACGTGCGGTTGAGGTGATGAGTCGTTTCTTGCTCCCGGAGTCCGGGTATGGAGTGATCGCTGGCTCTGGTGAGATGGATGACACTGAGTTTTTGGAGAGAAAAGGAAGTGGCGGAGACTGCCCTGCGAGGCTCCACCCAAAGAGTTTACCCTAAACAAGAATTTGTTTGCTGACCATGAGAGAATGCGCATGACTCCTGTGAGTTTGCGTAACGCTGAGTCCTATGTCTGGATCAAACAACAACACGAACGTCCCCAAACAGGTGGCTATTCTGGTGGATACCTCCACGACTTGGGGCCGGGATGTGATTGCCGGAATTCATCGTTACAGCCAAGAGCGCGGGGGCTGGCAATTGTTTGTCGAGCCGCGTGGTACGGAGCAGCGTCGTTGGCTGCCGACGGTGTGGAAAGGAGACGGGGTAATCGCACGGGTGGGGTTTATGGATTTGGCGAAGCGGTTGAAGCAGTTGAAACTGCCGATCGTCAATGTGTCCTGCATCACCCTGCCCAAGGTGAATTTCCCCCGTGTGATCTCGGATCAGGCGGCGATGACGAATCTTGCGGCTGAACACTTGTTGGCGCGAGGGTTTCGAAATTTCGCCTATTTCAGCCTACTGGGACTGGAGTATGTGGCGGAGCACCAACAGGCATTTAAGGAAGCACTGCGAGTGGCGGGTCATCGGTGCGAAGTTTTCGCAGTCCAGCCCCAGCAGGGAAGCGAGCCAGCGTGGAATCTCGATATGAAACGACTGGGTATATGGTTGCAGAGGCAGTCGAAGCCCTTGGCAGTTTTCACTTGGAACAGCGGTAGTGCTCGGGAACTCATCTACGCCTGCATGCGCGCGGGCTTAGCTGTCCCGGAGGAAATCGCTGTGCTTAGCGGCTCAGATGACGATTTGTTTTGTGAAGTCACTCCGATACCTATTTCTGCAGTGCAACATGGCAGTGAGCAGGTCGGCTACCGGGCGGCGGAAAAACTCGACCAGATGATGTCAAACATGGGAAATTCGCCGCCAGAGGATGTCCTAATCGCACCAGAAGGCATCATCGAAAGGCGGTCCACCGACACGCTCGCATGCGATGATGCGGCCATGGTCAAAGCGCTGCGCTTCATCCGCGAGGATCCGGCGCGGATGATGACTGTCACCGACGTGGCCAGTAAGGCGGGACTTTGCCGACGTGCCCTAGAGCTCCGTTTCCAAAATCTGCTCGGGAGATCACCCGCCGCTGAAATCCGACGGGTGAGAATTGACCACGCGATCAACCTGCTGCGGAGCACGAATCTATCCGTGACGCTTATCGCCGAGCGCTCCGGCTTCAGCAGCGCAGAATACATGGCTTCCGTCTTCCGGGCTCAACTTGCGGAACCCCCTCTTCATTTCCGCAAGAAGAATTAAAGACAGGGAGCATCTTCCTTGTTTGAAGAGCCAACAGCGAGCGTGGGCATTGATTCAAATGCACAATTTCTAATGATTCATGCGCAAAGTGACATGGATCTGCGAGGGCTGCCTTGATAAACTTTCAGGTGCCACTACGAAATTGAATGGCTTTCGTTCGCTTGACCATGTGGCAGTAAGGAATTGTAATTGCATTGCAACCTCTATGTTGAAGGCTCAAAAAAAATTGGTGCTAGGCAAGCGCTCAATTCTCGTTGGGCGCGTCCTGCTTGCAGGACTGCTTCTGGGGGGGGGCTGGGAGTGTTCTTGCCCAGACTCCCGCGCATGAAATTCCCGCCAGCGGTGGGTTTTACCATCAGGTTTGGCAAATCGAGGATGGCCTGCCGAACAATGACGTGCATGCCGTATTGCCAACCCCGGATGGCTTTCTTTGGGTCGGCACCCGGCGCGGGCTGGTTCGCTTCGACGGTGCCCATTTTGCCCCTGCGGAGGCAGGCAATGGTTTGAATCTGGCACAGAGTTGGGTGTGGCGGATGGGTGGCTATCGCAACGGATCGGTGCTGCTGGCATTCAGAGACGGTGGCATGGCAGTGGGGGAAGGTGGCTCTTTTCAAGCGATCAAGGCCGCTGGTAAAATTTATCCGCAAGAAGTTAGGAGCTTCTGCACTGACAAAGCCGGCCGGATCTGGACGGTCTCACCGGAGGGCTGGGTCGTGCGTCTTTCGGATGGCGTTGCCCAGCCATTCGGCATTCTGGGCAAGGGAGCGGTGGGCGAGTCCACGATTGCGACAGACGAAGCGGGCACGGTGTGGCTGGCGAGCAAAGGCTCCATCGGATATTTCCGGGGTGATGATTTCGTGCAAGTCGCCGAGGATATGGTGTCGGTATTAGTGATATCATCTTCCCGTGGCCGCGGGGTATGGCTAGTGACGACCGAGGGATTATTCCGGGTGGAGAAGGACAAGGGGATGACTGAGATCGCCCGGTTTCCGTGGCGGAGTTCGGAGTGCTGGATACGCGCTGCTTTGGAAGACCGGACCGGGACGTTGTGGCTGGGCACGAGCCGAAAGGGCTTGTTCCAATTCAGTAACGGTCAGTTCGAGTCGGTCACCACTTCGCACCAGAACATTCTCTGCCTGGCCGAGGATCGCACGGGAAATCTATGGGTCGGAACGCAAGGGGGGGGGCTCAACCGGATCAGTCCACGGCAGTTCACGGTGCTCGCGACCCAGCAGGGGCTGCCGAATGATAGCGTTTTGTCATTCGCGGAGGATCAGGCGGGGCGCGTGTGGATTGCGGGGCAGGACGGCGGGCTGTGTTATTGGGGGAGTGAGGCCATCAAGGTGCTGGGGCCTGCCGAGGGCTGGGAAAATGTACCGATCAACTGCCTAACGGCGGATCTGCAAGGTGGCATCTGGATTGGCTCGTTGCGGAATGGATTATTGCACTGGGAGGACGGCCAACTCGTCAATATTTCGGCGAAATTGGGCCTGAACACCGGCTTTGTCAGATGCCTCCTGGTAGATCAAGCGGGGCGCTTGTGGGCGGGGAGTTCGACGGAGGGATTGCTATGCATCGAGGGGGATAAAGTGAGGGTCTATACCACCAAGGACGGCCTGCCTAGCAACGATATCCGATGTCTGGCTGCTGACAAATCCGGGGGCATTTGGATCGGAACAGAGACCGGGGAATTGGCGCTCCTAAGTGATGGGGCATTCCAGAAATTCACCCACGCTCATTGGCCGGGTGACGGCATTCACGCCATGGTGGTGGCTCCAGACGGGGCCTTCTGGCTAGGCACGGTCGGCCAAGGGCTGCTGCGTTTTCAGAACGGGATTTTCACGCAGGTGAAAGCCACTCAGGGATTACCGACGGACTCGATTTCGCAGTTGCAACTCGATCAGGCTGGGGCGCTCTGGTGTGGCTCGGATCGTGGACTATTCCGGGTGAAACTTGCAGAGCTCAACGCGGCGGCCGATGGCAAACTCGCGGTCGTGTCAGCGATCCACTATGGGAAAAGTGTCGGGTTGGCCGATTTTCAATTTTGCGACGACGATCAACCGGCTTCGATCGTGGACCGGAGGGGCCGGTTCTGGTTTTCGAGTGTCAAAGGGGTCGTGGTTTTTCGACCGGATTCCTTCACGGCGGATTCGGAGCCGCCGAGCGTGTTCATTGAATCCATCAGCCGCAATGGCGTGCTTGTGGATGCATCAGACGTCTACGTGCTGTCAGCCGGTGTGCGCCGCTTGGAATTCAGGTTTGTGGCGCCGACTCTCATCGGCACGGAGAATGTGCGGTATCGATTCAAGCTGGACGGGGTGGACCAGGATTGGAGCGCGACTGCTCCGGCGCGGGTGGCGGTCTATCACAGCCCGCCGCCGGGTCGCTACCGTTTTCAGGTGATCGCGTGCAACTCGGATGGGGTTTGGAATGAAAAGGGAGCCACTACGGCATTCATCGTGGCGGCCTATTTCTGGCAGACGGTGGGATTTCGTTATCTGGCGATCGCCGTTTCCGTCGGCTTGCTGGTGTTCATTGGCCGCTACGTGGTGGTGCGGCGATTGCGCCACCGCCTCGGGATATTGAAGCAGGAGGGCGAATTGCAAATGGAGCGAACCCGGATCGCCCAAGACATTCACGATGAATTGGGAGCCAACCTCACGAGCATCAGTTGGCTCGCGGATCGAGGGCGGAAACATCAGGCGGAACCGGCGGTGGTGGGAGCGGAATTGGAAAAAATCGCTGCCACCGCACGCGAAAGCGTCAGAGCCATGGACGGCATCGTCTGGGCGCTCAACCAGCAGAACGAGTCGCTGGAAAATTTCACGGATTACCTGTCGCACTTCGCCCACGAGTTTTTCCGACCCACGGCCATCGCCTGCCAACTGGAGATGCCGTTGCGCATCCCGGAAATCAAGATGGCCACGGTGGCCAGACACCACCTGTTTCTGGCGGTCAAGGAAGCATTGAACAACGTGCTCCGCCACGCACAAGCCAGCGAAGTATGGATCCGCCTGCATTGCGGCGATGACCAGTTGGTGATTTCCGTGGAAGACAACGGGAAAGGCATCAACCTGGGTTCGGGAAAACCCGGCGAAGATGGCCTGGCCAATATCCGCAGCCGCATCGCCGCCATGAATGGAATCCTGAGCATCACCAGCGGTGCTGACACCCATGGAGGAGACTCTGCCGCCGGGCGCGGAACCTGCCTGCGATTTACCGTGCCTTTGCAAGATCTCAAATAATCATCCTCACATGTCAATCTCTGTAGCCATTGTCGAAGACGACTTCAAAACGCGGGAAATTCTCCAAACGATCTTGGGCGACGCGCCCGGCTTCCACTGCGTGGGCGCGTTTGGCAGCGGCGAACAAGCGCTGGAGGGAATTCCCAAACTCCGTCCGGATGTCGTGCTCATGGACGTCAATTTGCCGAAGATGTCCGGCGTGGAATGCACGCGCCAGTTGAAGCTGCTGCGCCCGGAAACCCTTATCATCATCCTCACCGTTTACGATGATAGCGACCGCATCTTTTTGGCCCTTCAAATGGGTGCTTCCGGCTATTTGCTCAAACGCTCGACCACCGATGAAATCTTGGAAGCCATCCGCAACGTTATAGCCGGCGGCGCACCGATGTCCAATTACATAGCCCGAAAAGTGGTGCAGTCTTTCGAGCGAAAAGGCTCTTCGACCAACCCCGCCGAAAATCTCTCCAGCCGTGAGACGGAAATTCTCACCTATTTGGCCCAGGGTTGTTCCAACAAAAAGGCCGCCGAGATGTTGGGTTTGAGCACGGCAACCGTCCGTTCCTACCTCAAGAACATCTACACCAAGCTGCAAGTCCACTCCCGTTCCGAGGCGGTGATGAAGTTCCGCCAGTAATACCCTCTTTTGAGGGTATGGCGGGGCGAGGGGTATGGCGTTAGGATCTAGGCAAGTTCAAGAACGCTGCGCCGGTGAAAATCAACCGATCGGTGCTTGAATTCGTGAAATAGACCGATTAATCGAGCCAGCAAACCGCAAAACTAACCACAAAAACATGAAAATCCAAAGAATGAGCAAGCCAAAAGCCCGTATCCTCGCCGCCGTGGCAGCAACCATCGCATCTCTCTCTGCGTCAGCAGCCCACGCGGCGGTGCTATTTTATGATGGGTATAGCGTAAGCGCCCAATCCAATAATGTTGATTTTGAGAATAACCTGCGCCAGACCGGAACTGTCGGCGCGCTCGCTTATGCGCAAAGCCCTGCCTTTGGCAGTGGTTTTGATTGGCAGTCGCAGGTCGGCAATGGCGGGGTTCCTGGAGGGTTGCTGATCGTCAGTGGCGGGCCGGGTGGTAATACCCGCGTTTCACCCAACCACAATTTCAATAGCATGACGGTAGGTGATACTTCGATGCAAATCTCATTCGACTATACGAGTGCTACCGCAGGATACTCGACGTCTGGATTCACTCTCGGCAGCTCTACGCTTGCTGGAGTAGGTTCCGCAGGATCCTTCGGCATCACAATCATTCGGGACGCCCTCTTTGGTGCTGGTAACGCCTTCTTGTTTAATGATGGAGCCACTAATGTCGGTATCTTTGCCAATACCCCATTTGATCTAGGTGCAGGTGTCAATATGACTTTAAACATTACCGATGTTCTCGATAACGATCCGTGGAACGGTGTGGGTTCGACTAACATCAGTGTATCCGTAAATGGTACCTTACTCGGAAGTTATAGCAAAGGAAGCGGAGGATATACAAATAACTTCATGACGATTTCCGGCCTGCAGAATGATAACGGAAGTGGAGACGTGGTTGGCGTTAACCGCTGGGATAACCTGACAGTCACCACCATTCCAGAGCCATCCGGATTCGCGCTCACCGCTCTTGGCCTCGGCATTCTGTTGCGCCGCCGCCGTGCGTAAGAAAATGTCCAGAGTGGTATCTGGTGCAATCATAACCCTCAAAAATAAGACCTATGAAAAGCTTAAAATTAGCCGTGTCTAAAGCTCACATCCTCGGCGCGTTGACGACCGTCTTCGTGCCCCTCTTCACGTCTGTCGCCCATGCGCAATACACTCCCGTCTGACTCAACAACTGGTATCTGACCGGCACTGACCCAGGCGGGAGACCAACGGTGACTTTTAGCTCGGTCACGAGCGGTGGCATCACCACCGTCACTGCCACCGCAAATGCGCCGATGGAGAAGCAGTTTCTCCGTGTTGGCTCGATCAATACCGCGCCGTGAACCTCTTTCGCAGGCTAGGTGCTTAGACCCTAGCCTGCGTACTATCACTGAAATCTTAGAGTTGAACGCAAACTTGTGTGCTTCCGTATCCTAACCAAATTTCAATCTCACGTCCTCGCTACATTGGCGACGGTCTTTTTCGTCGTGCCCGCGCCGCTTGCCCAAGCGCAGGCGACGGCCTTGTGGAATGATGGGTTTGCTGCAAGTGAAAACTCCTCCGACGTGGACTTTCAATTCACCTCTCGCCAGACTCCGGCGGATGCTGCCACGTCTCACTTTGGGATAAGATTTACTCGGGATAATCTCTTCGGTGCCGGCAGCGCCATGCAGTTTTTCGATGGATCCACATGGATCGGCAACCAGACTTATACTTTCCCTGACGGTATCGACCCCGGCGCTGCCAGCTTCGATGTCTGCCTAACCATTTCCGATCCGCTCGATGGCAATCCCTGGAACGGCGTCGGCTCGACCCGGATCGCAGTTTCTGTGAACGGAACCTTGGTTGGCTGCTACAGCAAGGACGGTGGTGGCTACACGGACAATTTCCTTACGATGGAGTCCGGCTTTCAGGCATGGAAGGTGGAGGTCAAGCCAGTCGGTGGCAGCTATGTCTATGTAGCCACCGTGGACTATCAGCCGTCAGCAATCCGTAAGGTGGGAGCTTCCAAAGTCATCCTTGGCGGCTCGGGCGGCCTGCTCGCCAGCAGAATTCAGTCGATCAGGTTCACTGCCAATCCGGTTGCAAGTGGTTTTGAAAATAGCTTCATCTGGCGTGAGATAGATGTTTTCGGCCTGTCAACTGTCCCGGATTTGACCGCTCCGGCTTTGATGAGTCTCTATCCTGGAAACGAAGCGTCCGGTGCGCCCGCCAATTCAAAGCTCGAACTGACCTTCGACGAGAATGTCGTGGTTGGAACCGGAAGCATTACGATCAAGAACCTGAGCGATTCGACACAAACGACCATCGCCGTATCCGACGGTTCACAAGTGTCGATGTCCGGCCCGGTCATGAAGATCAGCCCGGCAGTAGATCTAACCGCCTTTAAACAATACGCCATCCAGATTGACACCACCGCCATCAAGGATCGCTCCGGAAATGCATTTGCAGGCATCAGCGACGACATGACGTGGAAATTCATCACCGGCTTGCCCGATCTCGCCGCGCCGGCAACGACCACCCTGAGTCCCACCGACGGAATCACCGGCGTTTCAGTGGGAACGAACCTGGTGGCGACCTTCGACGAGAATGTCTCAATCGGCAGCGGCAATATCACGATCAAGAACCTCAGCACTTCCACGGAAATCGTGATTCCGGTGGGTGACTCCCGCGTTTCTGTCGCGGGCTCGGTTTTGACGATCAATCCCAATACGAATCTCGATACGAAGCAAAAATACGCGGTCAGAATCGACTCCGGCGCTCTCGTGGATCGCTCCGGTAAGCCCTTTCCGGGTATTTTTAATGATACATCGTGGAACTTCACGTCTGAGGCGTTGCCATTGCGCATCCTGTGCGTTGGCGACTCGATCACGGTGGGCTACACCGATGACTCGCTCAGTGGTGCCCATCCTTTCATGTTTGGTTACCGCAGGGGACTCTATACGCATCTAACAAGTGCGAACTATAATTTCAAACTCGTCGGCAGCTCGCCCCAACCGGTCTTCGTATCTTATGTCCCTCCTTTCAATCTGCGCGACTTCGGACAAGACGGCCACGAGGGCTACGGTGGCGAGACAATCAGCGGTCTCACCACAAAAATCGCGGGATATATGGCCTCTGCCAAACCCGACGTGATCCTGCTGATGATCGGAATCAACGAGATGGGTCCAGACAGCCCGGCCTTGTTGAACAGCTTGGTGAATCGCATTCTCACCGCAGACCCGACCGTGCGTCTGATCGTGGCCCAGATCACACCACGCGCTGAATTCAATCAGGATCTATACAACTATAACATCTACATCCGGGATACGCTGGTGCCCACCTATGCTGGAAGCGGTTCCCATGTCAGCACAGTGGATTTATACTTGCTGTTTCTGACAGATCCGAACAATTACACCTCCGCGATCAAACCGGAAGTGATGTCCAACGGCATCAACCACCCGACCAATCCTTATTACGATCTAATGGCACCAGTTTGGTTCCAAGGGATAGAGGTTTTGGGGTTTGGCTCCAACTTCAGTTCATGGATCGCTGATCCTGCCTTTGGTATTGATCCTGCGTATCAGGGATTCGCCCTCGATCCTGACGGGGACGGACTTCCTATCGGAGTCGAGGCTTGGTTTGGATCTAAACCGGCGCAGTCCAATCCTAGCATATCGAATCCCTCGATGTCCTTCAATCACACGACCTTCACCCACCCGCAAACTGCCAATCCTCTAGCGGGCCTCAGCGGCGATTACGAATGGTCGCCCAACCTCATCGATTGGTATCAAGGTGGCAGCGGCCCTGCCGGAGAACCGACGGTTACCTTTAGTTCGGTCACTACGGACGGGATCACTACCCTCACCGCCACCGCAAGCGCCCCGTTGGCGAAGCAGTTATACATTAAGGTGAGCCAAGTAACCCCGTGAAAGCACTGTCTCTACCCGCCTTCCGTCTTCAGACAAAGAAAGGCTTTGCTCTGGTCGTGACGCTCAGCTTGATAATCCTGCTCACGGTGATCGCGGTCGGTCTTTTGACGCTTAGCAGCATAAGTCTGAGATCCTCTGCGGCTTCAGCAGACCAAGCTACGGCCCGGGCGAATGCACGGATGGCGTTGATGCTCGCGCTGGGTGATTTGCAAAAGAAAGCAGGCCTCGACACGCGAGTCACTGCTCGGGCCGATATTTTAAAGGAAACCAATCCGCCTGTGCTTGGAGTTTGGAAGAGTTGGGAAGGCACTGATCATGATGCGAACGGGCGGCCAATTTCCCCGGGCGATTATCAAAGTAAAAAAGAATCCCGGTTTCTCGGTTGGCTAGCCTCTGGAAATCCCTCGACGACGCCAGCGTCGTCAGCGCCTCCCGCTACGACAAAGAGTGCCAACAGTGTCACTCTGCTCGGTGAAAACTCGGTGGGTGCTGGACCTGACCGCACAAAGCTGCAAATCCATCTTCCCCCCACTCCCATCGATGACGACAAAAGCAGAGGAGCCTACGCCTGGTGGGTCAGCGGAGAAAACCAGAAAGCCCGCCTGCCAAAGCCATACGAACCACTCGCCAATACTGCGAGCCACTGGGCGAAGTCTCAGAAATCTCATGTAACGGCGGATCCAGAACCCTTCGGCCTGGAAAACCTGCTAGCAGATCCCAAGCTGGCGGATCTAGCCATCACCCTGAAACAAAGCGACTTGATTGCAACCACGGGCGCGGCTATCAAGCCATCGCAAAACTTTTTTCACGATCTCTCCACCAATTCCACGGGACTTTTAACAAACACCGCCACGGGAGGCTGGCGCAAGGATCTTTCGCTACTCTCGGAAAATTGGGGCCTCCTCTCCAACGGGAGCCAGCCGTTCTTCCGTGTGAGTCCCGGCAAGGACATTCTCTATGATCGGCCCACGACTTCGAGTCCGACACCTGCGCGGGACATGCTCTACCCATGGTCCTCCCACCGAAACATCATCCAGTCATCCATCGAGGTTCAGGGAGCCATCTCCAGTTGGCAAAACCTGCAAAACCACATGACAGCCTACAAAGCTATCAAAAACACGTCGGCCACAGGGACAGGCAGTCTGGATAGTTATTCGGTCAATAGTTTCGCTAGTTCCCCGGCGGAGATTTTTAACTACACCCACAAAACCCGGATTATGCCGGTCGTAGCCCGTATCCAGTGGGTCTTTTCGCATTGGGCCGGAACGCCCCCCAAGCCATTTGGAAAGCCCCAACCGCTAGGCCTTGAGCCGCGACTCCTGGTAACCCCCGTCGTTACGATCTGGAATCCTTACAGTGTGCGGCTCCAGAGTCCACCGCTCAACCTCGTGATTTCACGCCCAATTCCGACCAGCCTCGCCTACACGATCAGGACTGATAGCGGCAGCACTACGCTGAAATCACGTCCAGTCTTTGGCACTGCGGCTGAAAGACTGGTGCCAGGCGGAAATAGGCCGTTGGCGAATGTCGGCGGATTTGTGTATGATATCAAGGAACCGATTAGTTTGGAGGCTGGCGAATGCAGGGTCTTTAGTCCTGCAGAAGGCACTGTGCCCGTCGTAGCGAGTTCTCCGCTGACGTTGACACCCGGATTTCACCGCGGTGTCGGCCACTATATCGCGCTTCTCGGTGATGATGATAAGCCCATGGCCATTTCTGCGAATTCAACAATCAAGGCCATCGCCAGTTTCGACACGGAGTTTTTCGAGTATAATATTCCCGGACCCAGAGGCGTAGGCATCTATCTGGATCTCCATGTCGCGGGGGAAAACCGACAGCCCTATCGCATGGAGTATCGAAAGGCATTGGCCCAACAGATTTGGCCGCCGCTCAATGACCTCGCTGAATCCGAACCTTTGAGCAGTGTGGTCGCAAACCCATCGCCGTTCATGTTCAATCTTTTTGGTGCGCGGATGGCTAGCAAAACTCAAATCCCGGCAAAAGGATTTGTCCAATCCAGCCCCCTCGTAGCGTTCACGTCAATGGGCGAGCGCAACGATGGATCGGTCTATATGGCGGACTATCTGGGTTCGGACCATCCTGTGAACTCACCCTTCGACTATAGTTTCGAGAAGCTTACCCCATTCGATAGCCTTCTCCCAAATGCCAGTGACAAAACTAAGCGCGGCTACATCATCACCGGTTTTAACAAGGATACCGGCCTCTCGCGTTGCGTCGTTGCAGAGATTCCCACCCGACCTTTACAGTCGCTCGCCGAGTTGACCCACTGGGATGCCCGTAGTGGAAATCCCATCCCGCCATTCGCCTTCAATATCATTGCGAATAGTGACGCCTCTCCACTTTTACCTGCGAATGCCGTGGTCAACAGCAACGTCTCAGGGCTGCCCACCAACTATCAGCACGATGACTCCTACTGCCTGAATCACTTGCTCTTCGACGACTGGTTCGTTTCATCCCTCACACCAGATCCAACTGATTTCGGTGCCAATGGCAAGGATCTGAAGACCGTCAGCAGCGAGTTCATCCAAAGGGTCTCGCCGCTTGCCAACCGTTCCTATCAACCGATCATCGAGGATGCGAGTGCACATGCTGATCAGTTCTACAATCAACAGGTGAACAAGGCGGATTCATGGAAGACCATCGCATCACGTCTGGATGTCGAGGGAATGTTCAACGTGAATTCCACTTCCGTTGCTGCGTGGCGCGCATTGCTCGGCCATGCCCGTAATCAAATCGTTCCCAACCAAAAGCTGTCAGGTGCTGCGGTGGATGTCGCGCTCTCCACCAAGACCGACTACGGCGTTTCTCGTTTCAGCGTCGCAGGGTCTCCGGATGCCACCGCGCCGCCGGATGGAGGGGCTTTCAGCGAGGCGAACGAATTCACCGGCTATCGGATGCTTGACGACGCAACCCTTGATGCCATTGCCAAGGAAATCGTCAAACAGATCCGTGCCCGTGGGCCGTTCCTTTCGCTCGCCGAATTCGTCAACCGCCAGCTCTCATCAGGTGATCTAGCTCTTGCGGGCACGCTCCAAGCTGCGCTCAACCAATTGGCGCAAAGTGGCACCGATGACATCTATTCCACCGTCTCCAGTCCGGATTTCACCAAAACCTCTGGAGTCACGCCTGCCTTCATTGATCCTGAGTATCAATTCCCAGATGCTGCCGTCGGTAACAGCGCGTATGGTCTTCCCGGCTGGGTTCGCCAAGCGGATATTCTTCGCCCCATCGCGCCGATTCTGTCCGCTCGCGACGACACCTTCACCATTCGTGCTTACGGCGATAGCCGTGACAAAACAGGCGTCATCATTAAGGCGCGTGCCGTGTGTGAGGCTACCGTGACCCGGGATCGTAGCTACGTGGATCCGATAGATGCCGCCGACTCCGTGGAACTGCCTGCCTCCGTCGTGAATCAACGGTTTGGTCGCCGATTTAAGATCATTTCATTCCGCTGGCTTAATGCTTCAGAAATATGAGTTCCTTCATCATGCGTTTTATCATCACTCTCCTTTGCGGTGTTTCTCTCGCATCCGCTCAGGAGAAGGCTACCCGTAGCTGCCGCATTGTCTTCGTCATGGCACCGGAAGACGCTCCGCGTAGCCTATTTCTCTTCGATGGCACCACGACACAGAAAGTGGAACTGCCACGAATGAATCTGTCTCCGGTCTATGAGATTGCGCCTGGTGAAATCAGTCTGAGGTTGTTACCGGCACCGCCCGCAAAGCCGGAGGAAATTAACCCCGTCGCCCCTGCGGCAAGGCTCGCTGCTGCGATCACTGATTGCTATCTAATCGTTGGGTCGGATCCTTCCAATCCTGTCGCCCCCGTCAAATTTGCGGTAATCGATGCAGGCAATAGTGTTTTCAAAAACGGCCAGATGTTATGGTTCAATCTTTCTGACAAACTTGTCGGCGGCCAAGTGGGCAAGCAAAAATTGTCGATCGCGCCGAACGCGAGAAGCGTGATCGAAGCTCCCAGCAGCAAACGCGAGGACTATAATGTCAGCCTAGCCTACTATGCTTCCCAAGGTGGGAAGCGCCAACCCTTGTGTGAAACGAAATGGAATCATGATCCCGAATCGCGCACACTTCTTTTTCTCATCACCCAAGCGGGGACTCGTACTCCACGCGTCATGGGATTCACCGACTCCCGTGTATCACCGAATAGTGCTCCCTAGAGCGGAACTGAACCTTGATACACATCGCGCATTTGCGCGTCCTTGTCTCTTTATTTTTCCTCCAATGAAATTGTTATTATCCGGTATCATCGCGCTGCTCGCCACCATGCTCGCGCAGGCCGTCACCGTCGGCACCTTGCGCTGCGAGTTCCTTGAGAACCCCGAGGGCATCGACGATCTGCAACCTCGCTTGAGTTGGATTCAGGAATCCACCGAGCGTGGCGCTAAACAAACGGCTTGGCAGGTCAATGTCGCATCGTCTCTGGCTGAATTGGAAGCCGACAAGGCGGATCTCTGGGACACTGGCAAGGTGGACTCCGACCAGTCGATCCACGTCCGCTACGCCGGCAAGCCCCTAGCCTCTCGCGTGGCCTGTTTCTGGAAAGTCCGCATCTGGGACAAGGACGGAACGCCGTCGCCATGGAGTGCGGCAGCTCGCTGGAGCATCGGCTTGCAAGCCTCCGATTGGCAGGGCAAGTGGATTGGCAAAAACACGCCGCTGGTAAAACCTCCACTAGCCGGTTCATCATGGATCGCATTTCCAAACGACGGGAAAGCCCCACCGAACAAGCCGACGCGCCATTTCTTTCGCCGCACTTTTGAGCTTCCGGCGGATCGCCCTATCCGTCGAGGGGAATTCTATTTGGGAGTCAACGGATCTTTCGCAAGTGCGGTCAATGGCATTTCGCATGGGGAAGGCACCGGCTATGCTGAAGCGTCGGCAATTGACATCGCGCCGCGATTGAGTGCCGGGAAAAACACGGTTGCACTCTGGGTAGAGACTAACGGAACATCATTGCGCAATGAACCCGCACTAACCGGGCGAATCGAAGTTCATTTTGAAACCGGGCCACCGCTGATCATTACCACGGACGCGGCCTGGAAAGCCAGCGCGGTGGAACCTCTAGGCTGGGTTCTACCGGATGCAGACGAATCCTCGTGGCAAAGCGCAGCGGTTCTAGGCGCTGTCGGAATGGCCCCATGGGGCGAAACGCTGCTTCCCGCCCCACGCGAACTTGCAGCACGTCTCCTGTGCAAGGATTTCACCGTCGGGAAGAAACCGGTGCGAGCTACCCTCTACCTTAGTGGGCTGGGTATTTCCGAGTGCGAAATTAATGGTGCGAAGATCGGCGATCATGTGCTCTCGCCTGCCCTTACCGAATACGACAAGCGCGTCGCGTATGTCACACATGATGTGACCTCCTCAATCCAACCAGGAGCGAATGCCATCGGTGTTCACCTGGGAAATGGCCGCTTCCACGCACCCCGTAGCAAGTTATACGTGGGATGCCGTGATTTTGGCATGCCACGCGCACTCGTGCAGTTGGAAATCCAATATGCTGACGGCACCAAGGACGCAATCGTCAGCGACACTTCGTGGAAAGTCACAGACAACGGACCGATCGTGACTAACAATGAATACGACGGTGAATTTTACGATGCCCGCAAGGAGATCTCCGGTTGGTCAAAAGCAGGTTTAGACGCCACTGCGTGGCAAGCGGCGGAAGTCCTTGATGCGCCCGGTGGTAAATTATCCGCTCAGATGATCAACCCCATCCGGGTCACCGCAACCCTCAAGCCAGTGACCATGACTGAACCAAGCCCTGGTGTCTTTGTCTTCGATATGGGTCAGAACATGGTCGGCTGGTGCCGCCTCCAAGTGGATGGTCCACGTGGCTCGCGCGTGACACTCCGGCACGCCGAGACTTTGACTAAAGATGGCCATGTTTATCTAGCTAACATGCGCAGCGCGGCGGTTAACGATGTGTACCATCTGAAGGGCGGGAAGGCTGAGATCTACGAGCCCCGTTTCACCTATCATGGATTCCGATACGTCGAAATCACCGGATACCCGGGGAAGCCGACGCTTGAATCCATCGTGGGTCAAGTCGTGAACGATGATCTTTCTTACGCCGGGGATTTTGAATGCTCCGAGCCACGGATCAATCGTTTTCACTCTAACGTCCGCTGGGGCGTTCGTGGCAACTACCGCAGCGTTCCCACAGATTGCCCGCAACGCGATGAACGCCAGGCATGGCTTGGCGACCGCACTTTCAGTTCGCGTGGCGAGACCTACCTGTTCGACACGGCAGCCTTCCACTCGAAATGGCTCCAAGACATGGCGGATACCCAGAAAGACAGCGGTAGCATCTCGGATGTTAGCCCCAGCTATTGGCCGATGTACAACGACAACGTCGCTTGGCCGTCCGCTGCCATCGTGATTCCTTCCAACTTACTTGACCAGTATGCCGACGCCGCGCTGATCGAACGCCACTACCCGGCAATGGTGAAGTGGATCACCTATATGACCCAATTTATCCAAGACGATCTGATCTCCAAAGACAATTACGGGGATTGGTGCGTGCCGCCTGAATATCCCGAATTGATCCACTCGGTGGATCCCGTTCGAAAAACCAATTCAACTCTGCTTGCGACCTCCATATTCTGTCATGACCTCGACCTGATGAGCCGCTACGCGAAACTTCTCAGCAAGTCGGACGAGGCAACCCGCTACACAGAGCTTTCCAAACGAATGGCCGCAGCCTTGAACCGAAAATTCTACGACCCCGCCAAGGGCTACTACGACAACGGATCGCAGACGTCCTGCGTCCTGCCTTTGGCATTCGGGCTGGTGCCGGAGTTGGAAAGACCCCGCGTTGTCGCCCACCTCGTTGAAAAGATTACAGTGGAGAACAAAGGGCACCTCGGCACCGGACTTGTCGGTGTGCAGTGGCTCAACCGGGTGTTGACCGAAGGCGGTCGTGCAGACCTTGTACATGGGTTTGCCACTCAGACCGCTTACCCAAGTTGGGGCTATATGATCGAAAAGGGTGCTACCACCGTGTGGGAACTATGGAATGGGGATACGGCCAACCCGGCCATGAACTCCGGAAATCACGTTATGTTGGTGGGCGACTTCATCATTTGGCTTTATGAATCCCTCGCAGGCATCAAGTCCGATCCTTTGAATCCAGGCTTCAAGCACATCCTGATGAAACCAATACCGGTCGAGGGCGTCACCTTCGCCCGCGCCACCCACCGCTCGCCCTATGGTGAAATTCTCAGCGATTGGAAGACAGATGGCGAAACCTTCCAATGGAAAGTTACCGTGCCTCCCAACAGTAGTGCGACTGTGTATGTGCCCTGCAATGATTTGAACAGTCTTCGTGAATCGGGACAGCCCATTAGTGAAGTCCCTCTAGTGAAAGTCCGAAGCATTGCTCAAGGTCGAGCGGTGCTGGATCTCCCCGCTGGCAGCTATACTTTTAATTCAAAACACACTCCTTGAATATGAAAATACTCTTATCTCTTTTACTGTTCATTCCGTCGGCACTTCCAGGTCAAACGATTCAAAACACTGCGATCTCCTTTCAAGCCGATAGAGTATCGAACAAACTTGTCATCACAGATTCCCGCACCACGCGCGTTTGGACGGCAGACTTGGGTCATTGTGTCAATGATGCAGTCGTCACGAAATGGGGACCAATTGATCAGGCTAAATTTGCGGCCTTCACCATCACCGATGTTGTCCAATTGGACGAGAAGATGAAAGTTTTCGTCCAGGACTCCCTTTCTGGGAAAATATATTCGATGCTCGTCGCTCTCGATGGTCCAAGTGTTTCGATTGAAGTTCTCACAGAGAACATGGACGCGCCCTTCACCGCGCTCGGACTGCCTCCCATGTTCACTACCGTTGCAGAGGAGGGATACCTCATCCTCACCGATCGTTCCAGCGGCGTCCTCAAGAAGCAGGATGACACGGGCCTCGGCTATAACGAAAACATGATGATTGTTTATGGGAGCACCAACTGTTTGAATCTTCCACTCGTCGGATGGTTTGATCGGGAAAGAGGCGATGCCATGATGTTACAGATCGAAAGCCCGCTCGATGCGAACGTGCATCTCTCGCGGAAAGCTGGCTTGGTCTGGCCCGAACCCGTCTGGCAGTGCAGTATGGGGAAATTCGCCTATCCACGCCGGGCGATCTACCGCTTTATTGAAAGTGGCGGTTACGTGAAACTGGCGGAAGAATATCGAAAGTATCAGAAAGAGCGAGGCATGCTCAAAACGCTCAAGGAAAAAGCCGCAGAACGGCCGATGGTCAACCGCATGAATGGGGCACCGCCTCTGTGGGGAGAACCCGTCTCGTTGGATTTCATCAAAAAATGGCGGAATTTCGGGATCAATCGAGCAATCATTTCCAATACGGTGGCGTCACAAGTTCCAGAATTAAACAAACTGGGCTATATCACGCTCAATTATGATAGTTACGGAGATATTATCGATGGGTCGTTATGGTTTCAATCGGATAATATCCAGCAGAATGGTCTGATGTTAAACACCGGTGAAATTATGACGGGATGGGGTGTAACCGATGCGAACGAAAATGTGACCAAACAGTATTATCTGCGTTCTTCTTCAAAGTATCTTAACGCAGCATTAGCCTATGGTCCGAGCAGTATCAATGACGCTACCAGGAACGGCAACTTTATAGATGTGATCATGGCTGGTGCACTCATGGAGGACTACCATCCGAATCACACATTTGATCGCAAATCCGATCTGAAATACAAGCGGGATACGTTTCAATATTACCGGCAGAAGGGCCTGGTCATCGGGACTGAGCATGGCAATGATTGGGGAGTCGATTTAGTGGATTATACTGAGGGTGGCCTGAGCGGATCGAATTGGTGGGTTCCCGGAAAGAATACCAATGGTTGGAATGCCGGACAATTGCGGGTGCCGGTATCGCGGGATGATTTCAGTCCTGATTTTTTGAAATATGGCTCGCCGACCCAACGGATTCCGTTTTGGCAGCTCGTCTATCATGACTGTGTGGCGACGTCTTGGTATTGGGGAGAGAGCGCCGGATGGTTCTGCAAAGTCGCACCCGAACTCAAGACGATGAAAGACCGGGTCACACTGCTCTATGGCGATATGCCCCTGTTCTGGACTGATGCAAAATTTGACTGGGCAAACGACAGCGTCCAACATCTTGAGTCCTATTATCTGACGGTGCCATCCATGCGCGATAAGTTCGGGATCCAAATGACATCGCATGAATTTCTGACGGATGATCTTCAAGTTCAGAGAACCACGTTCGCAAACGGTTCTGAAACAGTCGTCAACTTTGGTGACACGGTGTTTGTTTACAAAGGGGAACAGCTTCCCAAAAATGGATTTTACGTCGATGGGGCCAATTTCCAACAGCGATGTGTTTTGCGAAATGGCATCGTGGTGACGTGGGTGAAGAGCGATGAATTCTTCTACTGCGACTCTCCATCCCCGATTGAGGGGCTGCCACTTTCCATTTCAGGAAAGATCGTCTTGTTCAAGATGGACGCAACTCAATGGAATCTTATATTGACTGGAGCATCAGGGGAGTCGGTTGAACTGTCGGACGCTGCGATTTCGAGCTTTATCGGCAAGCCCAAGTATAGGGTCTCTGGATTCGACGAAGCATGGAACAAGGTGGGAGCCTGGCCAAATGCAGCTGGCGTTTTTCTCGGAAATTTGCAGGAAGAGCCGATAGCGAGCGATCCGGATGTCAAGGCACGGGGGAGCGTCGTTTTCGGCAAGAAGGTCTATGCGTTGACTGACTAATCCTAAGCACCTCTTTCCGCGCCTTAAATTCCATCGCTGTTGATAAACTTGCGAATTCATTCCCTACGCGCAGCGCAAACCGGCACGAGAAGACGACTCGGTGAACGGCCTTTTTTCAAGACGGCAAGGATCTCTCTTTTCCAAGCCAATAGCAGCGGACTTGGCACACCCCTTACATACAAAGGCCCACAACGGTTTATGCTTCGCGCCTCGGAGGCTGAGTTTTCACTCAAGCCGCCGCTGCCCGCTCCCTTCGCATCGGTCAATCTTCCGCTCGACTCGAAGCGCATCTTGCTGGGGTGTCTTAAACGGGTCATTTCCCCATGAAAATCATCGCTTACGACATCGGAAAAAGTCGCATCGACGCGTGGGATTATCGCTTTTTCAATTTCTCACACTCGGCGATCGTGAAAGAAAATAAAACCAAGCAAGTTTATTCAAGCCAGTGGGGGAACCGACCCGGCCGGAGGAACTACGTTTTCCTGTTCGACGGTTCCCAGGAATCCAAGCCGATCAAGATCTGTCGGTTCTTCGATATCCCGCCCTCAGAACCCGATAAAGCCAATCCCTAAGGCGGCGGCTGTTACGGCGCATTCGAGGATGAGACGCTACTCCAAAGATTTACAGTTTGATTACGTGTTTGCCACCGACGGGGAGATCGATGGCCTGGATTTTCCCGTTAGCACGGATGTATGCTTTGCCGCCCTTTGTGGTGGAAATGACTACCTGCGAGAGCTTTCCGCTACGCCATGCGAGGTCAACATCGAAGCCGCCCCTCGCGCGAAGGCCGGTGACGGAGCCGTCTTTCCATGCGTCGGGTAGAGCGGGCAGGATGTCGATCATGTAGATGCCGTCTTTGCTGACCTGACTTTGTAGCAGCATT